>PFUG01000147.1 GCA_002789955.1 Deltaproteobacteria bacterium CG_4_9_14_3_um_filter_63_12 | reverse complement strand
TCCCTTCCCTGGAATGGAAGCTCAACAATAGCAGGCGCGGACTGAAATTACAATCATAAGTTAAAGCCTATGCCCTTCCCTGGGATGGTTCTAGACCCCGGTGAGACTCGCATCCCGAATGTCCCGCTGACGAGCGCGCAGCTCTGGGAGCGTGGTCCCATTGACGCGGGCTCCTAGTGTCCTCAAAGCGTTCATCTTGTCGTTCAATGAGTTGCGCCAAATCGTATGATCGATCGTCGCCTTCTTTGCTGCGGCCTCCAGCTCCGAGAAGTGGGGCTCGATCTGGTCCTTCCAGTACTGATCGGTGGTGTTCGACCAAACCGTGAGCCGGGCGTTGATCCACCGGTCGAGGGCCTGTCGCTGTTCGTCGAGACGAGCCTTCACCGCCTTGTCAGTGGTGCCGGAGATCTTCTTCTTCTGGTCGGCGACGGCCTTCTCGGAGAGCTCTTGGCGCTGGCGTTTCACACCGAGGGCACCGAAGATAATGCTGATCGGCAGGAGCGCCGCGATCAGCGCGGCGCGAATCGTGCCGCTGCCGACTTTCCAGCCGAACATCGCCAGCATGCTCCCGACGAGCATGCCAAACATCCCAACGGACATGATGTTGGAGCGGATGTACTGCCCGAAGAGCTTTCCTCGGCCAGGGATCGCAAGCACCTCTGGAGCGGGTTTCGCCCCTTCGATCCCGACCCGGTTCGATGGCGGTGTCGTGTCCGGCGGACAGAAGATCTCCGGCCTACCGATGGTCCTCAGCGGAGCTGCGCCGGTGTTCACGTTCTGAGCAAAGGCCACCTCGACGCCTTGCGTCGTGTTCTTGATCCACGTCTGACAGCACTCTTTGAAGTACTGGCAGTAATCGTCCCAGAGCCCGTCAGGCATCGCCATCTCGATGCCCGTCGAGGTCGGCCTCTCATCGAGTCGGAACTTCTTCTCGAAGACCTCCTGACAGTTCTTGCCCACGTGGTCCATTTGCCTCTTGTTCCGGTCGACCCACTCCCTCATCGTCTTCTGCAGCGACTCCCGGACACTGCGCTTGGCCTCGTCGGCCTCTCGCCGCGGATCCTGAACGAGACGCCGCTTGAGCTCGCTGGCATCCTCTGCTTCGAGGAGCTCTTGCTGCAGTCGGCGAAGGTCCTCTTTGAGCTCCTCGCCGAGGAAGACCAAGACCTCGATGGCCTCGTCGTACACCGGCAGCCAGCTGGCTTGCTCAACCCCGTCGCGGGTCAGCTGGGTGGTCCGCTGCCGCAGCTCCTCCAGCGCCTCGACAAAGGGCTCTGGGAGCTCCTGCTGCAGGGGCAAGTTGAAGAGGCCCAGGAGGACTTTGGAGGGTTCGGCGCTCGCGCTTGCACGAGGAAACGCCTGTGCAAAGGCGGACTCGCGAGGGGCCGTGACGATGGCGTTCGGACCGCTCTCGCGCGCCATCTGCAGCTCCGCTCTCTTTTGCTCCAGAGTGCGTTTGACCTCATCGAGGCCGCTGACCTCGGTGGCGGCAGGACTGGCGAGCCGCTCCTTGGCCTCGATGGCCTTGCGCTTCGCGTCGGCGAGCTTGTCGGCGAAAGCAGCCCTTCGATCGGCGAGCGGTGAGCTGGGCGCCGAGGATGCTCCGGTGACTAAGGTCTTCTCGTGGTCTTTTGGGTCTGGGGACATTTCCAGGAGGTGTTAGGGATGATTTCGCAACGAGCGCAGAGGCGTATTGAGCTCGTCTGGCCTCAATCTCCACCGAATCGAGAAAAGAACTCGTAGGTCTCCTGAATCAGCCCTACGATCGACGAGAGGCCGATGTTGGTCGTCTCCATGCCGTCGATGATGGTGTTCTTCACGAGCGCCAAATCGTCGCCACTGTTGGTGATGTTCGCCGCTAGAGAGGAGACCGAGAGGTCGAGATTATTCACCCTCTCAATCAAGCGCAACAGGTTCTCCTCGTGGTTCAGAGCGTCCTGCGTCAGGGTCTGGACCATGCCCTGCTCAGTCCCCTGTCGTACCCGATCGAGGAGTTGCTGGAGGCGCTCCAAGATGCTCCCGAGATGGTCGACGAAGGTGTCGATCTGGTCCTTGATGGCGGGGACATATTCGTTGAGGATCACGGCCTGCAATTGGGCGGTGCGCGTCTCGATGGCGTCTTGGCAAGCCCGGACCCGCTCGACCGCCAACAGCTCGACCTGTTCGACGCTGTGACCGAAGACCTCCTCATAGGTCTGGATCGTGTCCTCGAGGCTGTCGCGCAAACCCGAGTGCCTCTCCAACGTGGTCTCGCGCGCCGTCGCCAGCTTCGCCTTGAGCTCCTCCGTCGTCGCATCGAAGTGCGCGAGCTGATGAAGACATTCGGCCACGTTCTTCTCGCAGTCTGACTGCGAGGTCTCGACTTGCTTGATGATCTCGTCGAGATCCCCTCGAAGCTTGCCTTGCAGCTCCTCGAGGACGGTGTGGCTGTGGGTGATGCGGACCTCGAGCGCCGAGGCCCTCTCGCCGAGCTGTGCGGTGTGCTCGTGCAACTGAGCCGCCGTCTCTGCGACCTCTGCCTCCGTGTGTTCCAAGCGCCCATCGACCAGCTCGACCTGGCGCATGAGGGCGGCAAGACGCTCCGACGAGTCGGCCACGATGTCTTGAAGGTCAATCGAGCTGTCTGCCATCACACACTGCTCCTCTCACGGATAGAACCACTCCGTCCTGCTCGTGGCTAGGCCTCGGGGACTGCATTGGCTTTGCGCTCCGCAACCTCGTGAACGTGATTGCAGGCCTCGTGCATTGGGTCGACGTAGCCCCCAATCAAGTCCAGCGCGGGTTCGATGAGCTGCCGGATGGACATCATCTCGTCGGGGGAGTCGATGAAGCGATCCATCAGGTCGTCAAGGGTCTTGGCCAACACTCCGACGATTCGGTTGACCTCGCCGGCAAGGAAACTCTCGACCTCCTCCCGCAGGTGGTCCTCCAGCTTTCCCGAATGGGCCTGCACCAGCCCGAGCACGTCGCCGACCTTCTGCTGCGACTCCTGGTCGTGGGTCAACAGTGACTGCCCCATCTCGAGGATACTTGAGCCCGTGCGGTGTGCGCAGTCCTCGATGGCTGCCGCCAAATGTCCAACCTGCACGCCGAGCTCGCCTTTGACGCTGTCCACTTGCTGCTGGAGCAGGTTCACACGATCGAAGAACGTGGCCGTCGCGCCCTCGAACCGCGCACGGTCCGCACGCAATCGCTCATCGAGGGCGCCGAGGGTGTCCACCACCTTTTCGGACGACTCGAGCAACATCGTCTTGTGCTCTGCCACGGCCTCCTCGAAGCCATGCAGCTTCTCGGTGAGCACTTGCGTCGTCCCCGCGAGCTCGCTTTGGGCGGTGTCCATCCACGCCTGAACTTCAACGATGCGGCCGGTCACCTCGTCCGCCGCGCTGTCCAACTCCTCTTGAGCGGCGGCCGCAAAATCTTCGAGGGTCTTCAACGGCTGCGTCACCGCCTCGATTTGTGTCGCTGCCAGGGCACGCGCCGCCGCAGATTGGTCCGTGAGCGCCGTAGCGCCATCGTGCAGCGCTGAGGCCCTCTCGGTGACCTGCGCAAGACGCGCAGGGAGGTCCCCCGAGAGTTGTGAGATCACGTTGATGGCTTCAATCATGGAGTTCTCTCATCAGGCTTTGCTCTCTCCAAGGTCCGTGCTGGGTTCCAGGCTCCTGACTCATCTTCAAGCGACGACGTCGATGAGGTCGTTCAAGGCTGCGATCACACTCTTGGCGGCCGCGATGATCGGCAGCAGCGCACCGAGGACCGCAGAAATGCCGGCTCCGATGCCCATCACGGCGAGGCTCGCCGCGACCTCCTGAACCAGGCGAGAAACCAACCCCAACAACAGGTCCTCGAAAGACGCCTCGAGGGCGTGGTAGGTCTCGTCGACGAGACTGTGGGCGGTGTTGAGCATGATCTCCCCGACGGCGGTCGTGAGCGAGTCTGCAAACTCGAGGCTGTCCTGGAGGAAGCCCTCGAAGAGCCGCGTCAACGCTCCCTCAAAGCTGCCAAAACCTTCTAGGACGCCGATGTTCAGGGCCTCGTCCAGCCCCTCGTAGAGGCTCGTGAAGAGCTGCGTAACCGTGTCGGTGAGCACAACCCCGATCTCTTCGGCGTACCCATTGAGGACGGCTTCAGCTTCGCCGCGGGCGCTGCGCTGGGCGTGGCGCGCCGCGGAGAGGGACTCCTCGAGGTGCTGCCAACTTCGCTGCTTCATCTCGAGCACGGTGTCGACTCGACGGTGACACTCTGCACTGGCGTCCTCGAGCTCTCTTACCCCCCCCCATGACCGCTCGGGTCCCAGACTCTGCAAGCTCCCGATTCGCCTCGAGTTGCTCGACAAAGTGAGTTTGCGCCTCGACAAACTCGTGGCTCAGCCTCTCGAACGTGCCGTCGACGTGGGCGAGGTGCTCGTCGAAACCATCGAGTTGGTCTTGCAGAGCGTCGCTGGCGCCGTCGAGAACACCGCTCCACTCATCGGTTTCCTGGCTCAGCAATTCGAGATCAGCATGGGCTCCATCACTCTTCTCTTGCAGAGTGGTGGAACAATCGG
This sequence comes from Deltaproteobacteria bacterium CG_4_9_14_3_um_filter_63_12, assembly GCA_002789955.1. Classification (GTDB taxonomy): domain Bacteria; phylum Myxococcota_A; class Bradymonadia; order UBA4248; family UM-FILTER-63-12; genus UM-FILTER-63-12. The sequence continues at coordinate 2,603 of PFUG01000147.1, read as the reverse complement.
TCAGATCTTGGGCGACCTCACCGAGCTGACCGCGGAGGCTCTCCACCGTGCCCGTAAACGCCTGGAGCAGCTCGGCCAGCGAGTCATTGGGTCCAATGTCGTTCACCATCATGGTTCCTGCCTACGTGAGAAGGTCTTTGACGCTGTCCAAGACGTCGAGGATCGGCTCCAGACTGTGCAACACCTCCCCCATCCCACCGACCAAATCCCCGATCTGGCCGAGCAGCTCCCCACTGGAGGAACTCGCCAGAGAATCCAACACTTCGGTGGCTCCGAGGAGGTCCGAAGTGGCGCCGTCCAAATTGCTGCGCAGCTCGCTGAGGTACTTTTGCTCGAGCATGCTGAGCGCGTTCCCCGAAACCGTGTCGAGCACTGTCTCCACCGAGCCAAGTCGGGTCTCGGCTTCCTCCATCAAACCCGTGAAACGTCCAATTACTGCCTCGAGATGCGAGGTCAACAGCTCTTCGAGCGAGTCCAGATGGGTGGTCAAAAGTTGCTGATGCTCATCGATGCTCTGCAGCACATCGTCGAGCTCTTGGTGAAACTCGTCGAGGACCGCCGTGGACTGGGAGAACGAGTGAGTGAGCTCAGTCAGGGTCGCGTCGACCTGCTCGTTCAACCCTTCTAGGCTGTCGGCGGCCGCTCCCTCCGCCGACTGCAGGCCGCTCTGCAACGCCTCGGCCCGGTCCGAAAGCACCTCGATTTGACTTTGCAGCCCGCCGACGTGCTCGGCGACAGTCTGCATCATGTTTTCGCTCCGCACCGAGGCCTCGTCGAAGCGGGCGAGCAACCCCGTCTCCTTGTGCTCGATAGCCTCTTGGACGGCATCGAGCGTCTGCGTCAGCCGCGACGAGCTGCCATCCAGGCTGAGTCGGACCTGCTGCTGACCCTCTGAAACCGAGGCCGCCAGCGTGTCCAAACCCAACAGGACCACACCGCTGTGGTCAACCTCGACGTTGAGCGCGGTGAGTAAAGCACCAGTTGCGTCGAGCTGGGTGTCGAGCTCTTCCATAATCGTCTCTACCAGGACCGCTCTCGAGTCAGCGCCTCGACGAGCCAGCGAAGACCACGCGAATTTCTACCCACCTTGCGAGATGTGAATGAACACACCGTGAGCGCGCCAAGCGGATCTGTCAAGACAGCCGATTCGCCGAGGCTCCAACACGCCGAGCTTTAGGGCTCGCTTGGGTCTTGCCGCTCGACCAACGAGGCGCACAACCCCTGTCCCCCCCCCGCTCTCAGCCGCTCAGAACCGCACGTGCTGTCGAGCCTTCAGGTCAGCGGCCGCGTAGCGCTCGCCGCGCCACTCGATCCCGCCAATGCGGCGTCCGATGAGGGCTGAGCGCACGACGATGAGCGCGATCAACAGGAACCCCAACGGCGCCCCCAACGACGCCCAGCCCGAGCGCCCGAATCCTACGGAGGCCAACCAGGTGTTCCCGACGAGCAGCAGCAGACCCAGGCCGACGAGCCCCAGCACCGCTGGAGTCGGAACGAGCAGGGCCAAAAGGGGCCACAGCCCCAAAACCGCGAAGGCCACGGCCTGAACCAGCGACCGAACCAGAGAGAAACGCCCAGTGATCGCGTAGAAGTTCTTCTGCATCCGTCGGGCCATCTCGCCGATGGACGAGTACCAGGTCAGAACGACCTCTTCGCGGCCAACCAAGAGCTCGGCCGAGCCGCCGTGCGACTTGATGAGTAGGCACATGCCGTAGTCGTCGGCGACCTCGAGCCGCAGCCACTCGAGCCCAGGCCCCCGCTCGAGGGCTGCACGACGCACCAACAGAAAGGCGCCGGAGGCGCCGATCGCACTCGTCTCGGGGTTCGGGATGCGCCAAGGTCGGGTCGCCAGGTTGAACAGACCCAAGGTCACGTTCCAAACCGCGTCCCCCAGAAACCCGGCGGTTCGCACTTGAGGGATGACCGAGAGGAAGTCTCTTTCGTGCTGTGTCGCATAGGTGACCGCCTTGCGCACAGTGTCGCGGCCAAGGTGAGCGTCCGCATCGGCGATCAGTAGCCATTCTCCCGTCGCTGCGGCGATGCCGTGGCGCATCGCGTTGAGCTTGCCGAGCCAACCGCTCGGCAATTCCCTGATGTGTACCGCCACGACCCTCGAGTCTGTCGCGGCAACACGGTCAATGATTGTCCCTGTGCGGTCGGTGGAGCGATCGTCGACGACCACGACCTGAACTCGGGGATGGCTCTGGGCGAGCCAGCTCTGGACCGCCGCCTCGATGGAGTCCGCCTCGTCACAGGCCGGGCTGATGATCGAGATGGACTGGCGGTCTGCGGTCGGGTCGGGGACGACCTCGGCGAGGCGAGCGAGGCGACGCCGGCCCACCACGGTCGCGCCGAGCGCGGTGGCGAACAAGAAACAAAATACTCCAGCGCTGAGCGTAGCGATGAACTCCGTCATGACGAGCACTCTCGCGGGCATTCACGCGCTTGGCAAGGTGCCGCCCTGCTTCGATCGTGAAGCCTGGGTCAGCGAGTTTGTGGTTCGTCTGGGAACACAGGGCAGCCTGAGGCTTTCGTCAGTTGCTGACGAACAGAAATTGTGGGAGATTCCTGTCTCGGTTTCACATTCGCCAGGAAAAGCTTCG
>PFUG01000390.1 GCA_002789955.1 Deltaproteobacteria bacterium CG_4_9_14_3_um_filter_63_12 | reverse complement strand
GGCCTGAAGCCTGAGGCCTGAGGCCTGAAGCCTGAAGCCTGAGGCCTGAGGCCTGAAGCCTGAGGCCTGAAGCCTGAAGCCTGAGGCCTGAAGCCTGAAGCCTGAGGCCTGAAGCCTGAAGCCTGAGGCCTGAAGCCTGAAGCCTGAGGCCTGAAGCCTGAAGCCTGAAGCCTGAGGCCTGAGGCTGAGAACCGCCTCCGACCGCCCGAACCCACCACGGCGAACTGCGTCCGCCGAGCGAGCTGCGATTCCTCGTCGCGCTGGCTTCGCACAAGAAAACCGCTAATCTCGGGTGACACCCCACTCGAGAGGCCACCATGAATCCACGCTTGACGGTACTTGCGCCTGCAACGCGGGCTACACTGGCGACGGCGTGACCTGCAACACGGTCTGTGGAGACGGCGTGACTGCTGGCGCTGAGGCCTGCGACGACGGCAACACCGTCGGTGGCGACGGGTGCAGCTCGACCTGTCAGATCGAGGCTCCGACGGTGTTCGCCTATACGGGGGCTGCTCAGCAGTATGTCGTGCCCGCCGGTGTGACGAGTGTTCGCATCAAGGCTTGGGGCGCCATGGGAGGGACGTGTACGAACGATTTCGCCAGCTGTGGTGATATCGGTGGAAAAGGTGGATACGCGGAGGGCGTCCTGACCGTCACCCCTGGCGAGACGCTCTGGGTGTATGTCGGCGGCCGTGGCATCGCTGGCGCAACCGGCGGCTTCAATGGCGGTGGCACCTCCTGTGCGACGACGGCGACCTGTGGCTCTGGTGGTGGCGCGTCCGACGTACGTAGGGGCGGCGCCACATTGGCCCAGCGGGTCATCGTCGCGGGTGGCGGAGGCGGCGCCGAGTACTCCGCCTGCAACGGAACCGGAGGCGATGGCGGTGGTGACAGCGGCGTCGGCGGTTCCGAAGCTGCCAGCAGCGCCTATAATGGCAAAGGTGGCACACAAGTCGCTGGCGGCGCTGGTGGCGTATACCCGAGCTACAACGGCAGCCCCGGCGCGCTCGGTGTGGGCGGGGCGGCTGGAATGCACCCCGCCGGTCATGCCGGTTCCGGAGGCGGTGGCTACTACGGTGGTGGGGGTGCCGGAGCAGATGGCCACGGCGGTGGCGGCTCCGGTTACATCGGCGGCGTGAGCAGCGGTGTGAACACCGTAGGCGGGCGAAGCGGAGATGGTGAGGTGAGCATCTCACTTTACTAGGACTAGGGCCGAACTCGACCTCAACGCGGCCGCGTCGCCATCTGGCGTCGCGGCCGCGCGCCGATTTCACCGTCGTCAAGTCGGACACCACCTGTTCCCCAGGGCATCTCCTCGGCGTTCTTCGCATCCTTCGTGGTGAAGAGGATTCAACACCGACGGCGTGTGGTTCTTTTCGGGAGTTGAAGGGAAGAGCGGGCTCTGCCCTCATCCGGTGGAGGAGGTTCTTTGTTCCGTCTTCAGACAATAAGTTCGCTGCTTGTTCGGGAGACACCGAACCGCTATGACTCGTTGTCCGCAATCGTACTTCGCGTAGGGTTGGCCTCATGGGTTCTGGAGCGAAAGGAAATCGGCAGGGTCTGCGGCTGGGCGTGTTCTGTCTGACCCTGATGGCGATGGCTTGCAACGACGACAGCGCAACGTTTCGTCTGACGACCGTGACCAAGAGCGGCTGCGCGACGAACCAGTTCCCGTTCGAGCCGACGCTCTTCTCGGCCAGCCCGACGCCCACTGGCGTCTTCATCCGCATGGCCGCGAACAACAAGGCGACCACTGAAGCCGACACGTTCTTTCTCAACCTCATCGAGGGGCCACTGGTGGGACAGAGCGCGGAGTGCCCTAAAATCTCGACGCTCGCCGGGACTTCTGCGGCGCTCGGCCCCACAGGCTGCATTCAGGCCTATTTCCGCTTTCTCGAGTCCTGCCGAGACGACTTCGTCAACCCTCTGGTGGTGGGCACGGTGACGTTCGAGTCGTTGGGTTTGGAGGAGGACGACGTGATCAAAGGGACGCTCACCGGACAGCTGGTCGACTTCACGACCGGCGAGCCCGGTGGAATCCCGGCCTCCAGCGAGGTGCCGCTGGCAGACCTCGAGGGCGAGTTCGACTTCACGGTGAAGATCGGACCTTCCTACCAAACTTTTGGCACCCCTCCCTGAGAGCCGGTCGCTCAAATGTTCGCGACCACGTCAAACACTTCCGGAGTCTTCATGCAAGCGAACCCTAGCGCCCACGAGTCGAAGCCTACTGTGCCGCCGAGAGCCGAGCGCGTGGCCGCCCTGCGCCAGCTCATGGGCAAACCCGACCCGTCGGTTGGCGAGCTCACCCGGGCCATCCGCCGCACGGCCTATCGCAACTACGATCGGTACGTGATGCCCTTGGTACAACAGCATTGGCCCGAGCTCATCGGGCAGGGGTTCGGCAAGAAGCTGCGCTTCCTGACCTGTGACCTCTATGCGTCGGCGCCCTATTCGGTGCTCTTCTCCTCACCCAACCGCCCGCTCGCCATTCGGCTCGCCACGGCGTTCGCCAACCGCTTGCCGTTGCCCAACCGCGTCCTCGGTTTCGGCACCCGCCTCGCCATGTCGGCCATAAAACGTCTGGCATATCAGCACGAGCATCGGCGCATCGTCTTGGTGGCCGCGTTCATCGCCTGCGTCGACCACGTCTTTGACCACTGCATGGAGGACGAGCCCGTCGAGCGCGGCCGCAAGATGCACGACCTGCTCAACGGCAAGTACGCGCCCGACACCCCGGGGCTCGCCCTGACCCGCGCCATCCACCAGGCCATGTCCCACCGGCTGACCCTAGAAGAAAACGATCCCTTCCACGCCGCCATGGTGCGGGTCCATGACTGGATCGACTCGGAGGTCTCGGCCATGACCGGCGAGGACGATCCCACTGGGCTCGGCTTCCGCGTGGCGGGCGTCGAGGGCACCATCGACGGGCTGATCTTCCCGGTCTATCGCTACGCAGGCGAGGCCGCGCGGCAGTGGATGTACGACGTCTCGATGTTCGTGCAGCTCATGGACGACTGGATCGACTACGAGGTCGACGCCGCAGGCGACCGGACGACCCCGGTGATCACTGGGTCTTGGAAGTTCGAAGACGTCGAGAGCATGTGGAAGGGGACGGTCAGTGGCATCGAAGAGCTGACACGGGCCGCTGGACTCAAAGCTCCACACTATGTGCGCTTCGTCCGAGAGGCTTACGTGCTGATGATGCACGAGGTGGCAGACGCCATGATCGATGGCATCGCGGACTGAGCTCGGCTCACTCCTGCTCATCGATGAGACGCTTGACCTGCTTCGCAGCCGCCTGACAAGAGGCCTGAGGCGAAACAAACCTTCGGTCTTGGCCGCTCCGGCAGAGCGGAACTATAGTCGTGGGGGTCAACCGCGCGAGAGTGGATGCGGCTGGGCTCGTCAGCGGTGTACTCTCGAACCCTTCGCCGTCTCCTCGACTCGAGACCACCGAGGTCCATACGATGCCATCGCTGATTGTGTATATGGCTGGAAGAGAGATCCAGCGTTGCGAAATCAACAAGACGATCACGCATGTCGGGCGAGACCCACAGAACGATCTCGTGCTCGACAACTCTAGCGTCTCCAGAGTCCACGCGCGTTTCGAGTATGTTCGAGGCAACTTCGTGGTGCGCGACGTGGGCAGCCGCAACGGCCTGATGGTCAACGGCAAAGAGGTGCGCGAGCTGCCGTTGCGCTACGGCGACCGCATCGGGGTTGGCAAGTTCGTGCTCGAGCTCAACTCGGTCGGGCGAATCCCCGAGCACAAGTTGATCCCGGTCACCATCGACACCGAAGTCGACGCTCACGACGTCGAAGAGACTTTCGCGGTCCCGATCACGAGCTTGCACTCGCAAGCGATCGTGCCGCGCCACGGCCCCCAACCCGTCGAGGACCTCGACGGCGACGGCTCCATGAAGGGCCTGATCATCGCCATCGTGATCGGCGCGCTCGTTGCCGCAGGCTTGGTTGCAGCGCTGCTCCTGACCTAACTTTCCCAACCCTGTGCAGGAACCCCGCGTAGCCGCGGCGTGGTCCTTTGGGTTCTGAGTTGTTGCGCGCATCCTGCGCGCAACCCTTCGGGTTTACACGACTCTTCACCATCCCTGGCTGCGAGTTCTCAGCGCACCTCCAGGTCCATGGGCTCACCGCGCCCGAAGACCTCCGGCGTGTACATCTCCTCGACCACCGTCGCCCCCGCGCGGAACTGTCCGGCGCTGGTGACGCGGGCCTCGTACTGCAACACGTGGGAGCCGGCGGCCAGCTCGTCTGCGAAGTACTCGACCCGGTTGTCGCGCATCTCGTTGTGGTTGAACTCACTCCACCGCACGACGCGCACCGCGCTGCTGCCGGTGGTGGCGAGGGTGGTGTCGATGGGTTCGAACGCCGCCGGCAGCGGGTCCACGAGCGCGACGTAATAACGCCGTGACGGGCAGTCGAGGGTGATGTTGACTTTGACGATGTCACCGGCGTTCAGGGGCGTGCCCGCCTCGAGCCGAACTCCGTTGACGGAGTACTCGCGCGTCACGCTAAAGCCCGCGTCCCAGGCCGGCAGGTTCTGATCCTTCGGAGCGTAGGTCATGCCCAAGCGGTAGTAGAGCCGCCCTTCGCCCTTCTTACCGATGAGCACGGGCTTTCCATCGGCCTCGATGACGGCGGTGATCGGCAGATGGCTCTCGATCTTGTCTGCGCTGCGGCCCTCGAAATGGTGGGAGAGCATTGGCTCGCCGTCGTACCAGGCGGTCATGTCGAAGTTGGGCACGGCCGACTCGACGACGTTGAGGTAGCGCACCATCGCGCGTAGGGCCCAGGCGTTCTCTTGCGTCGAACGCCAGCGACCCGACTGCCGTGCGTCCAACAGGCCGATGGCCAACTTTTCGATCATGGGGTGGTCAGGTTGGACCTGCAACAGCACATCGAGCGCGATGGCGTCGCTGCGGTGTTCGGAGTCCATCCAGCGTCCGAGGCCCGCGATCTCCTTGATGTGGGCCGCCCTGCCCTCTTCCACAATCTGATTCTCGGCGGAGATGAGCAGCGCCTCGGCGATGCCGACCAGGTCCTCGCCGGGGAGCCGCGACGGCTCGATGCCCCGCAGCGCGCGGTACAACATGAAACGCGCGAAGATTGGCTTGCCCACTGGTTTCTTGGCCATCTCCACGGCGCCCAACAAGGACTCGTCCGGGATCGCGTCTTGGCTGGCCAACACGTAGAGCGCAAAGGCCTTTTCAATCCACGCCTGGTCAGTGACGTCGGTCGAGCTGTCGGTCGCTGGGGCGGTGGTTGGCAGCACCAGCGCGCGAGCGTAGTTCAACGACGGCTCGAGGAGCCCGAGAGTGTCGTAGCCTGCCGCCTGCGCGTCGGCGAGGATCAAGGTCGCATAGAGGCTGGCGAAGGGGTGCGTGGGGTTGCCGTTGCCCGGCCAGTACGAGAAGCCCCCACCGGGCATGGCCATGGTCTGCAGGCGTTCGAGGCCCGCGTCGATCATTGGCTTGACGTCGTCTGCGGTGACACCGGTCAGGTCCGGTCCGAGCTCGCCCAGCAAAATCAGGGGGGCGAGGCGAGAGGAGGTCTGCTCCAGGCAGCCGTGCGGGTAGTCGATCAGGTAGCGGGCGGCGTCGGCGAGCCCAGTGAGCCGCGTCGACGAGACGCTCAAGTCCAAACCTCCACGGTCTGCGAACACCGCAAAGGGCAGCATCAAGGGGATGGCTACCGCCTGCTCGATGACGCCGTAGACGGCCACGGTCTCATCGAGGATGCGTTCTTGTACGGGCAGGGACACCTCGACCGCGTCGCGCTCCGTCGCCGTGGCCACGTCGAAGCGAAGCGTCTCTGTTCCAGTCTGGGAGGCCAACCAAGCGAAGCGCACCTCCGCGCTGCGTCCAGGCTCCAAGCTCACGGACTCGGGCTTGACGCTGGGGACCGTGCGGCTGAGGAGTCCCGTCGACGACGCGGTCACCTGGGCCACGACAGACTCTTCGCTGTTGTTCTGGACGATCACGCCGGCCTCGAGGTGGTCGCCGAGGTTGGCGAAGCGGGGCAGCGCTGGGCGCAAGAGGAGCGGCAGACTGACTTCGACCGACGACTTCCCCTTACCGAACCGAGTCACGCCCTCGCTCGCCATGGCGAAGAGCTCGAAGCGGGTCAGGTTGTCCGGCAACGTGAAGTGGATGGTCGCCTTTCCCTCTGCATCGGTGATGATCTCGCCGTTGTAGTAAGGAGTGGTCACGAACTTCTTGCGCGCCGCGACTGGCCCAGAGGCCGCTCCACCCGCTCCACCGTAGCTGCGAGAGCCCAAACTTCCCATTCCGCTCCCATAGCCCATCCCTCCACCACCGGTTGGATTGGAGAATCCAAGCTGGTAACCGAGGAAGTTGCGGGTCTCTCCCCACCAGGTTCCTGCAGAGCGCCGAGGAAAGAGCCCCCCCAGCAGGTCTGGGAGCTCGAAAGGCTGGAGCAGGACGATGCCGGCGTCCACCGCCCACAACGTCACCTCCGCGTCGGGAACGACGAGCCCGTCGCGATCGCGGACCACCAGCGTGACGCTGAGCTCGTCGCCTGGCCTGGCGCTGGCCGTCGACGACTCGACCTCGACGCTGAGCCGCTGAGATTCGACGTCCATCGGTAGGGGCTCTCGGTCGTGTAGGAGCGTCGGACGTCCGCTGTCGTAGCCGTCCATGAGCGTGTAGGTGGTGCGTTCACCGATGAGCAGAACCTCGGCGTTCACGCCAGGCAGCTGCTCTACGCCGAGGGCGATGTCCTTGCTCGTCGTGCCGGCAAAACCCCCGTCTTTGATGTCCACCAAGTGCCAAGAGCGCAGTCCATCGGCGCTCACCGCGAAGATGCCGCGGACCATGGCGTCGGCAGACCCGAGAGTGAGCTTCGCCGTCTCACCAGGCTGGTACAGGTCCTTGTCGCGAGAGAGTCCGTAGGGCGGACGAGCGCTCACTTGGCCGGCATGACGCTCTGTGCTCTCGGCGAACACGGCGATGTCGGCCTCGGAGAGTAGAGTGTTGCCAAGGGAATCGGTGGCAGTGGTCCGCACGAGCCAGCGACCTACGCGATTTGGCGTGACCGTGCACGTGGGGAGTGAGTCGCCGACCGGCTTGGGATCACAGTCGACGACCAGCTGTGGCGGGTC
>PFUG01000389.1:108-7071 GCA_002789955.1 Deltaproteobacteria bacterium CG_4_9_14_3_um_filter_63_12 | reverse complement strand
GGGCAGAGCCCTGCTTCCCTGAAAGGCCACGCTCATAAGCACGGACACATGTGAAGCGTTACACTAGCTGGAGTCGATCTTGAAACTCAGAGTTCGGTCGCATTTTCCACCGATCTCAGCGAAACACGCAATCCTGCCGAAAGGACATCTTCTGAGTGCCCGTTCGGAAATGCCCCAGGTGCAAGCAGCCGACGACCGAGCGACGCAGGCGTACACGTACGCCGAGGAGCGAGGGAGGAAGGCGGCGCCGCAGATGGGGTTCCTCAACTCTGGGCCGCGAGGCCAGGGCACGCGAGCAGTTGGCAGAGGGTCTGCTTTCGTGTTAGGCAGCCAAACGATACTCAGAACTCAACCCCTTTGTGGTCTGTGCTCCACCTTCGCGACCTCCTCGACATGGCCTTCCTTGGGGACACACCACAGACGTTCAAGGCGACCCACAGACAGACGCGCATCCAGTAGAATCGGGAGTCCACGATGAAGAAAGGTCTGCTCACCACACTTGTAAGCCTCCTCGCGCTGCTGGCCTTCGCCAACGCGTCCTGGGCGCAGGAGCCCACAGGAGACACGGCCGCTGAAGGAGGCGAGGCGACCGAGGCCAAAGAGGCCACGACCGACGATGGAGCGGCTGACGAGCCGGCTCCCGCGACCACCGAAGGGGCAGAAGGGACCGAAGGGACCGAAGACCCAACGCCGCCCGATGAGGCCACACCGCCGGTCACCCCAGATCCGACAACGCTGATCCCCAAGGACACTCCCGATTCCAAGAAAGAGCCCGACAAGCTCAAACGCGATGGACAAGAGGCCCAGGACGCCCGCAAAGCGGCGATGAAGGCGTTGGCCAGCAAACATCCCGCCAAAGACGCCGATGGCCTCGAGGCCATCCCGGCTTCGTCGACCCCCATCCCCTCTCCCTCCAGCGCCGATTTGATGCCGCGCATCGAGCACCACGGCTATTTCCGTTTCCGAGCTGACCTCTTCAACAACCTCGACCTCAACACCAAAGGCACCAGCCCCATCGCGCCGCCCTTGGACTCCAAAGAGCGCGGCGATGCCCAGCCGATCATACAGCCCACTGACGCGGACACTTTGGCTGGCGCCAACATCCGCTTGCGCTACGCCCCGATCATCCACCTCACCGAGTCACTTCGCATCTTCTCGACGCTCGACATCCTCGACAACCTCGTGCTCGGCTCCACTCCCGACGGCATGCGTGCAGGCCGCATCGACGTCCCCATCATCGCCTTCTCTGGCAGCGCCGAAGAGCCCCGCATCGACACCATTGGCAAAGAGTCCGTGGTCGTGCGCTCGGCCTTCGCCGAAGTAAAGACCCTCTTTGGCGTCTTGCGGGCCGGCCGCATGCCCAGCGACTGGGGTTTGGGAATTCTCGCCAATGGCGGCGGGACCCACAGCAGCATCCGCAAAGGGCTCGGCGAGCCCGCTTGGGACTGCGTGGACTGCAACCACGGCGACTTCGTCGACCGCATCATGTTCCTCACCAAGGATCCCATCTACCGCGCTTTCTACATCGTCTTCGCCTGGGACTTCGTCTCCGAGGGGCTCGTCGGCTACAACGCCCAGAACAACAGCTACGGACAGGCCTTCGACATGGCCCAAGCCGATGACGTGACGCAATTTGTCATTGCTCTCTTCAGTCGGCCCATGGTCAAGCAGGAGATCGACGAGCGCAATCGCGACTTCATCGAGCTGCGCAAGCCAGTCTTCGATTGGGGGGTGTACTTCGTCTATCGCACCCAAGATGCGGATCTCACCTCCAAACCAAGCAAGGGCTCCTATGTCGGGACTTCGAGCTACGCCGACCTCGAGCCTCGAGGCGTCACGGCCTACATTCCTGACCTCTGGGCGCGGTTTGCCTACAGCTTCGGCTACCAACAGCACCTCAAGGTCGAGCTCGAGGGCACCGGCATCTTCGGCCGCATCGACAAGGTCAACTCGACCGACACCATCGGCCGTGATCTGCAGCAGTTCGGGCTCGCCATGGAGTCTGAGGTCAGACTCTTCGACGGCTATTTCGGACTCAACGCCGGACTCGCCACAGGCAAGGACTCGCTCGGCTTCGGCTACCAGGACATCCTCGCCACCGGCGACCCCTCGTCTGGGCAGGTCCAACCCAACATCAACAACTTCCGCTTCGACCAGAACTACCTCATCGACATGATCATGTTCCGCGAGCTGGTCGGTGGCATCACCAACGCCATCTACTTCAATCCCTGGGGCGCCTACACCTTCCCCATCGAAGAAGCTCAGAGCTTCAACGTCCTCGGCGCGCGTCTCGACGTGATCACGGCCATCGCTCCGAAGCCAGAGAGCACCCCAGGACAAGCCTCTTGGTACGGGCTCGAGACGGATCTCAAGCTCTTCTACGAGGAAGTGGATCGCTACAAGCTCGAGCTCGCAGCTGGACTCTTCGTCCCTGGGCCCGTCTGGACCCGCAAGGCGAAACGCGATGGCACCGATGTCAACTACCCGATCCTCCCGACGGCCGGGGTCTATCCCAATGACCTCTCCATCACGAAGGACCTCGCTGGCGAGGTGGCTTGGACGATTCAGAGCAACATCTTCTGGCTGTTCTGAGCCGAACGCGGTTCGACGACGTTTCACAGAGAGGGTGACCCAGTGGGTCGCCCTCTCTGTGGAGTTTGCACTTGTGGGTTCGGGCGGTCGGACGCGGTTCGGCGTCGTGGCCTCGGGCCTCAGGCATCAGGTCTCAGGGCCTCAGGCATCAGGCCTGAGGGCCTCAGGCATCAGGTCTCAGGGCCTCAGGCATCAGGCCTGAGGGCCTCAGGCATCAGGTCTCAGGCCCCGGGCCTCAGGGCCTCGAGCCTCAGGTTCTCAGGGCCCCGGGCCTCGGGCCTCAGGCCTCAGGTCTCAGGTCTCAGGGCCTCGGGCCTCAGGGACTCAGGTCTCAGGTCTCAGGTCTCAGGCCTCGGGCCTCGGGCCTCAGGTCTCAGGCCTCAGGCCTCAGGTCTCAGGCCTCGGGCCTCAGGCCTCGGGCCTCGGGCCTCGGGCCTCAGGTCTCAGGCCTCGGGCCTCGGGCCTCGGGTCTCAGGCCTCGGGCCTCAGGCCTCGGGCCTCGGGTCTCAGGCCTCGGGCCTCAGGCCTCAGGTCTCAGGGCCTCAGGTCTTAGGGCCTCAGGCCTCAGGTCTCAGGGCCTCAGGTCTCAGGCCTCGGGCCTCGGGCCTCGGGCCTCAGGTCTCAGGCCTCGGGCCTCAGGCCTCGGGCCTCAGGCCTCAGGCCTCAGGCCTAGCATTGACCTGGGCACCACTTCGGGCCAAAACAGAAGGGTCGAAGCCAATGCACTGTGTCGAGTAAAGGAAGTCTGAGGATGAAAGGGCTCTTGATCATTGCCATTCTCGTCAACGCAGTCGGGATCACTGTCCTTGCGGCGACGACGAGCTACCCTGCGCCGGTCCTGCTCATCGGCACACCGCTGACGTTTCTCGCCGCGGCAGGCGGGTTCCTTTGCCACAAAGAGCGCCAGCCCCTCGGCTCGGTGCTGCTGGCCCTCGCCTGCGTCGGACTCCTCCCCTTTGGGGCGGTTGGCTTGGTCGCGGCGTACTCGAGCCGACAGAAGTACAAGTATGGTTTCGATCTGACCAAGAAGCGTCACGAGCCGCGTCGTGTGCGCCCTCGCGCATGGACGCTGGCCAGCGTGGTGTTCGCGCTGATCGGGATAGGTGGGCTCACCATGGCGGTAGTCTTGTTGCGGACGACTCAGATGGATACGGTCAGCGCGCCGGTGCTCGTCTTGGCGAGTGCGCTCCTTGCGGCGCTCGCTGGACTGGAAGCCTCTCTCCTTTGGTCGAACAGCGAGCAGGCGATGCGGCTCGGCGTAGGAATGTGCATGGCGAGCTTGGGGGGCTTGCTGGTGGCGGGCTTTTATCTACACAACTACTTCGCGGTGGCGTTGTTGGCGGTGCCGGTGTACGCCCTCCTTCTGCTCTATCAGGGGCGGCGGAAATGGGAGGGCGTCTCGACCCGTGCGAGCCGCGCCCACGCCTAAGGGTTCACCCCAAAGCACGAAAGCCCGCATTCATGCGGGCTTTCGTGTTTCTGGTTACTTGTTCCAGCGCTTGTTCGGGGGTGGCGGTGGCGGCGGTGGCCGTTTCCCGTTGTCCTCTTCGGCGACCTCAGTCAACAAGCTGTCGTCCACGACGATCGTCGATTCCGGCTCGGCGAACAAGCTGGAATCCACCTGGATGGAGCCTTCGTCGCGATAGTTGGAGCGCTCGACGATGGTGTTCTCGCCGACCCGCGCTGGCCCTGGGCGATGTTCCAAGGGTACAAAAGCAGGCATCTGCTGGACAGTGGGTTTGTGGTCGTCCTCAATCTCTGCGGCCGGGGCCGGCAACTTGAACGCCGGCAACATTGCCGTCGGTTTGTACTCCTCTTCACCACCGACGGCCTGCACCTGCGGTTTGATGATAGTCACATCATCGTCGACCTCGAAGCTGTCGGACCCATAAGGCGTGACGTGCTCGCTGGTTCGGTCCTCTTCCTCCTCCAAGGACTTTGAAACTTCCTGAAGCGTCGCCTTTTCGGGCGGCTCCGGTTGGGCATATTGGCCCGAGCTCACGTTCGCGGGGCGCACAGGGCGACCTGGCGGCCTAGTCGCCGTGCCTCGTGAGGGAGCGACCAGATTTCCAGGAGGTGGGGGCTCGTCGAAGAAGCCTGGAGGCGGCGCTTTGATGTCGGTCGTCTCTTCCCGCGGGGCTGGCGCTTCGGGCGCTGGCGACTGGTAGACTGGCATATCGGTTGGGGTGCGAGACCGCCGATTGATCGGAGCGCGAGTTTGCGCCAGTTGTCCCGGAGGACCAACAACCTGGCCGTAGGCTCCACCAGGCATCATCGGGATGCTGCCAGAGACCATCGAAGGGTCGTGCCTGGGGACGTTCTGGGACTGCGGAATCGCCGGCATTGACCCCGACGAGGGCCGCTTCTCGAACCCACCGGCCATGTGACCAGGTGGAGGCGGAGCGCTCACCCGTCCACCGTTCGCGACGCGAACGGCGTGCAAGCGGACGTTGGCTGCGGGGCCCGGATGCCCGTGAGCATTGCGGCTGGGCGGAGGAGGGAGCGGCTTGGGAGCTGGTGGTGCTGGCGGAGAGGGCGCCTCGGAGTGTTTCTGCTGCTGCTGCTGCTGCTGCTGCAACGGAATCGCACTAAAGATCCCAGTGGTCCAGGCGCGGTCGGGTCGATCGTCGATGTACTCTTCGACCTCGGCGATGATGACGGTGACGTTGTCCCTCCCGCCAGCGTGCAAGGCCAAACGAATCAGCTGGTCGCAGGCGTCTTTCAGCGAGGGCGCGGTTCGCATCACCTCGGCGATGACGAAGTCGTCCACGAGGTCGCTCAGGCCATCCGAACACATCATGTACTGATCGCCAGGCACCTTGGCGACGACTTGAGTCGCGACCTCGACGTAGTCCTTCAGCCCGACGGCTCGCAAGATCACGTTCTTGTTCGCGTGGCCTTTCGCGTCCTCCTTTTTCAGCTCACCAATGTTGATGAGGTGGTTGAGCAACGAATGGTCTTCGGTGATCTGAGTCAGCTCGCCATTGCGCAGACGGTAGATGCGCGAGTCCCCGACATGGGCGACGACGAGGTTGTCCTTGGCGACGAGGATGGCCGTGATGGTCGTCCCCATGCCTTCGAGATCGCGGGTCTTGCAGCTCTCGATGAAGATCCTCTCGTTCGCATACTTGATGCCATTGGAGAGGATGTTGGCTTCGTAGGTCAGATTTTCGTCGGTTTTGAACGGGAACTCGAAGCCAGGCTTCTTGGCGTGCACACAGATGAACTCGGTGACCAGGGTCACCGCAAGTGTGCTCGCCATCTTGCCGCCCACGTGCCCCCCCATGCCGTCGGCCAGCACGTAGAGGCCCTGATCGGGCAACATGATGAAATTGTCCTCGTTCTCACTGCGTTTGAGACCGACGTCGGTCTTTCCCGCACTTCTAAGCCGAATTGCCATCAAGGAACCTGATCCGAGCAACGGGTGGCCCGTGAAGAGGGCAGAGAGCTCAACACCGACCGCAAGTCATTCAGCACGTCTGAAAGTTCATGCTCAAACTGTGCGACGGCCTCGAGTGAAAGACAACCTCCACGCCGTTGAGGCGAGAGGTTGAACGCAGGTCTCCTGTGGCTGAACCTAGGCGCACGGGAATCCGCTCCCAGGCCACGATCAGCAACCCAAGCAGGGATGGACAGCATCAATAAAGGCGCGACGGAGCTTGGCGCGGAAGGTCGCCAGCGCCTCAGAAGCCCGGCTGGAAGTTCGCTTCCAGGGTGTAGTCGCTGCGCTCCGTCTCCACGAAGATCTCGAGATAGTAGATCCCTGGATCGGCATGAAATGTCGTCTGAAGGCGCGGCTCGGCGCGGTGCTCCATGCGCGAGACCTGCATCCCCGTCGCGTCGCGAATGATCACGATCCCTTTCGCATTGGCGTTGTCGAACGCGATGATGATCTCCATGATCCCCTTGGCTGGGACGCGGAAATACTTCCAGTCGTGCATGTCGCCATCGGCGTAGCTCACGTTGTCGATGACGGTACGATCGACGGGCATCTCTCGAGCTTCCAGACGAGTCCCGTCGTCGCCGGTGTTGCGATCCGGATCCTTCTGGACGGAACACCCGAAAGCCAACATTCCCAAAGAAACCGCCACAATGCCTTGAAAAAGAATCCGCATGAATCTTGCCCTCTGAACAGTAGGTGCCAACACCGAACCAGAAATGTCGCCTAGCACTTTCGGGTGGGGGCTCGTGACCACAAGCAATGTCGTCGCAACCCGACCCCAACCGTGTGTTCTTGCAGACGCTTCCCGATAGCACGCCGATCAGGTGACCGTCAACTGTGCCACTGCCGGGGTAAATGGCGCCATTTCTGGGGACTACTGTACGCACGCGCAATCTTTGAAAAGTGCCGTCGAGCAAGGTCACATAGGG
>PFUG01000089.1 GCA_002789955.1 Deltaproteobacteria bacterium CG_4_9_14_3_um_filter_63_12 | reverse complement strand
CTGTCAGCGCATGCTGTCAGCGCATGCTGTCAGCGCATGCTGTCAGCGCATGCTGCGGACTCCCCTCCCAAGGCTCCCAGAACCGATGTCAACTCACCCACCACAGAAAGAACCCCACCTGCTCTCCTTCACGCCCAACGGCTTCACGGTTGCCGTCGTCGGGGCCACCGGCGCGGTCGGACGGGCCATGCTCGATACCCTCGCCCGACGAGCGTTCCCCGTGGCCTCTCTTCGCTTGATGGCGTCCAAGAACAGCGCTGGTAAGATCTCGTCCACGGCTTGGGGAGACCAGCTCGTCGAGGACCTCGACATCGCCTCGTTCGAGGGCATCGACGTCGCGCTCTTCTCCGCCGGGGCTGCCGTCAGCGAGCGCCACGCGCCGCGAGCCGCCAAAGCGGGCGTCGTGGTGATCGACAACACCAGCGCTTTTCGCATGGACCCGCTGATCCCGTTGGTGGTGCCGGAGGTCAACGCTGCGGCGATTCCTGCGGCGCCGACCATCATCGCCAATCCGAACTGTTCGACGATCCAACTCGTCCTCGTCCTCGATGTGCTGCAGAAGCTGGTCGGGCTCGAGTCGGTCCGGGTGGCGACGTATCAATCTGCCAGCGGCGCGGGCCAGAAGGGAATCAACGAGTTGATAGAGGGGGTTGCGGCCTATCTCAAAGGCGAGCCGTCCCCGATCGCAAAGGTGCATGCGCGGCCGTTGGCCTTCAACGTCGTGCCCCAGATCGGGACTTTTACCGAGTCGGGCTACACCACCGAGGAGCTCAAGATGATTCACGAGCCGCGCAAGATTCTGGGGCTGCCACAGCTCGCGATCAGCGCGACCTGTGTGCGAGTCCCGGTGTCGCGCTCACACTCCGAGGTGGTCAACGTCGTCACTCAGGCGCCGTTGGACGTCGCGGCCTTCAGGGCGGCGCTCGAAGCCGCGGATGGGCTGCTCGTCGTCGACAACCCTCAACGCGGCGAGTTCCCGACCCCTGTCGATGCCGCAAATCGCTTCGAAACCTTTGTGGGAAGAATCCGCAAGGACGAAGCACATCCGCGAGGGCTCGTCTTCTGGGTCGTCAGTGACAACCTCTTGAAAGGCGCGGCTCTCAACGCTGTTCAAATCGCAGAGCACCTTTGGAAGAGAAGAGAGGATTCGGTATGAACCGACCCAAGTCCAAGCAAATTGTCTCCTTTGTTTTCACCCTCGCCCTCCTCGGTTCGGGGCTGTGGAGCTCGCTGGCACTGGGCGAGACGAAGGAGTCAGACTGGCAGGTCAGCAGCACACTCGACCTCAACGCTCAAGCCGATGAGACCACGACCGTCATCAACGTGACTGAATGCAGAGACCAAGTGGCCGCTGGCGGCGACGAGATTTTTACGTTCAACCAGGTCAGCGGGACGATGAGCTCGTCGGCCTACTACTCCATCAAGGTCGCGCTCGGGAGCGAGACCTGCGCCAAAACGGACCTCGCCCAGGTCGACACCGACACTTGCCTAACGCTGGTGGAGAACGAGCCGTTGTCGGCGTCGATATTGCCCATCGACGTCACCGTCGCACTCGACCGACTGACCTCGGTCAAGTCCGCCGACGACTGCGAGAACGTCGACGAGAGCGCTCAGATCTACCTGATCGTCGAAGACCCACCGTCGCTCGCCGACCCCACCATCTACGCCGTAACGTACTCCGTACGCTTCAAGACGGCGCGACCAACGGCTCCCGCAAACGTCGCCGCTGAGGGCGGTGAGGAGTCGATTCTGGTCACATGGGACGAGATCAGCAGCATCGACGACTACAAAATCTACGTCACCACGGCGACCATCGACGCCGGGGCAAAGCCCGACACGATCACCGATGCCAGTGTCACGTCGGTCACGAAGACCGGCAGCCGGCGAGTCACGGGCGCTACCGCCAACACCGTATACAGCGTCGCGGTGACCTCGGTGGACACCGATGGAAACGAGAGCCTGGTCGGGACCGCAGTGGACGTAGAGACTGGTGTGGTGGACGACTTCTGGGAGCGCTACAACGCCGAGAATCCAGGTGTTGACGGTGGCTACTGTTTCATCGCGACCGCCGCCTATGGTTCGTATCAGGAGCCGCACGTGCAGCTTCTACGGCAATTCCGAGACGAGTATTTGTTGACCAACGACCCAGGCCGGGCATTCGTGGCCCTCTACTACCAATGGAGCCCGACCCTCGCCGACGCCATCGCGGAGCGCCCTTGGGCGCGTTCTGTCACCCGGGTCGCGCTGGTCCCGCTCTACCTAGGTGCGGCGATGCTGCTCAACACGACGCTGGTAGAGAAGCTAGGCTTGTTCTTGCTTTTCGGGCTTCTCATGGTGGGGCTCTCAATCTCGTGGCGCAACGCGGGGCGTCATCGACCCCGACACAGCGCGGTCGCGCGTTGGCTCGTTGCGGCGCTCTTGTTCTCGGTGTTCTTGGGCGTCGGTTGGACGAGCGCCTTTGCCGACGAGAGTCCGGTCAACATGATGGCCGAGGTGAAGGGCGGGCCATACCGACCGGATGGATTGGGGGACACCTACACCCAGTATTTCGGCAAGGACTCCTCGACGATGTTCGAGTTCGAGCTGGACTACCAGTTCTACCGAGGCTTTGGTTCGGCCGCGCTGGGTGGAAGCTTGGCTTACGCCAGCGCGGACGGGAAGGCGCTGACCGCCTCCAACGCGGCCAGCATCGACACGACTTCGCTGGCTTGGTTGCCTCTCAGGTTGGCGTTGATCTATCGCTTCGACATGTTCGCAACCCACTGGGACGTGCCCTTCGTGCTCTACGGCAAGGCCGGGCTCGATTATTACGTCTGGTGGGTCGACAACGGAGCCGGCAACACCTCGACCTCGGCCACGGGCAAGAACGGCTCGGGTGGGACCTTCGGTTGGCACGCTGCGCTAGGGGCGGCCTTCCTGCTCGACTGGCTCGAGCCGTCGACGGCCATTGGTTTCGACGTCGAGTGGGGGGTCAACAACTCCTACCTCTTCGCAGAATACCTGCTCGCCACCATCGACGACCTCGGGTCCAGCTCGGCCTTCGATCTCTCGGACAACGGCACCTTCCAGATTGGTCTGGCCTTGGAGTTCTAAGGCGTCGTCCGGGAACAAAATGCGCATTTGGGCGAAGTCAGAGGTGGGAGGGCAAGGAGGTCGGTGCAGGCGATGGCCAGCATCGTCGAAGCAGACCGACGCTGCCATCACGCCTCTGGCGATGCTCAAATGGGCAGGTTGTTTCCTGACGACGCCTAAGTCTCCAAAGCCGGACCGGGTGGATCGTCGAGGTCACAAGGCTGCGGTATCGCTACTCGGAGAGCAGGCAGACCGCGGAGACGGCCTTGACCGCGAAGTACGGGCTGAGGATCGTCTGCTTGCAGAACCGCTTCGCGTTGGTTTGCGTCTCGAGGGCCCGTCGCAAGACGATGTACTGCCCCCCGTAGGGCAGGGTCTCGACCTGAGAGATGTAATCCGAGAGTTCGCCGAGTTTTATTAGGAGGTCGTAGAGATCCACGGCCAGCTTCGGGAATTCGGAGGCTCGCAGCTCGAGGTCGTGGAGGGGCCCGCTGAGCGAGGTGAGCCACTTCGGGGGTTCAGCGGCGACCGGCGGCTCGTTGCTCCACTCGTTGAGCGCAGTCAGGATGGGGCCCCTGAACTGTTCGACGCCGATCTTCTGGCTGATCATCTTGGTAAATCGGCTCGGGCTCTCCAGCCAGAGCAACTTCAGAGCGAGGACACGCACCTCGAGCGACTCGGAGCGAAGCAGAGAGTCTGGCACTCTGGCCCCGGTGGGGGAGTCGAGGAGGCCGTGGAGAGCCCGCTTGACGACCTCGAGGTCTGGGTTGTCCAGGGACTGGTTGAGGGATGCTTTGGCCTCGATGTCGTCGACGAACGAGAGAGCGTCGATCGCCGTGAGCTGGATCTCCTTGTTGGAGTCCCTCCTCGCGAGGGTATCCAACTCCTTGAGTCGAAACTCGTCTCCCGAGATGCCCAGCGCGATCAGAGCGTACTCGTTGATGGTCTTCTTCTCCTCGACTCCCGTCGACTTGAGGTAGATGTCGTGGGCGATGGTCTTCAATTTGGGGTCCCGCAGCTGAATCAAGATCTGCATCGCCCTGAGCTGGTCGTTTGGTGCCCCTTTCTCCGCTACTTCGTAGAGCACGGCGCGCAGCTCACGGCTCTCTTTTGTCAGGCGTCCCACGGACCCCAAGTATCCAAGCGCGTAGCCAGCGACGACTCGATCGGGATCCATGGTGAACGACTTGAGCTTTTCCTCGAGCTTGCGGGCCTTCTCTGGCTCTGGCTCGGGCTTGTCGGTCAAGACTTGGACCATCTTGACCATCGACTCCTGGCGAACCTCGGGAAGATCGCCATTCAACCCCAAAGTAATCAACTCGACGCGCTCCTCGAAGCCCAGATACCGAGCGCTGAGCTGCAATACTGCGAGGCGCTCGGGTGCGTCACCGAGGGTCATGAGCTTCTTCATTGTCTCAACAGCGCGGTCCTTGACCCCCACCCTCAGCAGCGACTGAGCCGCAGCGAGGACGACAAGCGAGTCTGGGTCGGTGAGCATGGACTCGACATCGATCTCCCAGGTGCCAGGCGGCGCATAAGAGAGCAAGGTCGCGGTCTCCGCTCGCACGAAAGGATCCATGTGGTTGCGGCCCTCGGAGAGCCACTGCTCTGCGATCTGCTGGTCGGCTCGTTCCTCTTTGACTTGCGTATTTTCACCGCACGAGGCGAGGCCAAGTCCTAGAAGCGAGAGGAGGACGACCACATGGAGAGACTTGTGAAACATAGCGATCCTTTAGGAACAGCCGATCAAATTTCGCGTGCTACCAGCCGAGCTGGCTCGAAGCGAGCCAACGGCGTCCCAACGCGCATTAAGGTTTCGCTCGCGTCTAGGCCATCTGGCCTCACCCGAGGCGAGCGAGGTGGAGGACCTGAGTTCGCGATCAGGCGGAAGCGAATCGTTCGGAGAGCCAGTCCATTACTCGCTCGTAGAGTTGGTGGCGTTCGGGTTCGTTGAAGACCTCGTGGTAGCAGCCCGCAAGCTCCTCGAAGGTGGCGTCCTTGCTGCCGACGGCCTCTGCGAAGCGTCGGGTCGCGGCTGGGTCCACGATCTGGTCGGCGTCTCCCTGCAAAGTGAGGATCGGGAGCGTCATCTTGGGGGCATCTTGGAGCGCGCTCGTTTGCGCCGCGAGCATTTCCGTATACCAACGAGCCGTAGCGACTCGATGAACCAGAGGATCCGCGGCGTACTTCTCGACGATTTCAGCGCTTCGGCTGAGGTGTGCTGGGTTGATCTCGTTGGGCAGAGAGAGAGTTGGCCAGAATTTACTCATGACCTTGCCGAGCAACACTTTCCAGGCAGGAACCTGCACGGCGACGCCCATCAAGGGAGCAGAGATGACGACGCCAGCAAGGCCCGCCTCCGAGCGCTGGGCGGCACGGGCAACGATCAGCCCCCCGTGGGACTGCCCCAGCATGACCAGCGGTCTCCCGGGCCAGCGGGCCTCGACCTTCTCCCGGACCGCCTGCAGGTCCTTCAAGTAGTACTCGAAATCGTGGACATGTCCGCGGCGTCCGCCGCTCTGGCCATGGCCGCGGCAGTCGAATCCCCAGACTGGGAGCTGACGCACCACGAACGCACCGGCCATTTCGTGATAGCGTTCGATGTGCTCACCGTAGCCGTGGACCAAGAGAACCACGGGACCTGTGCTCTGCTCGGCAGCTTCGCTGGTCCAACGCAGGGTAAAGAGCTCGGTTCCATCGAAGGCTTTGAGTGTGGAGCGATTCACTTCGAGTTCAGAAGATGCTGTTGACACTTTGACTCCCGCTTGAATCCACGGTCTCTTCACTGTGAGATGCCATGCTGGTTCTTCCCTGCGGAAGATAACACGAGCGTCGAGTCAAAGCCTAGATGCTGACGACCTGGGGGCGAGCCGTGCTCGAGACTGTAGATAAATGGTTGGTGAGGCTGCGAGGGCTGCTCCCTGTTCGTCGTGCGGAGCGTGCGATTCACGCCGGACGATGGGGGGATGCCCACGAACAGCTGACTTCGCTGGTCCTTGGTGAAGGGGACGAAGCTTTTGGGCCGCTGCGTCGGCTCTGCCTCTTTTGTGCCCTGAAGTGCGGCGAGCGTGAGCGCATCGTGGCCTCGCTCGCTCACGAGGAATCCCACTGGCAAAGAGCACCCGAGGCCGCGTCACTGTTCGTCGCCGAGCTCCTCGAGGAGCTTCTGGGCGCAGGCGATATCGCCGCGGCCGTCGCGCTGGCGGAGCACTTGCCCCACAGGCTTCCTGAGCTCACGGGCCACTTCCTCGCCGCTCGGGTCTTCGCGGCTCAGGCCACGGCGTTGAGCGAGGCGGGGGCTCGTGGACGGCTCGAGCACCAACACGCGCTCGAGCGGGCGCAGGCCGCCTTTCGCCAGGCGGCGGAGCTCGCCACGAGCCCTCGGCGCGCGGCGTGGATTCGCGCCCATCACGCGACGTTTCTCTTGCAGCAGTCACCGAGTCTTCGCGGCGAAGCCTTGGCCCTGGTCAGCGGGCTCAATCCCTACCTCCTTCTGGGGCCCGAAGCGCTCGGTTACGTTTGGGTTCAACAGCACGCGACTCGCCAGCTGCAGCGCGTACGTGGGCTGGATCTCCTGCAATCCAGCAAAATGCTCGCTACGCCGACAGATCCACAACGCATCGCGTTGTTGGTCGGTTGGCTGAATGACGTCTCGATCCCGTTGAACCCGCTCGAGGAGGACCGCCTTCGAGGTGCGATTGAGGTGCTCTTCGACGAGTCCGAGCAGGGAAAGGCGGTGCGCTTCCTCGAAGAGGTGGCGGCGATTGCGGCAGGGAGCAGCCTAGGCACTGAGCAATGGACCTCGAGCGTCAGGGCGTTCTTGCGAGGCGAGGACGCGACACAGGTCTCGGCGCCGAGGACCGTCACCGAGTTCGGCCTCGCTGTTCTGGGCGCCTGCCGCGCTGGCGGGGAGGTGAGCGAGGCGCAGCGCAGGACGATCTCGGAGTTCTATCTCCAGCGGCTGCAAGTCCGTCCAGTCGACGCGCACCCACTCGCTGTCTGGCTCCCCACACTTCTGTCGAAGTGGTCGATGATCCCGGAGGACGAGCGCCGGCTGCATCGTGAGTTGATGGAACTCTACGCCGCCCGGGGGCGT
>PFUG01000323.1 GCA_002789955.1 Deltaproteobacteria bacterium CG_4_9_14_3_um_filter_63_12 | reverse complement strand
TTCGCGCTCGACCGCCAGAAGAAACGATAGGTTCACACCTCGACGATGAAGATCGACGAGATGTGTACAAACTCCAGACCCAACGTTTCACGTTGGGCAGCGCGGCGAAGCCGCGCGGAGCAGCCAGAGCTTGTGTTGGCCGCCTACTCCACCCGCGAGGTGAAGAGCTGCAAGGCCCCGAACGAGTACGGCTTCGCAGCAACCCGGACAAGCCCCGCCTCGCGCATGAGCTGGCAGAACGCCTCCGGCTTGGGGAAGGCGGCGATGGACTCGCGCAGGTAGTCGTACTCTTCTTTGCTGGAGAGGAGGCCACCCAGAATGGGCATGACGAACTTGATGTGGGCACGGGCTAGGAGCGCGAGGCCGTTGCCTGTGGGCTGGGCGAGCTCGAGGACGGCGACGACACCGCCCGGTCGGGTGACCCGTCGCATCTCGGCCAAGGCTTTGGGGCGGTCCGGGACGTTGCGGATGCCGAAGGCGATGCAGCAGGCGTCGAAGCGTTGGTCGTCGAAGGGGAGGTCTTGGGCGTCACCGTCGATGAGGCAGACCTGCTCGGAGAGGCCGTGCCGAGCGACCTTCTCGCGGCCGACGACCATCATTCCCTCGCTGGGATCGACGCCGACGACGCGGGCTCGATAGGTCTTGGCGATCTCGATGGCGACGTCGGCGGTGCCGGTGGCCAGATCGAGGACCTCGTCGAGCTGGCCCCAGGCGGGGCGCAACGCTGCGACCAAGCGATGTCTCCAGCTGGCATGTTGACCGAAGCTGATGACGGCGTTGAGTCGGTCGTAGCGGGCCGCGATGGCATCGAACATCTCGCCGCTGCCCTTGCGAGCGACTTGGGGGTTCGAGGGGGTGGGGGTGTTCATGAGTCTCCACGGGTTCGAGGACGCGAGGGCGCGTTGTAGCCCTTCTTGTCGAGGCCGTCACGAGGCGTCGTGGCAACAAGGTATCGAAGACGGTTGACGTCAGGCCGTGGGGTCGAAAGAATCGCTCTGACCTTTTCCCAAGGACGCTGATGTCATCACTCTCCGACCGCCCGGAACTGTTGTTGCTCCTAATGTCGATGGCGATGGCCACCGTTTGGTCGTGCAGCACTTCGGAGACGTTGAGTCTCGAGGAGCTGGCATGCGTCGACAGTTCGGAGTGCCCTGAGGGCACGGCCTGTGTGAACAAGCTCTGCACGGCGAACGCCAATGAGGACGTGGTGCTCGACCTTGGCGACAGCAGCGGTGGGGAGACCATCTCCTCGCGCTGTGGTGACGTGAGGTGCCGCGGAACCGAGGATTGCTGTGGGTTGGGAAACTGTGTGGACACGATGGTGGACGCGCGGAACTGCGGCGAGTGCGGCACCACCTGCCGGATCGGCGAGACCTGCACGGACGGTTCGTGTCTGTGTGGGGTCGCCGTGTGTCAGCAGGGTCAATCTTGTTGTGATGGGGTCTGCAAGGACATCCTGACCAACGTCAGCGACTGTGGGGCTTGTGGCACCGAGTGCGGGCCGTATGAGTCGTGCTTCAACGGAAGTTGTGCGTGCGAAGGGGCCATGGGGACCTCGGAACAATGCCTGACGGGCCAGTCGTGTTGTCAGGGTTTGGGCTGCCGGTGGCTGGGCACGGATCCGACGAGCTGCGGGGCCTGCGGAGTAGGCTGCCAACCCGGAGAGACGTGCGAGACTGGGGTCTGTCAATGCGGCGCGACGACCTGCAATGCGGGACAGAGCTGCTGTGGTTCGCCCGCGACCTGCCGGAGCAGCGACGACGTGCTCTGTGTCTGTGGTGGCGTACAATGTCGCAGCGGTCAGTTGTGCTGTGCGCTCCCGTCGGGTGGTGACGCCTGTACGACCACCCAGTATGACTCGCGCAATTGCGGGGCCTGCGGAAGAACTTGCGGCCCAGGCGAGAATTGTCAGAGCGGGGTCTGCGCCTGCCAGGGGACCAGCTTGAAGGATTGTGTTCCGACGCAACCAGGCTGTGAAACCAACATCTTAGCCGACGTGAACCATTGCGGTGCCTGCGGCAACGCGTGCGACGCAGGCGAGCTCTGCGTGAACGGAGCGTGCGCCTGCATGGCTGGATTCACTCGCTGTGACGGCGTGTGCGTGAACGAAGAGGCCGACCACCAGAACTGCGGTGGTTGTGGAGTGCTCTGTACTTCAGCGGAGTCTTGTGAGGCAGGAACCTGCGTCTGTCGTCCAGGGTTCAAATTTTGCGGCGGTGAGTGCATCGACGTGGACTGGGACGTCGAGAACTGCGGGGGCTGCGGGGCCAACTGCCTCGCCGACCCCCATGTGGCGTCGGCGTTCTGCAACGCCGGAAGTTGTGAGTACCAGTGCAACAGCGGTTGGGGCCACTGCAGCGCAAACCTGGCTGGTTGCACGGAGAGCCTCACAACGACGTCGAACTGTGGGGCGTGTGGCAACGCCTGCCCAGGAATCAACGGCTCGCCGACCTGCACGAACCAAACCTGCCAAGTGAACTGCTTCGCTGGCTCAATCGACTGCGACAACGACGTAGCCAACGGCTGCGAGTCGAGTGTCTCGAGTGATCTGACCTGCGGCGGGTGCACTGTGCAGTGCCTCGATGACAGCTACTGCTCGAGTGGGGTGTGCAACGGCTGTCCAAACAACCTCGCCAACTGCGACCCAATGGTCACGGGCTGCGAGACGCAGCTGGGCACGACTCAGAACTGCGGTGCGTGTGACAACGTGTGTTCGGGCGGGCTGGTCTGCAGCGGCGGGAACTGCATCTGAGTCACTCGAGGCCTGATTCCTGGGCGGCTCGGAACACTCTGGCCACATGTCGGTGTTACCCACACCCCCTACGCATGAGGAATCGCCGAAAGGCGTGAGGCTGGAGCCGCGGCCGAGGAGTTGCGCAATAACTCCAGAAGGGGCTTGACCTAGCGCGTGAATTACACGAGATTGCCGGCGCACTTGACCGCGGGCATAGGACGTGTCCGCTCCGGGAGGACAGATGTCGTCATTGGTCAACATTGAACTGAGCCCTGAGGCGACCCTTCGCCAGATCGCACTGGAGCTGCGCCAGTTCGTCAACACCCTCAAGAGCCCCAGCGCCGACCGTCACGCTTGGTTCGAGCGCGTCCGCACGCGTTGCCACGAGCTCAGCGAGCAGGTGGGGGCGATCCGAGACCGCTTCGCCCAACGGCCCGACATCAAACAGCCCTTGTTCGACCTCTGCAGTAAGCTGCAAGAGATGGCCGCGCAGCGCTTCGAAGACTACTCGCCTGGACGTCTCGGAGAGCTGCGCCACTCGTTGGCCCAGACCTACGAGGATTTCGTCGAGCAGGTTCGGGCCCGCAAGCTGTGGACTCCCAAAGCCGAGAAGACTCTGCGGGCGGTCCGCATCCCGAGGCTCACCCGCAGCCTCTTTCACCTCTCGATGGGCCTTCTGTGCCTGGTGATGAACGAGTTCGTCCTGACGCAGCGCGGCTCGCTGATGGTCTTGAGCGTCGTGGTGGCGGTGTTCCTGACTCTCGAGGCGCTTCGCCGCTACTCCGTGACCACCCGCGACTTCATGGTCGACAAGCTCTTCGGTCTCATCTCCCGTCCCGACGAGCGCTATCGCGTCAACTCAGGCACCTACTACCTCCTCGCCATGGTAGCGATCACGGCGTTCGCGAGCGTGCCGGCGGCGAGCATCGCCGTCCTGGTTCTGGCGTTCGGCGATCCGGCCGCCTCGATGATCGGGCACCGTTGGGGTCGAACCCGCCTGCACAACGACAAGAGTCTGGCCGGCAGCCTCGCCTTCTTTGTGACCGCCGCGTTGGTCCTCTCGCTCTACCTGCTGTTCCTCGTCCCCAGCGCCACGCTTTTGTGGGGCCTGGGCTTGGTGGGGACAGTGAGTTTGGTGGGGACGCTCACGGAGCTCTTCAGCGGCAAGCTCGACGACAACTTCAGCATCCCTGTGGTTTGCGCCTTGGTCGCCATGGCCTGGTTCTGAGGCCACCCGGAAGCTTGATTCTTGACGGCCAACACCGGGGGCAGCGATGGGTTCATTTGTGGAGTGGCTCCCGAACGTCAAGCGGATCGCTCGGGGGATTCGTCTGCGTGTGCTTCGGCATACCCTTCAGCACGGCGGTGGCTACCTCAGCCAAGGGTGCTCTTCGGCCGAGCTGCTGGCCTTGCTCTATGGCGACCTGCTCAACCTCGGCCCGAGCTGCGGTCCGCTGGTCCCGCCGAAGTTCTCGGCCGTCCCGGGCGCCTCGACCGCGGCGACGCACGGCTGGGTCTACAACGGCCCGCGCGACCCTGAGCTGGCGCGCTTCTTCTTCTCGCCCGTTCACTACTCTTTGGCGCTCTACGCCGCGCTGATCGAGGTCAGACGCCTGGGCGAGGACGCCCTGGACGGCTTCGACGAGGACGGCTCCACGGTCGAGATGATCGGCGCCGAGCATTCGCCGGGCATCGAGGTCACTGCGGGCTCGCTCGGGCAGTGTTTGAGCCAGGCTCTGGGCGTCGCCATGGCCCGACGCCGGCGCGGCGAGAGCGGTACGAACTGGGTCTTCATGTCCGATGGCGAGTTCCAGGAGGGACAGACCTGGGAAGCCTTCGCGGCCGCCCACTACCACGGCGTCGACAATCTGCGGGTCATCGTCGACGTCAATGGCCAGCAGTGCGACGGCGACATGGCCTCGGTCATGAGCATCGAGCCGTTGGCCGCGCGGCTCGAAGCCTTCGGCTCCTCGGTGCGCGAGGTCGATGGCCACGACCTAGTGGCGCTGCGTCGCGCCGCCATGAGCGGTGTGGCCGGTCGAGTGCGCGTGATCCTCGCCCGCACCGACGCCTGTCGCGGCGTCGAGCTGCTGCGCTCGAGGGCTCCGAACCTTCACTACCTGCGCTTCAAAAGCGACGACGAGAAGGCCGCTTACGCCGCACTCCTGCGACAGATGGAGGCGGAGTCATGATCAAAATCGTCCGACGACCGCACGCCAACCGTTTCGTGGAGTGGGCCAAAGAGCGGCCCGAGGTCTTGGTCCTCTCCGCCGACCTCACCTCGAGCTGCGAGGTGAACGACTTCCGCGACGCCTACCCTGACCGCTTCATCAGCATGGGCATGGCCGAGCAGAACATGATGGGGGTCGCCGCCGGCTTGGCGCGCGAGGGCTTCAGCCCGTGGGTACACACCTTCGCGGTCTTCGTCACCCGGCGCCCTTTTGACCAGGTAGCGATGTCCATCGCCTACCCCAACCTGCCCGTGCGCCTCGTGGGCTTCCTGCCCGGACTGACGACCCCTGGCGGGGTGACCCACCAAGCCATCGACGACGTCGGGCTGATGCGTCTCTTGCCCAACATGACCATCCTCGAGTGCGGCGACGCCACCGACGTCGAGAGCGTTCTCGACGTCGCCGACAGCGTCCCCGGCCCCGTCTATATCCGGATGCTCAGAGGCGAGGTCCCCAGGCTCTTCCCGGCGTCCGAACCCATGCGCCTCGGCCAAGCGCGGCGCCTCAGCGAGGGCACCGACCTGTGCATCCTGAGCGCCGGCATCTGCACAGAGGCGGCGCTCAACGTCGTGCGCGCCCTGGGTTCACAGCTCTCGGTGGAGCACCTGCACGTCTCGACCCTCAAGCCTTTCGACGACCCGCAGCTCTTGGGGTCCTTGAAGCGCGGGAAGATGGGCGTCATCACCATGGAGAACCACAGCGTCATTGGCGGCCTCGGCTCGGCCACGGCGGAGCTCATGGCCGAGGCCGGCGTGGCCGGACCGCTGGTGCGTGTCGGCCTGCGCGACGTCTATGCCCACGGCGCCAGCCGCGAGTACCTGATGCGCGAGTACGGCCTCGACGAAGCCGGCCTCATCGCGGCCATCGAGCGCCTGAGCGGACTCGACCTGGGCGCGCTCAGCGTGGACATCCGAGACTGGGTCGCGGCGTCCGACCTGGCCAAACCCGAGGCGCTGTGAGGTCGTCATGAGCGCAGCCGCGCGGTTCTTGCTCACCTCGAGACGAGACGTCGTGCTCTCGGGCGAAAGGCTGGTCGCCGAGTACCGGCTCGCCTGCACTGGCGCCGAGGCTCGTGCCCTCGCCGAGGCCATCTGCGTCGAACAGACCGTCGAGTTTCCACGCGACCTGTTGCCTCCGGGTGACCTCGCCGGCCCCATCGTCGGCGCCGTCGAGTCGATGCGAGACGTGGGCGACGGCTCGACGCACTTGCGCGTCAGCTTCGCCGCCGAGGTCGCAGGGAATTCCCTGTCGCAGCTGCTGAACGTGCTCTTTGGCAACATCAGCATCTTGCCGGGCATCAAGCTCTTGGACTTCGAGCTGCCGGCGTCGATGCTGTCTCGCTTCCGAGGTCCTCGCCTGGGGCGCGCGGGATTGCGCGAACGCACGGGCGTCTTCGGCCGGCCGCTGCTCTGCTCGGCGCTCAAGCCCATGGGCTTGAGCGCCAAGGACCTGGGCCAGCTGGCCTACGAGCTGGCGCTGGGTGGCATGGACCTCATCAAGGACGACCACGGCCTCGAGGACCAGGCGTTCTGCCGCTTCGAGGAGCGTGTCGAGGCCGCCGCCGAGGGCGTCGCGCGGGCGAACGACGAGCGCGGCGGCCGCTGCCTCTACCTGCCCAACGTCAGCGGTGAGGCGCGGACGTGCCTAGAGCGGGTGCAGCGTGCCCTCTCCCTGGGGGCTACCGGGTTGCTCGTCTCCCCCGGTCTGACTGGCTTCGACACCTTGCGCCAGTTGGCCGAAGAGCCCGCTTTCGACGTGCCTATCGTGGCGCATCCCGCGCTGTTGGGGAGTTTCGTGGTGCACCGCGATGGCGGCATCGCGCATGGCGCGCTGTTCGGCAAGATCCTGCGCCTGGCCGGGGCCGACGCGGTGATCTTCCCGACCTACGGAGGCCGCTTCTCGTTCTCCGAGGCCAACTGCCGAGCGCTCGTCGAAGCGACGAGCGAGAAGATGGGAGAGGTGGCGCCGAGCTTTCCGGTGCCTGCGGGTGGGATGACGCTGGAGCGCGTGCCCGAGATGGTCGAGTTCTACGGCGAGGATGTGCTCCTGCTGATCGGCGGGGCGCTGCATCGCCGCACGAACCTGGCCAGCGCCTGCCGCGAGTTTCGCTCGCTGATGGAATGTCACTAGCCCCCAGCGCGCTGCGCGGGGTGGGGCTAGTGTAACGCTTCACATGTGTCCGTGCTTATGAGCGTGGCCTTTCAGGGAAGCAGGGCTCTGCCCTGACCCGCCGGGGGACT
>PFUG01000036.1 GCA_002789955.1 Deltaproteobacteria bacterium CG_4_9_14_3_um_filter_63_12 | reverse complement strand
GCAAGCATCCCGGTGGGTACTGGCAGGGTTTGAACGCAATCTACATTGGGGAGGACGTGTTTCAAGGATTTGGAGACGCTTCGCAAAAGTACGAACGTATTTTAGAGAAGCTACTTGAGAATTACGACGAAGCGCCCACTGACGCTGAACAGAGTCACCCACAATTCGATCCATCGCTGCGAGCCCATGAGCTCAATGATGTTAACCAAGTGTTTGGCATCGTTCTGAAAGCGACGACGCGAATCAGCGATGTCAAGCTCTCCGAGATGCTCAAATGAGAAATGCGATGAAGGCGGCCAGAAACTTAGTATTCGTACTGAGTGCCGTGCCGTTGCTCGCTGCATGCAGCACCTGCAGCTCAGATTATTATGATAATCATTCATCTGAACGCGATCGACAGACGCCCGGTGAAGCAGAAGGATCATTCGATTCTCTGCCTTCGCGTCGTCAGGAAGTGAATGATACTGGCAATGGTGCGAAGAGAATGAACCGCAACACTTCCATTAACAGCACCAACTGCAGAGCGCTGAAGTCGATGCCTGGAAGCCGCTCATTTCAGTGCGACCTGACGCTAATTAGCGGTGATCCAGACCCGCTTTGGTTTGGGATCAACGGCGGTTCATCAATACCGAGGTACCAAGTCGGGACGGACAGAGAAGTGGATAGGATAATGCGCTCGGAAGGTGAGCTTGTGGACGGAATTCGCGGCGCTTCTGAAGTCGGGTTCTGGAACACTGGACATCGGCTATTTTTTGTCGGAGGCCATGAAGCCGTTCAGGTCTACAACATGACATTCTGGACAACTGGTGAGAGTGCTTGGCCCACTGGAAAGTACTTCACAGTTCGCCGAATCGAACTATCAACCGGCCAAACACTTGAAGAACTCTTGTCGTCCGAACCATCCGGTGTTGAAAAACTCGTGTGGTCGGATTTATTGGTCGAATTCTGGGAGTTCGACCAACCCTTGGGCATTCTGTTCGTGGACACTGAAGAGCATGATTTTCGCACCAATTTTGAGCCTGTTGAGAAAGGGCAGCCCTGATTGGCTTTGGACGGGCCGGTGTGAGCCCCCCCCGAGGGGAGGACCGCTTGGATGCTGGACACAGGCGCTCTCGTCGCTCGACCTCACCAAGGACATGCCCGGCAGCTCGAACGTCTGGTCTCTCGTCGTTGGCTCGAGTGGGGTCCGTGGCGACTGATTCGTGACGAGGCGAGCGAGCTGAGCTTCGTGCAGTTCCAACGACCTGGAGGCCGACGCGGCGACCGCGCTGGAGCAGGCCAAACCTGGCCACAAGCGCATGGGCATCGACGATGAGGGCGGTTTTCTCCAAACGGACTACGTGTACGACGACCCTCTCAACGGGCTCTATCTCCCCGCTGAGCGCAAGCAGTTTGAAGGTGGTAGTTCATGGTCGAGCGGTGTCCCAGTGCGAGATGCTCGATGCCTGCGCTGCGCGTGTATACCAGCCCCTCGGCCCGGACAAGCCCTTGGCCCAAGTCGCCTACGTCTTCATGACCGAGGACCAAGCACGCGCATACCTTCATGAGCTGTGGCTTCGGGGGCTGGAGTGCTGGGCGATCGTCGAGGGGCGCGAGGTGCGGCTCGACGACAGCTACGAGCCTGGGCCACCGCCGAAGCCGGACTGGGTGGTCGAGGTGGAGGCTCGGGAGGGGGTAGGCGCCTGCTCTCGTCGGACATTTGGCGGGCGGAGCATGGGAAGGTCGGCGCGGCGGGAGAGGGCAAAGAGAGCAAGGTGGCGCCGGGCAACGAGGAGAACGAGGAGGTGCTCGCCCACGAGGCGGGGCACATCATCCAGCAGATGCCGGTGGGCGCCGCGCGCAGCTCGGGAAGCAAGCCCCAAAGAAAGAGCAGGCAGCGTCGAGGGCGAAGAGACGGCAGTGGTGGCCGAGGAGCGAGGCGGAAACGGTCCGAGCAGTGAGACGGAGGGCATGGAGAAAGACGTCGTGAGGCCATCGGTGAGTTCCTAGAGAGCCTGCGCTAGAGGCCTAGTTCGACGCTGGCCAGCTCAACACGATCACGCCATCGACCACCTCGGCGTGGGTCTTTCGCCCGTCCAATGGGCTGCGCCACACGCTGCAAGCCGATTTGCCGTGGGTGCCAGCGAGAAAGGCCAGCTGGGCAGGGAGCTCGGCAAGGAGCTCGGCAGGGCTGTTCTCTCGTAGGGCCACGTCGAGGATGAGAGGGGGCCTCTCGTCTCGGGGCACGGCGCCGAGCTCCCGTCCGAGACAGTCGAGCAGCGGCCCTGAGGCGTAGGCCCGAGCGTCGTCGTCGAGGCCCTCGAGCACGAGCCGCAGCTCGATGGGAACGGTCTCGACTTGGGTTAGGGGGAGGGAGAGGCTCTCCACCAGTGGAGGTAAGGCCTCACCCAAGGCGCGCGCGAAGGCGGCAACGAGGTCGTCGCTGTCGGCTTCGAGGCGTCCTATGGCGACGACAGGCTCGGGGGTGTCGGGTCGGGTGATGGAGATTTCGAAGCTGAGCCCGCCGTGTCGCCCGCCCATGCGGTTGCCAGGGGCGAGCTGGAGGTGAACCGAGAAGACGTCGGGGGAAGCCTGGTCAGCGCCGTCGTCGACGCGCAGCCCAAGGCGCTGGAAGGTGCTCAGGACGGTGGCCTGCGCCTGGCTGTTGAGGGCTTCGAGCGCGGCCTTGTCGATGGCCAGATCGTCGGGCTCGTTGTCCCAGGCCGTGACCGGAGCGTTGATGAGGTTGACGTCCCACGGGGCTCGGGCGGTGAACTGGCCGTCGACGACGAGGACAAAGGTGGAAGCGTGCTCTTCGCTGGTCATCGTGTCGCCGGGCGTCAAGCTTTCGGTGGGGGGAGCGGCCGGTTCTTTGGCCTCGGTGGTGCTCGCGCCGTGCTGGCAGCCGAAGGCGGCCAGCACGGCGAGAAGGAGCAATGCAGGTAGGGGCCGGCGGCCGCCCTGCGCGGCGGGTATTGGCGGCCGGCGGCCGCCCTGCGCCATCAACATCAGAAAATCCCCGTGGTGTTGCCGTTCTCGTCGATGTCGACGTCGAAGGCAGCGGGTTCGGCGCCCAGGCCGGGCATGGTCATGATGTTGCCGGCCAAGGCATAGACGAAGCCCGCACCGGCGCTGATGCGCAGCGAGCGGATGGGGAAGTCGTAGTCCTTGGGGGCGCCAACGATGGCGGGGTTTGCCGAGAGGCTGAGCGGAGTCTTGGCGATGCAGACGGGCAGCTCGCCGAACCCAGCGGCCTCGAAGCGCTCGACCTGCACCTTTGCGGTGTCGTCGAGTTTCACGCCGTTGGCGCCATACATGGTGCGGGCGATCTTCTGCATCTTGTCGGTGAGGCTGTCGCCCAGGTCATAGAGGGTCTTGAGCTCGGCTTGGTCGTCGCAGGCGTCGAGCACGGCGCGGGCGAGGTCGACGGCGCCATCACCGCCAGCGACGAAGCCGCGGGAGACGACGCAGTCTTTGGCGCCGGCCTCGCGAGCGAGGTCACGAACGACTTGATATTCCGACTCGAAGTCGCCGGGGAAGGCGTTGATGGCGACGACCACGGGCAGGCCAAAACGCACGGCGTTTTGGACCTGCGCGATGAGGTTGACGCCGCCCTCGCGCACGAGCTCTGGGTTCTCGGGAATGAACTCGTCGGGCAGCCCGCGTCCGGCTTTGATGACGTGTCGGCCGGCGTGGGCTTTCATGGCGCGGAGGGTGGCGACGACGACGACGGCATCCGGTCGCAGCTTGGAGGCCCGGCACTTGATGTCGAAGAACTTTTCACCGCCGATATCCATGCCGAAGCCGGCCTCGGTGACGACGACGTCGGAGTAGGCCAGGGCGATGCGGTCGGAGAGGATCGAGGAGCAGCCGTGGGCGATGTTGGCGAAGGGGCCCGCATGGATGAAGACCGGCGTGTTCTCGATGGTCTGCATCAGGTTGGGCTTGACGGCGTCCTGCATGATGGCGGTCGCGGCGCCAGCGGCCTTGATGTCCTCGGCGGAGACGGGTTTGCCGTCCTTGTCGAAGGCGACGACCATGCGGCCGAGTCGAGTGCGCAGGTCGTGCATGACCTCGGCGCGGCTGCTCCCGTCGAGCAAGGCGAGGATGGCCATGACCTCGGAGGCCGGCGTGATGTCGAAGCCGGTCGCACGGGGGATGCCATGCTCCTTGCCGCCGTTGCCGATGGTGATGTTGCGCAGGAAGCGGTCGTTGACGTCGAGGACGCGTCGAATCTGGATCTGCGCCGGGTCGATGTTGAGGGGGTTGTCGCGGTGATACCAAGCGTTGTCGGTCTGAGCGGCGATCTGGTTGTGCGCCTGCGAGACCGCGTGCATGTCACCCGTGAGATGGAGAATGGAACGGTCGAGGGGGGCGATGCTGGCACGGGCGCCGCCCGAGCCGCCGCCTTTGCGTCCGAAGGTCGGCCCGAGCGAGCTCTGTCGCAGGGCGACGGCCGAGCGCTTGTTCAGCTTCCAGAACGCCTGGCTCAAGGAGATGGCCGTGGTCGTCTTGCCTTCACCGAAGGGCGTCGGGGTCATGGCGGTGACCAGGACGTACTTGCCTTGTGGGCGAGTCTTGCAGGTCTCGAGGATGTCGAGGCCAATCTTGGCGGCGTAGTGACCGTAGGGCTCGAAGTGTTCCATGGGGAGGTCGAGCATGGAGGCAATATTCGTAATCGGCTTAATTTGGTCAGTCATCAGTCTCGCCTCGAAAAGTGAAAGTGGAGATGGTTTCCTTCTACATGGGTCGACGCGAAGGCTCGCTGTGCCATGGTCGCTATGAGACCTCGGCAAAGGCAGCCGATCCGCGGCCGTCGACGCCGACGCAGGTTGGCTTTCCTGTGAAAACCTCGTCTCTCGCTGATCACCATCGCCAGGTTTTCCGACGTCTGCGGTCGGGAACGGCGACGGGTGAGGTCACACGAGTCCGCATTTCTATAGTGCAAAAACGGGCAAGTCCACCCCGAAACAGGCTATTCTCTCCCCGTGCTTGTTTCCTGAGGTCGACTGAAGCGGAATAGGCTCGCTTTTCCGCACCGGTCTCGCGGTTGGGTCGAGAGACGAATGAAGACAAGAATCCTGGTCAGCGCCTGCCTGCTGGGTTTCCCCACGCGCTACGACGGCAAACTCGAGCCGCTGGGCTCCGACGTGCTGAGCCGCTGGGTGTCGGAAGGCCGCGTCGTGACGGCTTGTCCGGAGGTGGACGGTGGGCTCGCCACGCCGAGGCCCGCAGCCGAGATCCGCTCGGCGGAGACCGCTGCGGTGTTGGACGGTGAAGGGAGTGTGGTCACCGAGGTAGGGAGCGACGTCACCGACGCGTTTGTCGCAGGAGCCAAAAGAGCCCTGGCCTTGTGCCGGGAACATGGCCTAA
This sequence comes from Deltaproteobacteria bacterium CG_4_9_14_3_um_filter_63_12, assembly GCA_002789955.1. Taxonomy (GTDB): domain Bacteria; phylum Myxococcota_A; class Bradymonadia; order UBA4248; family UM-FILTER-63-12; genus UM-FILTER-63-12. The sequence continues at coordinate 1,738 of PFUG01000036.1, read as the reverse complement.
AGCTGGCGCTGATGAAGGAGTACAGCCCGTCCTGTGGCTTGACCCAGGTGCACAATGGCGAGTTTGCGCAACGGCTGCGGCCAGGCGCCGGAGTTGCGGTAGAGTTGCTGCATAGGAACGGCATTCGAGTCTTTTCGGAGCTCGAGATCGCCTTGGCCGATGAGGCGTTGCGTACCGCCGATTCGGACGACCAATGGCGCGCAGGACCTGAGGGTAAGTGACATTTTCGCACCAGAGGAAGCTCATGCGTAACCGAAGGCTATCTCGCCTGCTGATTTCGTTCTTGTTGGTTCTCGGGGGCTGTGACAGTGGGGGCTCGACGTCGAGCCAGGACACCCTGGAGCCTCCCGAAGTCGACGCGACGAACACCGACACGGTGTCGGACGTCGTCGTTGGCGAGAGTCCCTTCGGTGAGGAGGTGGTGGGGGTGAAGCTCGAACTCACCGCCGAGGCCTGGGCTGCCATCCTGGCGGCTCCGCTGGACGAGACCTTTCAGCAGGGGGCCATCGAATACGACGGAGTGCGTGTCGAGAACGTCGGGATTCGCGTGAAGGGGAACTCGAGTCTGAAGTCTGTGGCCGACTCGGGCAGCACCCGCTTCAGCTTCAAGGTCGACATGAACGAGTACGTCTCTGGCCAGAAGCTGTTGGGGGTGAAGAAGCTCAACTTCAACAACTCGTTCAAGGACCCGACCTTTCTGCGCGAGGTGTTGGGCTACGAGGTGGCCACCTGGCTCGGTCTGCCGGCGCCGCGCACGACCTTCGCCGATCTCACGGTTGCGGGCACACACCTGGGCCTCTTCGTGGTGGTCGAGCAAGTGGACAGCGAGTTCATCGAGCGCACGTTCCAAGACACGACTGGAGATCTGTACAAGCCGGAACCGCCGGCCGGGGGACTGGCGTACACCGGCGACGACGCGCTCACCTACACGGGCCTCGAGCTCAAGACCAACGAGACCACCAGCGACCACTCCGCGTTCATGGCCCTGCTCAAAGCGCTGGACAGCCAAGATGCAGCGATGATCGAGGCTTCGCTGGACGTGGACCGAGCCATCTCCTACCTCGCCATGAACGCCGTTCTGACGAACCTGGACAGCTACAACGGCCCTGGCCACAACTACTACCTCTACGAGGAAGGGGGGCGCTTTACGGTCATTCCGTGGGACATGAACGAGGCGTTTGGGGCGTTCAACTGCGGCTGTGACCGCACGGGTCTCGTCGAGTATCCGATTGACGAGCCGAGCTGCGGGCGCCTCTCTGAGCGGCCCTTGCTCGGCGCGATCCTCGACAATGCCGAGTGGCGTGCGGCCTATCACGAGAGGATGAGGGCGGTTCTCGACGGCCCGTTGGCGGAGCCGGGCTGGAGCGCGCGGATCGCCGAGCTGGCCGACCGCATTCGGCCCACGGTCCAGGCCGATCCCACGAAGTTTTACAGCGAGACGTTGTTCGAGCAGGCGCTGACTCAGGATGTCACTCTGACGGGCCCGATGGCGGCCATCAGCCTCGGTCTGGGGGCATTCGCAGCGGAACGTGGGGCGTCAGTGCGGGCGCAGCTCGCGGGCACCACTCCGAGCACCGCGGCGACGGACGGAGCGTGCCCGAGCAATTCCCCGAACCCTTGCGGCGACGGAGTCTGCGATGCCTTCGAGACCGCCAACCCGCAGGCTTGTCCGAGGGACTGTGGGGGCTGAGGCGGTGACCCACACGCGCAGAGCAGTGGAATCCTCCGAGAGAGTGTG
>PFUG01000004.1 GCA_002789955.1 Deltaproteobacteria bacterium CG_4_9_14_3_um_filter_63_12 | reverse complement strand
TGCCCTCCCACCTCTGACTTCGCCCAAATGCGCATTTTGTTCCCGGACGACGCCTAATCCTGCGTTCTTCCCGAAGTCTTCCCATCACCCGCTCGGAATCTCGCGTTGTCGAAGGGCAAGCATTGACCCGAACTCTGCAGCCCTATCCACCGATAGAAGTCATCGGACGTTTGGTCGCACCCTGGAGTCCCAGGTCGAAACGATGATGCTCCTTCTTTTCGTAGAGCGCCGCGTGGATGATGCCGAGCAGGTCGTCATCCGTCGCCCCAGCTCTAATGGGGCCTTTGAGATCGACCTCCACGTCATCAGCGAGGCAGACTCGCAGCCGGCCTTCAGCGGTCAGACGAGCGCGATTACATCCAGCACAGAAGCAATCGCTTACGGCCGAGATGAACCCAACTGGCCAACTCTCCCCGTCCATCTGAAGATTCCAGTAGCGAGCTGGACCCGCCCCCATTCGTCGGGTTAGCTCCTCCCGCAACAGGAATCGCGTGCCGAGCAACGAGCGGATCTCTCTCGAGGGAACAATGGCTTCGGGCCCCCACCGAGTCGCCTCGCCTCCTATGGGCATGAATTCGATGAAGCGCAAGGGAAATCGTCGCTGGAACGACCACTCAACGAGATCGAAAAGCTCGTCGTCATTGAAGCCACGGACGACCACCGTATTGACCTTGATGCTCGGGAAGCCAGCCCGCTCCGCAGCGCCGAGCCCCTCGAGCACTTTCGAGAAGGTTCCCACTGAAGCGGTCAATCCGTGAAAGCGATCGGCCTTCAGGGTATCGAGGCTCACATTGAGTCGCCGCAGTCCAGCAGCGTACAGTGGCTCCGCGAGAGATTCGAGGAGAACAGCATTGGTCGTCATGGCGAGATCGGTGATCCCGTCGATGGCGGCGATAGAGCTTACGAGGTGGGTTAGCTCACGCCGCAACGTCGGCTCGCCGCCCGTGAACCGGACGCGCGAGACGCCGCCCGATGCGAACACGGCGACGAGCCGCGTGAGCTCCTCGAAACTGAGGATCTCACTCCGCTGCACAAAGTGCATTGGGGTGCTGGGGCGGCAATACCGACACGAAAGATTGCAGCGATCACTCAGAGAAACCCTGAGATATTCGACCCTTCTCGAGTAGCGATCGGATAAGAGCATTGGGTTGAGCACGACGGCTTTGCGGGCCGTGACAGGGCACGGAGCGCGTCCAAAATCCAGCAATTTGGGCTGGCGACTAGGGACAGGCCAACAAGGTAGTGCCAAATTCGGCACAGGCCAGCCCCCTGCCATCGAGTTAATATCCGTCGTTGCCCACCAAAGCAATAGAGTGAATCAGATCTCACACGCTACACGTCACAAGCTGGCCCTACTCAGCGAGCCAGCCGCGTGCCTCCGCGCGTTCGCTCTACGGTCTCAACGCCACTTATCGGTGTTGAAATCGTAGGTGTACGAACTCTTGCTGCCCGCTTTGACTTTGATGGTCTTGTTGACCTTCTTCTGTTTGGCGGGGAAAGAAATTTCGAGTTCATGCTTTCCGGGCTCCACATCGAGCTTCTTCGGTGTAGTCCCGAGCTTCTTGCCATCGAGGTAGGCTTGGCCCCAGGGAATCGCGTTCAGCGTGATCTCAGCCGGTCCAGAGCCACTGCCGCGCGAGTCCGCGGTGTCAGAACCCGAGGACACACTCTCGCTCTCCTCACGTTCCTTATGCGTGATGGTCAGCACGTTCTCGCCAGTGCTGACGAGGGAATAGGCACGGGTGACGGAGTGAAACTTTCTCGACTTGGGATTGACGGCGATGGACAGCTCTTTGTTGAGGGGAAGGTCAGGCACGGTGAGTGGCGTGACGCCATCCAATGCCTTGCCATCAATCTTGACGCTCGAACCCTTGGGGTCGCTGTTGATTACGAGCGTGCCCACTTCGCTTCCTGCAGCGTCCCCGCCGATGTCGGTCGTGCCCCCATTGCCGTCGTCGCTGTTGGTCTCGTCGCCAGTATCCGAGCTGCCATTGTCCGCGACCTCGTCGGGCTCCTTCACGATGGCGATGAGCTCGACCTCGATGGTTTGATTCTGCTGGATGAGTCGTCTCTCGGCGTTTGCCGATTCGTAGCCCTCCATCGAGAAGGCGAGCTTGAGGCTGTCTCCGATGTTGGCCTGGTAGCCGAAGATCGGGGTCTGATTGGGCTGGGGTCGGCCGTTGATCGAGACAAAAGCGCCCGGAGGCATGGTCTTGATCGTGACGTACGAGACAGGGGCGGCCTCCGCCGCGCCGTTTCGGGGATCCTCTTTGGTCTCCTTTGCCGCCGTCGCTGGCTCTGGCGCGGCTTTGTTCTTGGAGATGTAGAACCACGCCCCAACCGCGCCGCCAATAATGAGCAGGAAGACGACGGCAATCGCGACGATCAGCGCCACATTGCTCTTCTGCGGAGGCGGCTGGCCGTACGGCATCATCCCTGGGGGCATTCCTGGCATCTGCCCGTAGGTTGGAACAGGTCCATACGGCGACATGCCCGGAGCCTGCGCATACTGTGGAGGCATCATCTGAGGCGGCGGCGCCATCAAGTTCTGTTGCTGCAGGAAGGCATCGACCCGCTCCTGATCGAGGGGCATGGTCTTGGCCGAGTTCTGAATCTGATCGAAGTCGTTCTGCGGACTCCTCGGCGCATCGAGACTGCCGAGTTTGGCCTCCATCTCTTCGATGGAGAGCATCTGCGTCTTCTCCTCGCTGAGGTCTGGAACCTCGTCTTCGGGGGCCGCCGGGTAGTAGTCGGGCAGCTCGCCTGGACGGTGCCCATGAACGTCGGAGAGGCACTGCACGTAGTAGCCGAGCTGGGGGTTATGGACGTCCGCACAGTTTCCATAGAGGAAACCGTTGAGGGTCTGCATCATCTCGCCGCAATCGACAAACCGGTGGTCTCGGTCGCGTTCCAACATCTTCAGGACGATCAGGGCGAGCTCTTCCGGGATATTGGCGTCGAACTCTCGAGGGTCGACGATCTCGCTTTTGAGGACCTTCGAGAGGACGTCGAAGTCGCTGCCGCCCGAAAAGAGCCGTCGACCTGTGAGCATTTCCCACGTGAGGATCCCCAGGCTGAACATGTCGCTGCGGCCATCGAGGGGCTTTCCGCGCGCCTGCTCTGGGGACATATACGCGCACTTCCCCTTGACGGTCCCAGCGCGTGTCTTGGTGGCACGGCTCGCGGCTTTGGCGATACCGAAGTCCATCAACTTCACGTCGCCATCGAAGCTCACCATGATGTTGTGAGGCGTGGCGTCGCGGTGGACGATGTTGAGCGGCGAGCCATCTGGCGCTGTTCGCTTGTGCGCGTAATCCAGCGCTTTGGCCGTCTCGATGATGATGTAACAGATCTGCGTGAACGTGAAGCGCTTGTGGTTCTTGTCGCAAACCTCCAACAGTCGCTTCAGGTCAGTGCCGCGGATGAGCTCCATGGCGATGTAGTAGTCGCCATCCACTTCATCGAAGTCGAAGATCTTGACGATATTGGCGTGATCGAGTTGTGCGGCGATCTTGGCTTCGTCTTTGAACATCGTCACGAAGCCGTCATCCTCGCTATAGGACGGCAGGATTCGCTTGATGGCGACCTCTTTTTCGAAACCATCGGCGCCGACAGTCTTCGCCCGGAAAATTTCCGCCATACCTCCCACTGCTACGCATTCGAGCAGCAGGTATTTTCCAAAAGGCTGGGCGGTCTCCATCTGCATACGAGCTCCGTTGGAATCTCCCTAGAACCACTTCCTGAAATCAGACGACGTGCCCGCGCTAAGGTAACACGCACCTGGAAACGACGCAAAGCCGAGAGCCTATCAAGCACGCCAGCTCTTTGAATTGGCCGCATTCTAGCGCTGTCCGCGTGGCACACGACGAACTGAGACCAGCTCCTATCGTCGAGGTTTACGTCGCACCTCGAGATGTGGCAAGTTTCACCTCGTCGGCTCGCCTCTCTTTTTTTCTTTCTTCCTCTCGCTCGAACGGTCCAACGAGCGAGCCACTCACGAGCGACACCACCTGTGGGCCCGCGAATCCATCCCAACAAAGGCAGCGCACATGTCCATGTTCCCCGCCGCAGCTCATGCCCGAAGTGCTTCCACACCTCTCTTGGGGCTTGCCATTGCACTCACCTTGGCTGCTGGGTGCACCGAGCCCAACCCCTCTTTTGTCGAACCTGAGAAGTGCGCCGCCGGTGAGTACCTCTATCAGCAGAGCTTCGCCGCGACCCACCCCGACCGTCTCGACGTCCTCTTTGTCGTCGATGACACCAGAGAAGCTGGAGCCGCTCGCTACGCGCTCAGAGAGTCCGCGGCCGAGATCATCGGTGCGCTCGGTGATATGGACTACCGAGTTGGAGTTACGACGACCGACGGTTCAGGCCAACTCCACAATCCCAGCGCCGCTTGCCCATCAGAGGGCTACGCGTCTCCGGACCAGCCAAGCCCCGTCGAGTCGCTCACCTGTTTGCTCAACGTGGCCGAAGGACCCCTGACCCCACCAGCCGGAATCCAGAGCATTCTGAACGCCGTTCGCAGCGACGTGAACGCCAACTTCATCAGGCCGGACGCACGCCTCCTCGTGATCGTCGTCTCCGTCTACGACGACTGCTCGAGCAATGGGCTCATCCGTGGTCCGAACCTCGACAACTGCGAGTGGCAGCAGGGCGCCCTGACCCCGATCGTCGGCGAAGGGGGATTGGCGCGCCCCTTGATCAGCGTCAAACAGGACGGCAACGCCACGGCGCTCGCCGTCATCGTCGGACCGAACGATGGTCAGGTCTTCCCCGTCAATACCGAGCCCGAACCCTCCTGCAGTGGCGTGAATGGGACCGCACTTCATGGCACGAGATACCGCGAGCTCGCCGACACCATGGGAGTCTGGGGCTTTGCAGAGAGCATTTGCTCTGGGGAGCTCGCCGCCCCAGTCGTCGCTGCCATCCAACAATTGGGCTACTCCTCGGAGGCTCGCTATTGCCTCGGCAAGGCCGCCCCCAATGGCGTACGTGAAGTCGAACTCATTCAAGGCGACGCGGAGACTGGAACGATGCTGACCAGCAACAGCGACGCTGGCTACGCATTCATCGGGACGAGCCGTGAGTGCGGAAACGGCCTGGTCGCACTGAGCGAAGAGGCGCGAGTGTCGGTCCGGGGCAACAGCCACGTGCAGATCCTCTTCTGCGGACCCTAAATGCCGTAACGCGGGCTTCGACCGGAACTCGCTCGCTTCCCGACACTGAGGTGGCTCGAAGCGAGCCTCCACTTGTCCTTGTGCGCACGATTCGGATTTCGCTCGCGACTCGCCTGCCACACTCCCCAACAAAATGCATGTCGGTCTGCCAGGGCCGCAGGGCACGGCAAACCGCAACCCTTCGCCGAACCAATCCCGCAATCCGCGACCCACGTCCCCGTCGCACCAAGCCCAGGTTCGTCGCCCTCTTGTGCGTGAAAGCCTCGAACCTGGGCATCCGCCCTGAAGGGGCGGCCCCGGAAGTAGCCCAGTGCGGAGCGCTGGGTCGCGCCCCCGACCGCTCGCCCCCACCAACGTGGAATCGCCTCCGACCGCTCGAACCCACCAACGTGGAATCGCCTCCGACCGCTCGAACCCACCAACGTGGAATCGCCTCCGACCGCTCGAACCCACCCACGTGGAACCACGTAAGCCACGACGTGCCCCGCCCTTCGTCCGGCCGACCACGCGACGTCGAAATAGCCCCTTCCCCGATGAAAAGTTGCTACCCACCCAGAGGCAATCTCTGATAACGAGTGCGCCCTTCGCTTCCCAAAAATCGCCAACTGCCAAAGCTCATGCGCTCACTTCACACCAGAACCCCACTCCTGCACTCTTTTCCGCTCTCCCGTCGCCTCGGTGTGCCGGTCTACCTCAAGCTCGAGGCGCTTCAACCAACGGGCTCCTTCAAGTTGCGCGGCGTCGGGCGGCTCTGTGTCGAGGCGGCCGAGCGCGGAGTGAATCACTTCGTCTCGTCTTCGGGGGGCAACGCTGGCTTGGCCGCGGCCCACGCGGCCGAGGTCTTGGGCAAGCGCGCGACGGTGTTCGTGCCCACCTCGACGGGCGAGCTCACCCAGCAACGGCTGCGCAGCCTCGGTGCGGAGGTGATCGTCATCGGCGCCGAGTGGGACGACGCCCACGCCGAAGCCGTCGCCTTCGCCAAGCGTCATGAGGCGCTCCTCGTGCACCCCTTCGACCACCCGTCGCTGTGGGCGGGGCATTCGACGTTGGTCGACGAGCTGACCGAGGATCTGGACAGCCCTCCGGGCTGTGTCGTGCTCTCCGTCGGTGGTGGCGGGTTGCTCACCGGCGTTGTGCACGGACTTCGTCGCGCGGGCTGGAACCACGTCCCGGTCATCGCCATGGAGACCATCGGCGCCGACTCTTTGGCTTGCGCGCTAGACGCCGGCGCGCTCGTCGAGCTGCCCGCCATCACCTCGGCGGCCAAGACGCTGGGCGCGCGCAAGGTCGCGGCCGAGGCTTTCTCCGTAGCCCGAGCGCACGACGTGCGCTCGGTGCGCGTCAGCGATGCCCAGGCCAGCGCGGCGCAGCACGCCTTCGCCGACGATCATCGCATCCTCGTCGAGCTGTCTTGCGGCGCCGCTCTGGCTGCGGTCTACACGCCGGTGGTCGAGGTGGCGTTTGCCGACTCGGTCGTGGTCGTCGTCTGCGGCGGCGCGGGCGTGACCCTCGACTCGCTCAGTAACTCGGCCGGGGCCTAGGACACGCCTGCGTCCTCTACGGCTCGGCCGCTGCGCGAACCCTCTGCGCCCGGTGCCAGCGAGCGGCCTCGAGCCCAGCGCCTGGTCCCGCCTGACAGGAAAAAAAATGGGTCATGGAGACTGTGTAGGTGGAGACCTCGACGCCTCCACTGCTCACAGCCTCATCCCAAACCAAAGGCTGACCGACGGCGCAAACGGACCTTTGAAGACAAACCGTGTCTCCACCGAATCCGGGCGCTTACCCCACCGATAGTCGGCCCCAATTTGAAGTCTCGCGATCCAGGCGTCCGAGACCCAGCCGTAGCCCGTCGATGCGCTGACCACGCCCTCTTGTTTGGGTGGATAGCAGACGTTGAGACACCAGCCGAGGAACCCATGGTCAACTCCCGCCTCGAGGTGAATCAACCAAGCGTCGTGTGGAGCCTC
>PFUG01000169.1 GCA_002789955.1 Deltaproteobacteria bacterium CG_4_9_14_3_um_filter_63_12 | reverse complement strand
GTCCACCTTCGCAGCCTTGAGCCCTTCGCCCCAGAGTCGAAGGATGTTCAGGTTCTGGAGGCTGGTCCCCTCCGCGAACACACCGTATGGGCCCTTGCCAAGGCGTTGTCGGACCTCGAGGTGGGCCGCGTGGACGGTCTCGGTGTTCCAGGAGTCGGCGGTGGCGACCAGCTCGGCAAAAATCCCGTTCAAGAAAAGGATCTGCTCCAAGCGCTCCAGCTGAAAATCCTCGTCGAGCTTGGCGTAAACGTCGTCTTCGTCGTGCTCCCAGAGGTTGAGCAGGTACTTCGCCCCAGCTTGTACGGGGCACTCGAGGAACTTACGTAGGGCGGTCGTGCTCAGCTCCACACGCTCCTTGCGCTCGGCCTCGGGGCGGAGCGGTGGGCTGGGGAAGCGCAGCTGTGCACGCAGTGCGTCGCGGGCCGGCTCATCGAGCACCGCCTCGACCTCGACGCGCGATGCGGGCAGCGGCGCGTCCTTCGGCCACAGCGCGTGCAGGGCGGCCCGCTGGACGGCCACCTCTCGCTCGACCATGGCCGCCGGCAGGTGCCGGTGGGTCGCCAACCCCACCTTCGCAAAGGCTCGCCCGTCGTGGCGCCGCAAGGGGATGCGAACCGTCAGCGGGTCGCGCTTTACACCCGTCGAGCGCTCGAGCACGCTCAACAACTCGTCGACCACCGCCGAGGGCTGCAAAGTGTCCCCCGTCTGCGCATCCTGCGCCACGTAAGAGAGAAAGAGGTGCTCACGCGCCAGCAGCAGCGTCTCCAAAAACAAGATCCGCTCCGCCTCCCGGGGCACCACGTCCGTAGGCCTCGGCGCGAGGGCCCGCAGGTCTAAAGCGTTCGTAGAGGACTGGGTCGGAAACTGCCCTTCGCCTAAGCCAGCGATAAAGACCGCCCGAAACGGGATGGGCCGCAACGGCAGGAACGACGAGACGACGACGCCCTCGGAGAGGTACTGTCCGCGCTCGACCTCGACCCCCGAGAGCCCCGCACGCACCCACTCGTAGACCACGCGGTAGGGGACCTCGGCGTCGCCCAAGTCGGCCTCCTCGAGCTCACGAAAGACCCGGCGGCAGCGGCCCGGAAGCGAGTCGTCGCGCGACGAGACCAGGTAGTGCTCCGCCAGGTCGACGAGGAGCTGGCTCCACTCCGTGAGCGAGCAGCGGGTCTCCCGCAGCGCGGCGGCGTCGGCGATTAGGGCTCGTACCAAGACTGCGAAGCGCCCTACGGCCCCCAGGTGCTCGTTGGCCGTCTCGTGTGGGACATAATGCTCGCCGCCGACCTCGACCACGAGCGTCTCGGAGCTGCGGGCCCCGGCCATGAAGGCGCCTTGCACGAGGCGGCGCACGCCTTGGTCCCAGTTGAGGGTGTCGGCGTCGAGGTAGGTGTCCAGGTGCTCGGCGTGGGAGGCCCCGTGCACGATGCCCAGGTCCGCGCACCACGTCTCCCAGAGCTTCGGATCGAAATCGTCCCAGCGGCCCCCCACGCAGGGGTGGGTCATCAACGCCAAAAGGTCCTCCCGGTGCAGCTCGCCGAAGGGCAGCGAGAGCAACAGCGTGAGCGCCTCGACGTAGCGGCTGCTGGACTCGGGGCGCAGGTCCACGATGTTGCGCGGCAGGTTGTGGGCCGCGTTGAAGACCGAGTCGACGCGGGTCAGATAGGCGTCCTTGTTGCCGTGGACCACGACCAACGCGATCTCGTGGAAGTTCAGCGGGCGGACACCTGGTGTCTTGCGGCTCCGGTCCACCAGCTCCCAGATGGTGCAGACTATGGCCTCCAGCTCGCGCACGATGGACGGACACGCCAAGACCTGGAGGCTGTCGTCCAACGGCATGGAGGCCCGTTCTCGCGCTACGCTCTCGGGGACTCGGTCCAAGAGGTCTTGTTGGACTCGCGATAGGAGGGTCTGGCGCACCTCATAGGGCGCGACGAAGTCTGAGCGCAGAGTGCAGCCTCCCTCGCTCGCCAGGAGTCGGTAGTGCAACCGCAGAGGTGCGGCCCAGAGCTGCAGGAGCGGCGAGGATTCGGCCTTGAGCTCGGCCTGCATGGCGGCCAATCCGGCCTGGTTGCTGCGGTTCAGGGCCCAGGGTGCTGGGCCGCTGGAGGTTGCGACTTCCTTGCACGGATGCAGTAAGTAGACGTGGACTTGCGCTCGGGAGCCCAGCGCGGTCAGCACGTCGAGGACGTCGGTCGAGGTGTACGAGAGCCCGAAGACGTGGACCTCGGCCGGAAGGTCCAGCTCCTCGTTGGAGAACGCTTTGAAGACGTCCGCCATGGCGACCCAGCGCGGTCCTTCCTCGTCCGGGCGATCGGCCAAAATGCCGTCGGCGCCGAAGAGGTCGCGGTAGAGGCTGGCCTGCCAGGCCTCGGTCTCGCGCTCGGACTCGGGGAGTGTGTGCTGCCCCAACAACCAGGCCGCCACCATGTCGGGCCGATCGATGCGGTAGCGTGCCAGTAGCCCCGTCACTTCGCGAGCCAGCTGGAAGCGGCGCAGCAAAAGCAGCTCGGGGTCGTCACCAGCGACCTCGAGGTAGCGGCGCACCGGCTCGAGCTCCGCTCGCTCCAGCACCCCTGGATCGCCCACCAGGCGCAGCAGCGCGGCTTGCAGGGTTCCACCGTCGGGGTCTCGCCGCTCTAAGTCACGAGTGAGGTGGGCGAGCAGGCGAGTGAGATAGGTGAAATTGAGGTTGGCCGCGATGCCCAGGTGTTGGGCGACGGCGAACTGCAGGTAGGCCCGCGTGTTGGCGTTGGGGACGACCACGTGCTGGGTCTGGAAGAGGTCTCCGACGTCGTTGAAGGGGCGTCGGAGGTTGCGGACCAAGGTCTCCACCAGCCGCTCGGTGTGGTTGGAGGTGTGGAGGGTGAGCATGTGCGGGGCTCCTGGGCGTTCGGGGGTTCGTGTGCGGGGTGGAGCATACTGGGGTGTGAGCGGGTTGGCGATGGGAAAGATCTTGGGTGGATCGATAGTGTCCGCGGTTGGGGAGTTGATGGGGTCGGATTCGGGGGCTTGGGAGTGAGCCGAGCGCTCAGTTCTGGTCTTGGTCAGACCCCAAAAAGGGCAAGGTGCGTCGCTCGAGCGACGTGCAGGTGTACCCGCCGGGTCGGGCAGTGTCGAGGACCGCTTGGAACTTAGTGATTCCGGCCACCCGCGCAGCGACGTTGAGGGTGCCCTCGAGCTCCAGAGTTTCTTGGAGCCTGTCGAGCAGGCCAGCGACGATCGCCTCACTCGTAACGTGCTTGCGCACGCTTCGTTGGCGAACCTCGCCGAGCTTGAGGGTGCGCCGTGGACCGTGATACGGTCCCGGCGCGTCCGCGAAGAATAAGGACCTCGATTGAGTACGCCCACCGCAAACATCAACTTCGAGCGGCTGCTCGAGCTGCGGCTGCTCGTTGCGCGTCATGGCGAGATGGACGGTGCGCGGTGTTGGAACACTGGTGATGGTGCGCGACGCACGGGCGTGCTTGGCGGCTTGGTCCTCGCCGTCACCGGCCTCTCGGACGCCAACTGGCATAAGGCCATCGGCGCCTTGCTCGACCGGAGCGGCGTGTCGAGCACCGACGCGCGGCACGCGTTAATCACGAGGGAGTCCTGACATGCTCAAACGACTCGAGTTCAAAGAAGTCGGCCCGGCGCCGCAGATGCGCATCGACTTCGCTCCACGCCTCAACTTGATCACAGGTGACAACGGCCTAGGCAAGAGTTTCCTGCTCGACACCGCCTGGTGGGCGTTAACGCGGACCTGGGCGCGCCGGCTGGTCGTGCCGCACCTCCCACCTGCGAAGCCGAGTATCACGTTCGCGTACTCTAAGAAGACGGGGGGTGAGCACGAATACACCAGCGTGTTCGAGCGAATGACCGACACCTGGACAGTGAAGCAAGCCCGTCCGGCGATTCCAGGCCTCGTCCTTTATGCCCAGGTCGATGGTGGCTTCGCGGTGTGGGATCCGGCGCGCAACTACTGGAAGAAAGAGACTCCGAACCGACCCCATGCCTACCTTTTCAAGCCGGAGGAGGTCTGGGAGGGCAACGTGCTGTGTGAAGGACTGGTCCGCGACTGGGCTTCATGGCAGCGCGAGGGGGGTGACGCTTTCGTGGCGCTGACCCACGTACTTGGCGCGCTGTCCCCCTCTGACTCGAGCCCGCTGAACCCCGGCGAACTGCGGAAGCTTACACTTGATGATCCCAAACAATACCCAACGCTGCGCATGCCCTACGACCAGGATGTCGCGGTCGTCCACGCCTCTGCCGGGATGAGGCGGATCCTGGCCGTCGCCTATCTGCTGGTCTGGACGTGGCGTGAACACGTCGCGAGCTGCCAACTGCTCGGCTTTCCCCCCACCAACGAAATCATCCTGCTGTTCGACGAGATCGAAGCGCATCTCCATCCGCAATGGCAGCGCCGCATTGTACCAGCGCTACTCCAAGTGATGGACGTGCTGACTGGCGACCACAATGCTTCTGTCCAGCTCATCGCAGCGACGCATTCACCGCTCGTCCTGGCGTCCGTCGAGCCCGTCTTCGACGAGGAGCGTGATAAGCTGTTCCTGTTGGAAGAGAGGGCACACAAGGTCACTCTGCACGAGCAGCCGTGGGCGAAGCAGGGCGACGTGCTGAACTGGCTCGTGTCGGACACCTTTGGACTGCAGCAGGCGCGGTCGATCGAGGCCGAGCGCGCGATCGAAGCCGCCGAAGCGCTCATGCGAGCTGCGGGGGAGCTGCCGCCGGACCTCGACACGAAAAAGAAGATTCACGCCGAGCTCGTACGCGTGCTGGCTGGACATGACCCATTTTGGCCGCGGTGGGTGGTTTGGGTAGAAGCCCAGGAGCTCAGCGCGTGATTCATTTCGAATGCAGTCCCAAGCCCAGCGAGTTCGAGGAGCAGGTCGAGAAACCCGGAGCGGCTTGGCTCACGAAGCACGCAACAGAGCGGCCGAAGGATCTCTGGGGTGTATTCAAGCCTGCGCTCGCCAACGCTTTTCGTAACCTCTGCGCATATTCTGCCATGTTTGAGCCCGTTGGAACCGTCGACCACTTTGTAAGCTGCGACGAGGACCGTTCGAAGGCGTACGTATGGTCGAATTACCGCTTCGCGTCGGGCTGGATTAACTCGAGCAAGAGCACGGTGACTTCTTCAGAGATCTTCGATCCTTTTGAGGTCGGAGACGGCTGGTTCGAGATTCTCTTGCCTTCACTTCAGCTCGTCGCGACCCATGCTGTCCCCGAGACGCTCCGCAAACGCGCGGACTTCGTGTTGGACAGGCTTCACCTTCGAGATGACGAGCGCGTCATTCGGCAACGTCGCGAGTGGTACCGGATGTATCAGGAGCACGAACTCACACTCGATGGGCTGCGAAAGAAGGCACCGCTCATTGCCCTTGCCGTCGAAAAGCAGCAACGGAGCGCGGCATGATCGACGACCGTTGGCCTCCTTCGCGAGCGACGTGTCGTCGTGTTCTACGACTTGTTCTAGGAGTTCCAGCCTTCCTTCGAGGAGCCCGACGTCGGCACTTTGGCGAGCTGCCGCGTGGTCTGCGTCCATGACACGCTGACCCATGTGGGCAAGACCGGGGGAAGCGCAGTCGCTGACCAAAGGACTTATTGCGGTGCAGCCATGCTCAAGAACGGCGAAGACCTACAGCAGACGATGGAGCAGCTCGGGCGCATGTATCGAGCGTTGGCGGCGCTTCGAGCCGAGGTGCTCCCTCTCAGTCGTGAGCGGTTTGCCCTGATGGCCGAAGGGCCGCTCGACGAAATCAGGCAACTGCAGCAGCAGCTCGATGCACACTGTGGAGTGGTCGAAGTCGAGGAGGCGAACGCTGATGTTTGGATGCGGATTGAAGGCCCCGGAAATTTCGTGGCCGTCGGCTCCCGCAAGCGTGCTCACTTCACTCGTGGACTCGCTGCGAAAGGGCGTGCAGGCCATCGCTGCGACCTTGGAGGAGGCACCCACCCACAGCCCCATTCGGCTCGATCGCAACTCGCACCACCGCATTGATGAGGTCATTGACCAAGCCTATGCCGAGCGGACCGAGTCGCACGAAGGCGACCTGCGAGAAATCGACCTGGACAAGCAAGTCTTCATTCTGCGCAATGCCTCCGACGTCGCAGAGATCCCCTGTGCGTTCGGCGACGACCTTCTCGAAAGCGCCAAAGGGGCGCTCGACAAGCGCGTTCGGGTCACGGGGGTTCGCCGCGTCGAAGGTGGCCGCCGCACTTTCGTGCCACTCCAGGTCAATCGACTCGAGGTCATCGAAGATGAAGACGGCGGGGAAGACGATGCTGGCAGACCCCAGTCCTAGGCAAATATAGCGTGGCGACCGCACAGGGGGAGCACATGGTCCCTGCGCGTCCGCGAAGAATTCACAAACATCAACTTCGACTCGCTGCTCGAGTTGCGGCTGCTCGTTGCGCGTCATGGCGAGATGTACGCTGCGCGAGGGTGGAACACCGGCAACACTGCGTGACGCACGGCCTGGCTCGGCGGCTTGGTCCTCGCCATAACCGGCCTCTCGGACGCCGACTGGAATAAGGCCATCGCCGCCTTGCTCGACAGGAGTGGCGTGTCGAGCACCGACGCGCGGCACGCGCTATCGAACCCAAGGGGAAGCCGATGCTTAAGCGATTGGAACTTCAGAACGTCGGCCCTGCCCCCAGCATGGCGCACTGGGCCGAAGCGTAAGGTGGTCGCGAAGTCGTTTGGCAAAATCTCGGTCGCCAACCTCGACAAGAACCCGCTCTGGCGAGAGGCGCTCCGCGACCTTCGTAAGCGTTATCGGGACATCTGCGCAACCCTCGGGATGAAGATTCATCCAGCCACGGGGGCGGCGACCGTCGATCACTTCAAGCGCCTCAACTCGACCTTGGAGCGCCAGGCACGACGCGCCGCGAGCACTGCCTCCTTGGTGCTCGTTTCAGCTTCCCCAAGTACCATCACCACAACCCGCCATAATTTCTGGACGACTCCCGCCATAATTTCTGGACTCCACAGGCCGCACAACCGACCCTCGGCATCGGCCCCTCGGGGGCCGAACAATCCCCAGCCCCAGGTGGAACCTGGGGCGACTCGCGACTGCACTCGGCTCGCTGATGGGCTCCGTGGTGCGCCAGCAATTCGTTCATGCGTGCCCGGCGGGCCGCCGGCGCTCCCATTGCTGCTCTCGGCGTCAGTGGCTTTGGGAGGGCATTCAGCGTCCGTTCAGGTTCACCCCCAACCGCCGAGGATCGACACAGGCAACCAACGGCCGCACCACCGACCCTCGGCA
>PFUG01000661.1 GCA_002789955.1 Deltaproteobacteria bacterium CG_4_9_14_3_um_filter_63_12 | reverse complement strand
CGTCGGTCTCGGCCAAAACGGCGCAGATGCTGGAGCACTCCTCGGGGGTCTCGGAGTGCAGGGACATGTGGCTCACGTCCTCGAGGGGCACGCCCAGGTAGCGGGCAATGTTCTCCAGGAACTGACCGGAGCCGCTGGCGCACTGGCTGGTCATGCGCTGCTGCATGACGCGGCCGATCTCGTTGATGCGGATGGCGCGGGCGTGCAGGGCGCCGATGTCCAAGACGGCGCGCGCTTCCGGATGAAGGAAGATGGCGCCGCGCGAGTGGGTGGTCATGCCGTAGAAGTGACCGGTGGCGAAGTCGATCTCGTCGGCGTCCCCGGTGCTGGCGATGTAGTCCATGTCGGCCTTTCCAACCCCAGCAGTGGCGCTCGCCTCGGCGAAGGTGGCCTCGACGACCGCCTTGACGTTGCGTCGGCGGATGCGCTGGTTGGCCAAGGCGAGCATGACGCCGTTGTTGCCAGCATCACTCTTGGCGATGGCGACCTTGACGGAGCTGGAGCCCACATCGATGCCTGCTGTGGTATGGGTGTGTGTAGACATACTTTGTCATCCTCGATGATCGTTCGGAGCGGGCAGGGGCCCAATCCGCGGTGATGTCGGTCAGGTTTGGATTTGGATCCCGTCGGGCGGCTTCGCCGACCGGCGTCGTGCATTCACAGAGCGGAGGACGACCGGCGGCCGCCCAAACACTAGGCCTGCGGCCGGTTCTCGGCCTCGTAGGCCGGCAACAACTGCGGCGCACCGCGGCGCAGGTCGTCGAGCCCAAAGAGCGCAGCCCCCAGCGACCCCATGTAGATGGAGTCGGGGTGCGCGTTGAGCTTGATGTCTGCGCCGTAGTGCTCCACGACCAGCTCACGCAGGATCTGCGTGGCCATGTCGTTCTTGCAGACGCCGCCCGTGAAGGTGAACTCGTCGCGGACGCCGCCGGAGCGGGCCAGCAGCGACATGGCGCGCAAGATGATGGAGCGGTGAAGCCCGGCGAGGATATCGGACCGCTGTTGACCGAGCGAGAGGCGCTCGCGCAGCTCGGCGCCGGCGAAGACCGTGCAGGTCGAGTTGACCTTGATCTTCTTCTTGGCTTCGAGAGCCAAGGGCCCGAGCTCGTGCAGGCCGAGGCCCAGCTCGTCGGCGATGTAGCCCAGGTAGCGGCCGCAGCCCGCGGCGCAGCGGTCATTCATCTGGAACGAGGTGACGACACCGTGCCCGTCGACCTGGATGGCCTTGGTGTCCTGGCCGCCGATGTCGAGCACCGTGCGGGTCTCGGGGAAAACCCGATGCGCGCCGCGTCCGTGGCAGAGGATCTCGCTGCGCACGGCCTCCTTGGGGAAGGGCAGGGTCTGACGGCCGTAGCCGGTGCCCACGAAGGCGACCTCGTGCAGAGGCGAGTCGACGGTGCGGGTGACCAAGGTGTCGAGCTTCTTCTGCTCGATGGGACCGAGGAAATCGAGGGTGGTCACCGTTCGCTTGTAGCCCCGGCTCAGCAGGGAGCCGAAGTCGTGGTCGACGAGGTTGGCCTCGACGTTGAAAATGGCGCGGTCGAACACGGCGACCACGCGTTCGAAGGGGACCTCGCCGTTCTTCGCGCGGACCTCGGCCGAGGCCATGAAGGCGGTGCCAGCCATGTCGCGGAAGAAGTCGCTGCGCCGCTTCGCTTCGAGCCCGAAGAGTTTGGGCGCGCCGTCTCGGCAGTCGTCCATGATGGCCATGACGACGGGCTCGAGGATGGCTTTGTGGGCGACGTGAGCCGGCGAAGCCAAGAGGCGAAGGATCTCTTCGCGCAGAACCTCCAGCTCCACTAGGTAGAGCTCGAGGCGGAAGTGCTGCGAGAGGCTCTCTGCGACGATCTCGGTCTGCGTACTCGCAAGACCCAGCTCCGCCAAGCCACGGCGCAACATGGTGAAACGAGCCGCGATCAGCCCTTCGGTGCGGGCGACCATGGAGGCGACGTTGTAATTAGAGCGGCTGTTGGTGATGCCACGCCCAATGATGGCGCCGTCTTCGTCGAGGAGGACGGCCTTGGTGGTCGTGGAGCCCAAGTCGATGCCTACGACACACTTCATGCGTAGCTTCCTTGTTTGCGAGCCTCGAGCATCTGGAAATAGCTCTGCAGGCGGTTGTCGATGTTGGCTTTGTTGAAGTAGCGGGGGTCGACCAGGTCGGATTCGATGAACCCGCCGGGGATGCCAGTGCGCTCCTCGAGCTCGCGCAGAATCAGGAGCTGACCGGCGCTGAACGAGTTGCAGGATTTGACCGAGTTGATCAGGAAGCCGTCGGCGGCGTAGGTCTTGATGTAGTGTTCGAGGAGGTCGATGCGAGCGGGCAAGGAGTGGTTCGTGTAGCAGCCCATGCAGTACTCGGCCAAGGTCTCGAGCGGGTGCTCGGGATCGTGGCGGAAGCCCATGTCGTAGAGGCCGCCGACTCGGGTGTAGGAGCTCGATACGACGGTCGCGCCTTCGCGGGCGAACATGCGCCAGAAGTCGTAAAAACTGGTCCAGTTGGGTGGACCTTCGACGACCAGGCGGTACTTCTCTTCGGGCATGTCGCCGTCGGGCGTCATGGGGCCTTTGCCCAGGCGGACGCGCTCGTCGACCTCGGCCTTGAGCTCTTCGTAGTACTGGACCGCGTCTTGGGTGCCGCGAAAGGCGGTGAAGATCGGTCCGATGTAGTAGACGCCGCCGAAGTAGCCGTCGATGGGGGAGGGCGTGTTGCGGGCCGATTCCCAGACGTCGACCAGGTTCTCTTCGGCCTTGGCCGAGAGCTCGAGCATGGACGAAAGACGACTGTAGTCGAGCTTCTTGCCGGCCACCTGCTCCATCATGGGGATGACCTTGTCGCGCAGCTGTTCGACGACGTAGTCGCGCATCTCGGGCGTGATCTTGCCCTCGGCCTGGTAGGGGATGTGCAGCATGGCCACGGGGCAGTTGTACTCTTCGCGCAGCAGCTCGAACCACTTCAGGAAGGTGAAGCAGCCGGTGTAGGAGAGGAGCAGCAGGTCGGGCTCGGGGATCTTGGTCCCGGTGGGGCCGATGTTGCCGCTCTTCTTCATGCCCACGTCGCACTTGACGTAGGTGCAGACGTCTTCGGAGTGGCCGGCCTTCTCGGCCTCGGAGATGTAGCCCGCCGACTTCTTGCGCATGCCGGACTGCAGGGCGTTGATCTCGGGCAGCACGGGGAGCATGTCGAGCGCCAGGATGAGCTCGGTGATGTTGCCGGGGACGAAGGTGTAGACGACCTTTTTGCCGTCGGCCTTGGCCGTCTCCAGCTTGTTGAAGTGCTCGGCCATCATGCGCTTTTGCGTCTGCTGGCTGTGGTCCTTTTGGGCTTCGTCTTTGACTTCGGTGCTCATGCTTCACTCCCCCAGAGCTTGACGGCGTCTGAGAAAGCGCCGGCTTGTTCGCGGATGACCTGGAATTGCCCCGTGTTCTCTGAGAACTTGAACGAGGTGAAGGGGATCTTGGCGCGGGTCAGGGCGGCCTCGATCATGGGCTGGTCGAGCAGCGCTGGGTCGCAGAAGGAGGCCGCCGCGAAGATGACGCCGTCGGCGCCGACCTCACGGACGCGCTTGACGACGTCGAGGCCCTTCTCGTCTTCGTCGATGTAGCGCGAGGCGCAGTGTCGGCCTTGGGTCAGGAAGGCGTTGGCGATGGCCACCAAGAGCTCGCCGTTTTCCGGCGTCACGATGGGGCCCTCGATGGTGCGCATGCCGAGCTGGAAGTCGTCGTCGACGATGTCGCAGCCGGCCTTCTCGAGCGAGCGGATGAGCGCGATGGGGGGCTGCTCGCAAAAAGCGCCGCGCAGCACGACGCGGACGTTGTCCACGGGGCGCGTCTGGCGGGCTTTCGCCGCCGCCACGAAGTCGTTGATGAGCGCGGTGTGCTCCTTGGCCATGATGGCCGAGCCGGCGCGGGCGATGAGGTAGGCCTCCGAGCCGGCGACCTTCCACGGCTCGTCCATGCGCAGCTTGTCCAGGCTCGCCATGGCGGCGCGTCGGGCGTTCTCGTTGAGCAAGGCGGTGGCGAGGCCCTCGTTGGTCAAGGGCTTGGCGCCGCGCACACCCAGCTCGGTGGCGATGCGGCGCAGCTCGGAGGCGTAGAACTTGCCGCCGATGCTCTTGTTGAAGTTCTGGGGCAGGTCCAAGTAGGCCGAGTACTTGTCCTTGAAGAGCAGGGTCCACATGCCGCCCAGGTTGCGGATGACGTCGCAGATGGACGGGAAGATCATGCCGTCGAGCACGTCGTAGCGGCCCAGCAGGCCGAGCTCGATGGTGCTGCGCGGGATCTGGCAGATGTAGGACTGGAAGTAGGAGTCGCCACGGATGATGTCGACCTGATCGCCGCCACCGAAGATGGCCACAGGCAGGATGCCGATGGCCTCGAGGATCACGCGAGGGGTGTAGATGGGCATGTGGCCCACAGCCAGGCCGCCTGGGTTCGCCTTCTTCCAGGCCGCAACGACGTCGAACATGTCGTCGACGAGCGCTTGAGCCTTTTCCAAGATCGGCTGGGCCGGGTCTCTCTGATGCTCTGTCATAGGGAATCCTCTTCGAGATGGGACTCTGCTCGTTCAGCGGCGCGCGCGTTGAAGCGCCCAAAGACGACGAGGCAGGGTCCAGGCGAGTGGCTGGGCGAGCAGAGAGACCTGCGCGACAATTCGTGCAGGAGCGATGGTGTTGCGCCCCCCGGCGCAGCGATTCTCGGCCCCCCTGTTCACCTTTCGAATCGAACAAAGGGAAGCTACATGAACGATCGTTCGTGTGTAAAGAGTTAGGTGAACGAACGTTCGTTTTTTGTGTGTGTGGCCCTGCGAAGCCGCCACATCAGGCCTTCGGCGAGGGGGCTGTGCGACGATCTATCGCCACGACCACGGGGGCAACTGTCCCGGACCGACTTGTCCCCTCAATATTGCGGGTTCAGTTCAGTGGTCGGCCTCGAGCGACTTGGTGCCGAGCATTGACCCGCCTAGGCCGCGCGAAGTCCACTCGGTTTCTGCGCTTTCGAGCGTCGCTGGTCTGGACACTTCGTCGTTTGGCCAATGCCCAAACGGCGACTGCCAGACCTGAACTATTTTGCCCTTTGTGGTGCAACGCACCACAGACAACCCCTGTCTCTTCTGTCACTATGCCTCTTTGGCGACGGCAAACGGAGGCTGCATTGGCTCTGATAATGCAAAAAAACAGCACATTATCGGGATGTTGCGCGATCCCCGCAGCCGCGGTGAGTTGGGCCGAGGGCGGAGTGGCGCCGCTCTCGATCGTCGGTCGCTCGTTGGCTTCGCTGCGGTGCGGGGGAGCCTCACTTGAGCCAGGAACCGGCCTCCACCTTTGCCCTGCGACATCTCGACCTGCACCTCGAGTGGGTTCGCCTGTGGATTCAACGCCATATGCGGCGGTACGCCGACCGGTTGGTGCTCACGAGCGGGAGCTACTCAGATGAGTGTGTGGGCCGCGACGAACTGACCCGTCTGCTGGGGCAGCGTCCTGCGCAGGAACCCCAAAGCAACGGAACGACCTTCCTCGATTCCCTACAGGTCGAGAACGAGGCAGCCCTAGACGCCAGGCTCACCGCCCACCAGGAGTTGCTCGTCGCTCAAACACAGGCTTGGGCGATTGAGGAAGGTGTGTTGCTTCCTCTGGAGGAGCTGCGCGCCAGCTTCCAACTGTCGGACACGGAGCTGAAGCTTCTCGTCGTCGCCCTGGCGCCACGTGTCTCCATCGACTTTGCGCGCCTCTTCTCGGTGGCCATGGCCGACTTCAATCTG
This sequence comes from Deltaproteobacteria bacterium CG_4_9_14_3_um_filter_63_12, assembly GCA_002789955.1. Lineage (GTDB taxonomy): Bacteria > Myxococcota_A > Bradymonadia > UBA4248 > UM-FILTER-63-12 > UM-FILTER-63-12. The sequence continues at coordinate 3,838 of PFUG01000661.1, read as the reverse complement.
CGCCAACCGAGCGCCGGCTTCATGGCCGAACTGTTGGCGGAGCCCGGCGAGCGCCTAGAGGAGGTGCTCGACTGCCTTCGTGCTGAGGCTCGCCTCAGACGCTACCGGCTGGTCACGCTTCACGAAGACGAACGCTGGCAGCCGGAGACGCCGCTGGTCCATGCCCCCGTAAGCGTTCCCCAACGAGTCGTCGACTTTGTGCAAGGGGTCGTGGCGACCACCAACGCCGCCGGAACCTTCCTGCAGGAGAGCACGCTCCCCCTGCATGAGCTGGTCGTCGAGCCTCTGGTACTCGAGAAGTTGCTTGGCGCGCTGCGCAAGCCGCGCCCGCGATTGCTTCTGCGAGGGCCGGCAGGGATCGGGCGAAGGACCTTGATAGCGGCGATCGTCGGCCAGGGTAGACAGAAAGTGTTCGAGGTTGCTCTGTGTGATGCTTTCAACGTCGAAGAAGGCCCCTCATCTGTCGATGTGGGGGTGCAAGTCTCCGATCTCCTGCGTGAAGCGCGATTCTTCAATGCGCTCCTGTTGCTGCGTTTCGATGGTGTTGACGAGACCCCGACAGGCTCTCGCCTTCTAGCCCGTTCGGCCTGGTTGCAGGACCTGCTCGCCGACTACCCAGGTCCCATCGTCGGGACCGCGGCCGGCGACTCTGTGCTGGCTCAGCGACTCCTCGGTTCGATGCAAGAAATCACCTTCTCTCTGCCACCCCACGACGCCCAAGCGAACCTATGGCGTCGCTTGTTGACACCGCACCTGAGCGAGAAGGCGGTCGAGCGCATGATCGTCGAGCTCAGTCCTGGATACCAGATGACACCGGGCGCCATGCATCGAGCCGTCGCGACCTACCTCGAGGAGACCCCCAGGCGCGGCCGCAATGGCGGCTTCTCTACCGCTCCGCTGGTGCGCATCGTGCGTCGACAGATCGACCACCGGTTGGGCTTTCTCGCCGACCCCATCTCCACGAGCATGCGCCTAACCGACGTGGTCCTGGCTGACAAGGCCAAGGAGCAGCTCGCAGAAGTGCTGAGCTTCGCGCGCCACAGCGAGCGAGTGTTTCAGACTTGGGGATTTCGCCACTGTAGCCCCTCTGGCCGAGGGTTGAGCGTCATGTTCAGTGGCCCACCAGGCACAGGCAAGACCCTGCTCGCCACTGTGATTGCCGCGGAGCTCGGGCGAGTCATCTACCGTATCGATCTCTCGCGCATCGTCGACAAATACATTGGAGAGACTGAGAAGAACTTGGGGCGAGTCTTCGATGAGGCCGAGAAGGCTCAGGCCGTGTTGCTATTCGACGAGGCCGACAGCCTCTTCGCGTCGCGCACTTCGGTGAAGAGCAGCAACGATCGCTACGCCAACCTCGAGGTGAACTTTCTCCTGCAACGTCTCGATGCCTACGACGGGGTCAGTATCCTGACGACCAACTTCGTGCAGTCGCTCGACGAAGCCTTCCAACGTCGAATCCGATTCAAGGTCGACTTCCCTATGCCCAGCGAGGCGCTGCGCGCAAAGCTCTGGCGGACGCTGATGCCGCCAGAAGCTCCGGTGGCTGACGACATAGACTACGGCGCCCTCGGCAGAGGGTTCGAGCTCAGCGGGGGACACATTCGAAGCGCGGTGCTGCGCGCAGCGATCGCGGCGGCCGAAGGCGACTGCAAGATCAAAAATTGTCTGCTTTGGGACGCGGCGGTGGCCGAGTCGCGCGAGATGGGGGCGCTCGTCAGCGGGGGGACCTACAGCGAACGATCATCCCAACAAACATTGAGTGGCAACAGGGACAGCAAATAGAGGCGACCTTCGGTCGGCCCTATGAGGAGAGACGATGGAATCCATAGAGAACAAGCGAACACACACCTCCGAGGGAGCGCGAGAGCAGAAGATCGCTGAGAAGACGACCCCGACGCCGAAGCTCGGCGGCTCGAGAGAGCTCAGCAGAGCACGGCGCTCCGCACAGAAGGCAGAGAACAGCGGCGTGCGAGCCCCTGCACCCCAGCACAATGCGCAGAAAGCGCAGAACAGCGGCGTCGCGGGACCCGCCGAAAGAAGCAGCAGACCCGTCTCCTCGATGAACGCAATCGTGGGGGCTCGAGCGGCACAGAGTGGTCTGCAACCACTGCCGAGCGCCATGGCCCTCGAGGCCCAGCAAACGTTCGGGATGGACTTTGCCAGTGTGTCCATAAACGAAGCTCCCGAGTTGCCGACTCAGAACAAGAAAGGAAGCGCCATCGGCGGCGCAGAGATTCATGTGGCGCCCGGCAAGAAGAACGACAAAGCGCTGCTCTGGCACGAGCTGACCCACCTGGTGCAGCAGCGCAAAGCCGGGGGCGAGGCTCAGCAACTCAAGGGGAAAGCCAACGAACCCGCCGACGCGAAGGAGCCTGAGTCGAATGCCGCGGTGAAGGAGGGTTCGGTCGACCTCGAGGCCGAGGCGGCGGCCGGCGTGAAGGCTGGGCTGAAGGGTGAGGAGCTCGAGGTGCGTGGGATGGGGACGGGGATCATGTATGAGGAGGATGAGCCTGCAGCCGATGCCTCGCCCACCCCCATCGAAGGCCCTAATGACGTCCTGTATTTGCTCGGTCCTGGACAGAGTCTCACACATCAAGAGCTCGTCGCGCACCTCGGTGATCTGTCGAATGAAGACTTCGAAGAGATTCGAAACAGCCTACCCACTGTGCCCAAGCGATACTTGGCGGTTCGAGAAGGTGAAGAGGGCTGGATCGCATTGGATGACAGCGTGGCGGATGGAGTTCGGGAGAGTCCGCAATTCCAGAAAGATGTGGCATCCTTCGAAGAGGAGCTGGACGCGCGGATATCCGATGAGGCTGGACGTCGCGAGACATTGACCCACACGAAAGCCCAGGGTGCAGAGGCCGCCGAGCATGTTGCGGGGCAGGCGGCGGAACTCTCGAGCGGGTCTGAAATGGCGGTGGCGCACAACCAGAGCTACCAAGCAACCGCCATCAGGGAGATCCGTGTCCTTCTCGGCCTCGATTCATCAACTGTGGTCGACGAGGAGTTTGTCGAGGCCCTCACCCTTTGGCAGGCCGGCTCTGGGAAGCCCGGGATCCTGGAGCACCCAACGCTCTTGTTGATGGCGCCCAAGCTCGTAGAGCAGCTGCGTATTGCCGCGCCAGCGAGGGACTTCTACAACAACCCCGAATATGTGGATGAGGAGGGCAAAACGCAGAAAAAGACAGAGAAGAACGGCGGAGGCCCAGCAGGTTGTAACCAATACGCCGCGATCCAGAAGAGCTACGGCGCAGAATCGTCGAAGTCCGAGGCGAGCCCCAACCTCGACGAAGAGAATGCCCCCCCCGCTGATGAGGCAGAAGCCCAAAGACGGGACCACGAACCGTTCGCAACCATCTTGTCCGAGCTGGGGCTGTCGGCCGCGGAGGCGTTTGAAAACATCAAGACGCTCGAGGACTACAAAGGACAGCCTGTCGACGTCACCAACCTCCTCATCGAGCGTGCGCTGGTCTGGCAGATCGAAGCCAAGCTCGGCTTGAAGCTCGACGGACAACTGGGCACGTCGGCCCTCGTCTATATGGGGCTCAAAGTAGAGGGAGCGGCCTACGCCATTTGGAACGTCAATAACCTCGAAGGGGGTGAGACCGACACTACACTCAACACACAGCTCGAGGGCTACAAAGGCAGCGACAAGAAAGACATCCAGGTGGTTTCAGTCGACGGCACGGACAAGAAGCTCGGAGATGTCACAGGAGACGACGGTGTGGCCTTTGGGTTAGGGCATATGACCAAGCATCGAAAACTCGGACGGTTCATCCAGTTCATCGACGAGCGCTGGAGCGCGCAGGAGTCCGGGGAAACGATCAAGGAC
>PFUG01000142.1:172-26749 GCA_002789955.1 Deltaproteobacteria bacterium CG_4_9_14_3_um_filter_63_12 | reverse complement strand
AGGACTCCGACGAGGAGGACTCCGACGAGGATGACTCCGACGAGGAGGACTCCAACGAGGATGACTCCGACGAGGAGGACTCCAACGAGGAGGACTCCGACGAGGATGACTCCGACGAGGAGGACTCCGACGAGGATGACTCCGACGAGGATGACTCCGACGAGGATGACTCCGACGAGGATGACTCCGACGAGGAAAAGAACGGCAACAAAGGCGAGGAGGGAGGACGATGATTGCTCTCATCGAAGGTCTCATCGCGCTCGGTGTGGCGTTGCGGGTCGCCTCGGGGGTGATGCAGGTGCGCGGCGTCAGGACGGCGTCGAATCGATTTTTCGTGGGGATGAGTGGGGCCGTGCTGCTCTTGGCAGTCGGGGCTTGGCTGGTCTACGCCAACTCGACTCCCAATCCCGCTGAGCTGGGTCCGAAAGGGGTCTGGGTTGGGCAGTGGGCTCTGGCTGCTGGGGCAATGAGCCTCGCCGGTCTGCACCGGACGGAGCGTCGGGCCGGGGCATGGGCCTCGTTGGCGAGTGGCCTAGTGGCTGGGGGCGCTGGCGTGCTGGCCATCTGGTTGCTGCTCTCCGCTCCACGCGTGAGCTTGGACCTTTCAACTCAGCTGGGTGCTGTCTACGCGGCCTGTAACAGCACTTTCCTGGCCGGCGCGCTGGCCTTTCTTGGCTATTCTCTGCTCGTCGCCACAGAGGATGAGAGTCTGAGCTCCATCACTTGGTTGGGGCTCGGTTTGGTCCTGTGCACGACCGCCGCTGCGACGTTGTTCCCCGGTGGGCTGCTGACCGAGCCCAACCTGCGACTGCTGCTGGTCGACTCTAACGGCGCCAGCGTCGATGTGGTGTTGCAGGCGATCTCACAATCGGGTCAAACCAAGTTCTTGTCGCTCCCGGCTCTCGATCTGGCCAATGGTGCCGAGCTTGGGGGGATGGTGTTGCTGGTCTCGGTCGCCGCGCTGCTCGCGGCGCTGAGTTCGACCGTCGATCGCCGAATGGGTCGCCTGCTCTTTGGCCTGGTGGGATTGCTCGCCCTGTTCGCCGCGACGCAGGTGGCTGCCGCGGTGGGGCCCGTCGACCTGGAGGTGGAGGCGATGATTCAGATCGGCGCTCGCTCCGGCGTGCCGCGCGATCTGCTGGTGGCGATTCCAACGCTGACGGCCGAGAAGGTGTTCGTCCACCAGGCCGCGGTGGCGCCGGCGTGGATGGCGCTGTGGGTCATTGTCGTGTTCTCGTTCTACCGGGCACTGGCGCCGCTCTCTGCGACGGTCGTAGTCTTCAAGCCGACCTCGGAGTTGGCGTTGAGCCGAGACGGCGCCATGGTTGGGGCCTTGCTCTTCTGGATCGGCCTAGCCTTCGGTCAGCTCGGCGTCTTCGAGATGAGCGGACGCTTCGTCGGACATCACTCCGTCGGCGTCTACTTTGCGTTGGCTGCGGCTTGTGCTGCGGTCGTTTTTGGCTGGCACGTCGCGCTCAACCGCGGCTCGCGGTCTTCGTTCGGGGCCTGGTTCGTGCTGCCGACGATGACGCTGGTCCTGGCTTCGATGGTGGTCCTCTCGGGCTTGTTTACTGCACCCTTTAGCCTCTCGTCGATATTGCCATGAAGCTGACCAAGGTCGAGTTCCTCTTGAGTGCCGCCAAACCGGTGCACTACCCTGCTCCCGATCGCCCTGAGGTGGCGTTCGCGGGGCGCTCCAACGTAGGGAAGTCTTCGCTGTTGAACGCATTACTGAACCGCCGCAACATCGCGCGCGTCAGCCGCACCCCAGGACGCACGCAGCTCATCAATTTCTTCGACATCAACGGGACGCTCTACTTGGTCGACCTGCCGGGATACGGCTACGCCAAGGTCCCTGTCGCGGTGCAGCGACAGTGGGGCCCGATGATGGAGCGCTACGTCCGAAGCCGTGAGACTTTGGCGGCGATGGTGGTCCTGCTCGACGTCCGTCGGGACCCCAACGCGGACGACCTGCAGCTGCTCAACGCCCTCAACGCCATGGAGATCGCAGCGATCGTCGTGCTGACGAAATGCGACAAGTTGAGCGGCAGCCAGAGCAATACTCGGCGCAAAGAGATCGCCAACGTGCTGGGCTGCCGGGCCGCCGACCTGATCGCCTTTTCGAGCCAGACCCGACAGGGGCGAGGCGAGCTGTGGCGCGCGATCGCGGATTGCCTGCCGAGCGACCCCGCGCCCTCCGAGGAGCTCCCCATAGTCGAGGAGGCCGTGGTCGAAGAGCCGCCTTCGGAGCTTGACGACCATGAGTGAAGCGCCCCTCGCGACGATTCGCGAGATGACCGTCGACGACCTCGATGCGGTCATGGAGATCGAGGCGGCCGCTCACCCGACGGCTTGGCCTCGCGCCCTCTTTGTCGGCGAGATCGATTTGTCCTGGGCGACCGTCGAGGTGGCGTGCTGGGATGAGCGGATCGTCGGCTATGTAGACTACTGGCTGGTACATGACGAGCTGCACATCTTGAACGTCGCCGTGGCGACGGACGCGCGGCGGCGTGGCGTCGCTGGGTTCCTGCTGGAGCACGCCATGGAACGGGGGCGCGACCGGGGCGCTGAGGTGGTGACTCTGGAGGTTCGCCACCAGAACGAAGGCGCGATCGAACTCTATCGGCGATTGGGATTTCGAGAGATTGGGCGCCGCCGAGGCTACTACCAAGACACCGGTGAGGACGCGCTGATCCTCGCCTTGGAGCTATTGGTGGGGGCCTGAGTCTTGGAGCCAGGGGTTGAGCGGCTTTGGGCTGACGAGCGGGGTGCTTTCGACTCCCGTACAGCTACGAAAACATGCTTGCAGTCGGGCAGATCGGGTTATTCCGACGCTGCGGAGTGGGCCCCTTGCTTGTGTTGGTCGTATGGACCTCGTATATTCAGCCAAGCGCGGGATCGAAGCGGGTCTGGGTGATGCTTGCGATGTGAGTGGTCGTGGACCGTTCGAACACCGGCTTGGGGCCCCCCAACGCCACACACTGAGTGAGTACCAATGAGCAAGGATCCTCAACTACAGTCTGGCCGAACCAAAGCGATCGACCTCTCCGAGCTCGAGGCGCAGAACAAGAAAAAGAAGGCTCCCGGCGACGAATGGACCAAAGAGAGTTGGGACGATCCATGGGCGGACGGTCCCAAGGAGCGGACCTGGGCCGAGGATGAGCGCTGGGCCGGAGACGACGCGGTCAAGCCGAGCATCGGAGGGTCGAGCAAGAGCGACCGCACCGCCGCGCTGGACCTGAGCGATCTCAACGCGCCGCCCCCTGACGACGCAGAAGGCTGGGGTCAAACCGCCGGCCGGGGCTGGTCGGCCCCCAAACGCGACGAGATGGTCGCTTCGGGAGACGGCTGGGGAGGAGCTGGCGACTGGAACGACGAGGGCGGCGGGGCGAGCACCATGGCCATCGGCATGGACGTCCTCGAAGAGCAGCAGAAAGACCAAGGAGGGCGGCGCAAACGACAGGCCGCTGCGTCCTACGAGAAGGATGACACCAGCGCCTACGGCGATGGCAAGGCGAGACGCCGAGAGATCTATCAGAGCAAAGAGAATCTCGAGTTCAGAGACCAGGGACGTATGGAATACGTCGACGGTCAGCGCCAAAACTATGGCGGGATGGTCGCTGAAACCAACGAAGACTGGCACTCCCCATCGCGCCGGGCGTTCGAAGAGGCCGCCCCGCCTATGGCCGCGCAGCCTCAAGTCCTGCAGCCTGCAGAGCGCACCGTGGCGCTTGATCTGGGCGACGTGCCCGACAGCTTCGGCATGTCGAGCCCTGGGTTGCCCAAGACCCTGGCCCCCCAAGAACGCACCATGGCGCTCGACGCCGTCGACGCCGTCGATGCCTTCCGGCTCTCCAAGAATGCCAGCCCATCCTCGGTCGGCCAGCTCGCCGGCGAGGAGGTCCTGGGCTCCCTCGTCATCTTCGCGCAGGGCTCGGAGCCAGTCGTGTTCGGCCTCAACCGCGGCGTCTCGTCCATCGGACGTGGTCTGGAGAACAACGTCGTCCTCAGCGACCCCTACTCGAGCCGCAAACACCTCCTGATCGTCAATCGCAACGACCAATTCGAAGTTCGAGACGCCGGGACCGACAACGGGACCTCCCTCAACGGGCACCGCATCAGTCAAGCGCTGCTGCGTCCGGGTGACCACATCGAGGTCGGCAGCACCGTGCTGCGCTTCGTGGCCGGACTGCCGGGCCCACAAGACATGGCGTTCGGCCCGGCACCAGCCATTCCTCCCCAACACCTGGCCCCGCCTCCTGACGCCGGGATGATGCCGCCACCGCACATGGCGCAGATGATGGCGCCGCAGCCCGTGAAGAAGGGCAAGGGGCTCGTGCTGCTGCTCGTGTTCTTGGTCCTCATCCTCTTCGCTGGCGGCGCAGCCGTCGCGATCTACTTCTTCGCATTCGCCAACAAAGCCACGACCTCTACCGCCTCCGACGACAAGAAGGAGGTCGACACCAAGGTCTCCACCGGAGATATGGCCACAGGCTTCGAGCAGACCGGCTCCGACGGCAGCGACAAGCGCGTCGTCGAGGCCATGAAGGCGCACGATGACCCCGACAACGCCAGCATCGACGAGGACGATCCCTACGGCGTCGGTGGCGACGTCGCCACGGTCGGTGAAGACCCCACCGGAGAAGGCCCACCGACCGCCGACGACAAGTTCAACGTCCCTGGCGAAGAGCCCAAGGACGCCCCTCCCATCGTCGCCGCCGTCGTCGACGTCGACCCCATCTTGGTCAACGGCCTAGTGGGCTCCTTCGCCATGGCCACCGGCAAACCCAAGCCCCTCCCCGTCACCACCGCCGGTGAGTACATCTCGATCAAGATCGAATCCGAGCCCATCGACGCAGAGGTCTATGACTCGCGCGGAACCCTTCTGGGGCACACTCCCTACGATTCCAGCCGCCTGAAGGCTCAAGGCCTCGAGACCTGGGTGGTCAAAAAGGTCGGCTTCGACGAGGTCAAAGTGAAGGTCGATCTGGGAGCCGGTGCGCAGGAATCCCTGAATCTGGGCAAACCCGTCAAAAAGAAAGAGCCCAAGCCCAGGAAGGACAAAAACAAGGACAAGGACAAGCGCCCCGCGTCCACCAAGATCCCGACCGTCGATTGAGCCCTTCAAACCCACTCGTCCACCCGTCGCTCAACACGTTGCGGCAGCGGGCCCGGGCCATCCGAGAGGTCCATCGCTTCTTCACAGAGCGCGGCTACCTCAGCGTCGAGACCCCGCAGCTGAGGGCTTGGGCTTCGATGGAGCCCCACTTGGACTCTTTCCGGTGCGAGCAGGTCTACCCCGACGGCCGGGTTCGGCCGGTCTACCTGCACACCTCGCCCGAGTACGCAATGAAGGGCGTCCTGGCCCTTCATGGTGTTCCGATCTACCAGCTCGCGACGGTCTTTCGGAACAATGAAGGGAGTCGCACCCACAACGCCGAGTTCAGCCTGATCGAGTGGTATCGGCCTGGCGAAGACTACAACTACCTGATGAACGAAACCGAGGCGTTGGTCATGGCCCTCGCCGCGACCTTCTCGCCGGGCCGCGCCGCATCTTGGGCAGAACATGAGGTCCCCTGGTTGGCGCCGTTCGAGCGGCTCACCGTCGAAGAGGCGTTTCGGCGCCACACAGGGTTGTCGTTGAGTGAGCTCGGTGAGCTCTCCGACTTTTGCGCCGCGGTGCAGGCACTGGGCTACAACGTCGACGCGAGCTGGACGTGGGATGACCTGTTCCACCTCGTCGTGCTGGAGCACATCGAGCCTCATCTCGGAGCGGAGCGCCCGACCTTCCTCTGCGACTATCCAGCGCGACTCGCCTCCCTCGCCCGACTCAAGCCGTCGGACGCCCGATTCGCGGAGCGCTTCGAGCTCTACGTCGGCGGGTTGGAGCTCTGCAACGGCTTTAGCGAGCTGGTGGACCAGGCAGAACAACGAAAGCGCTTCGAAGCCGAGCAGCAAGAACGAAGTCGCTTGGGAAAAGAGGTGTTAGACCTTGATCCCACCCTGCTGAGCGCCCTCGAGGCCCTCGGCGATTGCACCGGAAACGCCTTGGGATTCGATCGCTTGATGATGCTGCTCCTCGGCCTCTCGCAGATCGAAGAGGTACGCGTAACTTGAGCGTATGACCCTTGCGTGTTCGATCGTTCGAAGTACGATGGCGGCAATTCGTCGTGAGGACAGACAGCTCGACTCTTTTCCTGGCTCCGAGGTCGAGCGGACGTCTCTGTGCTCATGAGTCAGTCGTGTTTCGGCGGCGGAATCTGACAGCCCAATTGCCGAGCAACGGAATCCAAAAGAGATTGTGAAGTTGGAGGTGGGCATGGGTGAGCCATTGGGCGACTCTGGTGGATTGCTGAACGAGCAGTTTGGGGAGTACCTCCTGCAACGTCGTATCGGGCAAGGCGGGATGGCGATCACCTTTGTCGCCAAGGAGAAGATCTCGAACATCGGCGAGCGTCTGGTCGCGATCAAACAGATCCTGCCTGAGTTCTCTGCCGACCCGAAGTTCCGCCAAATGTTCCACGACGAGGTCCGTGTCTCCTCGTTGCTCAACCACCAGAACATCTGCCGCATCTATCGCGCTGGGGAGATCAACGGGCAGCTTTTCATGGCCATGGAGTTCGTCGATGGCCTCTCCCTCGCCGATCTCTGGCGCGTCGTTGGGAGCCGAGGCGAACCCTTCCCCATCGTGCATGCGCTCTACCTGATGTCGGAGGTTTTGGAGGGGCTGCATTCGGCGCACACGCAGGTGGACACCGAGGGTGTCCCGCTCAACCTCGTGCATCGCGACGTGTCCCCGCAGAACATCCTCATTTCACGCAAAGGGGAGGTGAAGATCATCGACTTCGGGGTCGCCAAGGCGGCCTCGAACATGTCTCAAACCCGCACTGGCGCCATCAAGGGGAAGGTCCTCTACCTCAGCCCCGAGCAATTGCAGGCCAAGGTCCTCGACGCTCGAAGCGACATCTACTCAGCGGGTTTGGTGCTCTACGAGATGCTCACCGGCGAGCACCCCTTCAGGGGACCGGACGAGCACGCGACGATCTTCAACTACTGCACGAAAGAAGTGGTCGCTCCGTCGCGGGTCGCGTCGTATTTCCCCAGTCATCTGGACGGTCTCGTGATGTCCGCCCTCACCAGGGACCGAGAAGGACGCTATCCATCAGCGGCGGCCATGGCGCGCACGCTGAGCGATGGTCTCTACGCGTTGGTCCCCAACTACCGAGCGTACCACTTCAAGGACTTCATCGAGTGGGCGTTGAGCAGTGGGAGCGTGGGGCCAATGCCCCAAATTGCCACCTCGAATCCCGACCTGGTAACGGGACCTGGAGTGGTCTCAGCATCGGGATTGGGGCACACAATGCCGGCCTCGATTCCCCCGCTCATCTCGAGTCCGAGCGCTGCAACCGGCGAATCTCCTGCCAGCCCGCGCGTCGTGCCTCACCAGACCACGAACAAGTTGGGCGTGGAATCGAGGAACACCACGCTGTGGATCGCGCTGGGAGTCATGGTGGTCATGATCGTCGGGGCCGTGATCGCGGCGGTGGTGATCTTCACGTCGACCGAGAAGCCGGCCTTGGACAGCGCGAAGGAGGACAGCCCAGCCGAGAGCGAGGAAGCGACGGCGCCTGCAGCAGGCTGGGGTGATGGGGCGGCGGCTGGAGGCTCCGGGCAGAAGACGGCGGCCTCGGTGCTCAACCTGTTCGCGGGCAATGGCAAAGCCTCACCTGACGACGTCAAGGAGCCGGTGGTCCCCGATGCCACAACGCCGACCGTGATTGAAGCCGACAAGGTCGACGAACCCCCTGCGGTGGGTGGCAATTCTTGGATCTTGGACAAGTCAGAGGGCTGGGGTACGGAGAGTGACAAACCAGCTTCCGACAACGACAACCCCGCGGCCGGAGGGGGTACGGACGGCGACAAACCCGCGGCCGGATGGGGCGACGACGACAAGCCCGCGGCCGGAGGGGGTACGGACGGCGACAAACCCGCGGCCGGATGGGGCGACGACGACAAGCCCACGGCCGGGTGGGGTGCCGACGACGACACGCCCGCGGCCGGATGGGGCGACGACGACACGCCTGCGGCCGGATGGGGCGACGACGACAAGCCCGCAGACGACCCGTCCTCGGCTTGGGATGAACCCGATCCGACTGCTGCCGATTGGTTCGCCGCCATCGAGGTGGGGACCATGGACGTCAGCCTCTCGCCGGACCTCGAGGCGCAGCTGAACATGGTCCTCGAGGTCTTCGAAGGGGTGAGGGGAACCCGTGTAGAGATTCTGTATCGAATCATGTATGCGGCGCAGTCCGATCCAAACTCCTATCTCCCCAATGTGAAGGCTTTGTGCATCGACGTCTCGAAGCGACCTTGGACCGCTGCGGAGTGGGCTGCGCTCGGCGTTTCCTACGGCGGCATCGATCCCTGTGCGATGATGTTCGAGTGAGCGTGCGTCGAATTGCACCGCAAGCCGTCGGAATACCTTGCTATCAATTGGACACTGACTGGCGTGCCAATAGAAATCCAAAGGGGTGGCGCACCGTTTTCCCTCGTGATATGAAGTCGCGCGCCGGGTTTCTGGGTTGGGTTGGCGAGGGCCGAGTCGCGGTGTGGTGACGCCTCGCGTGGATCGGTGGCGATTCTTCAGGCGAGTGGCGTTCCGCAGCCAACCACGCTGACGTTCTTTCCTGCGATGTTCAGCAGGCCACTGCGGCATCGCTCAGCAAGCGAACCCAAAGGGTCGGCCACGAGGAAAGGATCCGTGGGCTGCCAAACTGAGCCTGTGCTCCGGACGAGCGCAGCTCGGGAGGCCTGGCGACCACAAAGTGCCTTGCCGAGCGGACGACCGATATTCGCTCCGTAAGTTCCTGGTATGAATCGAAAATCGGTCGTGGGGAAGCGAGGCAATAGAACCCAAATGATTCTTTGAGTCGCTGGCCTGAGCGACCTTCGGAGGAAGTGGATGACGACGCGAACCAAGGCTGCACTCATCGCACTCGTGATTGCTGCGCTCGTAGGTCTCGTCTTTAGCGGATTGCTCTACTACAAGAGCGTCGCGCTGGCGGCTGGGCTTAACGATTCGATCAGTTGCGACGTCGGCAGTTACAGCTGTGACCACGCTCTGCGCAGCCAATACTCGAAGGTCGCAGGAATCCCGACGACGGCGGCCTCGGCGGCGTTCTACTTCTCGATCATCGGCGTGCTGTTGGGACTCTTCTTCGCCAAGGACAAGCGGGAAGAGCAGATGCTGCCTGCCGCCCGCTACTTCGTATTCACCTATGCCTTGTCCGTACTGTACTCGGCTTACCTCGGTTACATCGCTTTTGTGGTTCTCCCCATCCCTTGCCCCTTCTGTATCGCGCTCTACGTCGCGAATGCGGGCGGCCTCACTGCAGCCATGTTCATGGGCCCGAAGTTGGGGGAGTTTTTCAAGAGTGTGGGCTCGAATCTCGGCCGCTTCCTCTCCAGTCGTGTCGTGCACAGCGGCGTTCTCGTCTTTGCCGTCGGTCTCGTAGTTCTGGCCTATTCTTACCAGTGGGCCGTCGCGCAGAGTCGCAGTCAGTCGCAAGCGGAGTCCCGCAAGAAGGGCGAGGAGGCCGCGGAGGAGTTCAGCGAGCCCGGAGACACGATCGTGCCGCTCGACGGGCTCCCGAGGCTTGGCAAGCCCGACGCGACAGTGACGATCGTCGAGTTCTCCGATTTCGAGTGTCCCTTCTGTGAGATCTTCTCGCAATCGATTCACCAGGTCCACGAGGCCTATCCCAACGACGTGGCGATCTACTTCGTCAATTTCCCGTTGGACGAGTCGTGTAACCGCCGCTCGAGCGGTCTTCACGCCAACGCCTGTTTCGCGGCCCAGGGCGCGACGTGCGCGCAAGAACAAGGCGACTTCTGGGAGATGCACGACAAGCTCTTCGAGTTCTTTGCGGCTGAGCGGGACGAGGGCCGCAAGCCCGTCCTAACGGAGGAGTCGATGTTGACCTTCGCCGCCGACATCGGCATGGATCCTGAGGCCTTTCTTGGGTGTTTGAACAGCGACTATTCGAAGGACAAGGTGGTCGCGCAGATTGAGCTTGGGTTCGACGCCCACCTGCGTTCGACGCCCACCTGGGTCATCAACGGTCACATACGGACCGGCGGACATCCCTTCGCCTACATCAAACCCCAAATCGACCGTCTGCTCGAGCTCGCGCGCGGCGCGGCGCCTCCGGAGAAAGGGGCGGAGGCCGAGCCAGCGAAGACGGGTCGAGGAGGGCAACCGGTCGAGGCAGCCCCAAAAGCCCGAGCGGTCGAGGGAGCCCCGGAAGCCCAACCTGCTGAACCTGCTGAGGCAGACCCAGAGCCGCAACCCGCGCCCTAGCGTCGGCAGGTCCAGGAACGGCGTGGAAGCGCGGGGTTCATACACCGCGCAGGCCTGGGCGCGACTGCCTTTTGGAGCCAATTGACACTTTTCCTAGACTTGTTAGGGGTCCAGCCGTTATGTTCGTGGGGTTGTATTCACCAGGTGCCTCGCCGCGCTCCTCTGAAGCACAAACCATCGAAACATGCCCAAGAGCCTTGCCCACACCCCACGCAGTTTGAGTCTCGGCCTTGCTGCGGTGGTGTTGCTGACGGTCCCCGTCGCAGAGCGGGACGCGGACGCCTTCGGGCTTCCGATGCAGCCGATGAACATCCAGCTGCGAGAGCCGGGCTTCGAGTTGCCACTCGCGCTCGAGCCCGGGTTCTTCACGGTCCCTGGAGTCGTCAACTGGCTCGTCGATCGGCTCTACGCTCCCATCGAGCTGCGCGTGGTCTACTGGCAGGTCGAGAACGATTCGTCATTGACCCACCTATCGGCGCTGTGGGGGTTGGAGTCGTCGCAGCTTCTCGAGCTCAATTCTTGGCTCGAGGCGGACATGACCGTCCCCGCAGGGACCAAGGTGCTGGTCTACCGTGCCGATCAGGACCGTCCAGCGGCCTCGATCGGCAAACCCAATAGGGGCAAGCTCAACAACGGTCTTCCTTTCCCCGAGGGCCCGTTCTGGGTGCTGCGTGAGAACCGTAGCCGCGAGTGGGGGACAGAGCTGACCATCCAGACGCTGAGCGACGCGTTGATGGCCTATGGACGCCAATACCCTGCGGGGCCCAAAGTGCTGGTCGGTGAGATCTCGAAACGCACCGGCGGTCGCCTCACCCCGCACCGCTCGCACCGCTCAGGGCGCGATGTCGACTTGGGGTACATCGGCAAAGAGAGCGAGCTGCACGGGAATTGGAACAGGGTCACGGCGGAGAACATCGACACCGAGAAGACCTGGTTCATGGTCAAGAGCCTGATGGCTTCAGGGCAAGTGCAGTCGGTGTACATCGACCGTGAGCTGCAGCTCGCGCTGTCCAAGGAGGCCGAGAAGGAGCTCAGCCCCGAAGAGCTGGCCCTGATCTTCGAGTACCCCAAGCGGCCCGACAGTCACCTCGCGGTCATCCAGCACTGGCCCGGCCATCGCACGCATATGCACGTGCGTTTCCGTTGCCAGTCGTGGAACGCTCGATGTAACTCCTACTAGAGGGCGAAGTCCGGTCCTTTCGCGCCACTGAAGAGCTTCGCTGTTCGGGGGTGAGCGATGTCGGCGCGGTACGACTCCACCCAACTTTGATGGCGACCCGGAAATCGGTGATGCTCTCTCTCTCGGGTCGTTTTTGCCCGAGGTCTGCCGCGCGCACGGCTCGAGCGAGACAACGAGCATGATTGAGTTCAAGGGAATCTGGAAGGCATTTGGCGACAAGGAGGTCCTGCGAGGGGTCGATCTGGCCGTTCAAACTGGCCAGATCCTGTTCATTATCGGGTCGTCGGGGGCCGGCAAGTCGGTCTTGGTCAAGCACCTAGTGGGACTCCTTCGGGCCGATAAAGGCCAGATCTTCCTCGATGGACGCGATGTGACCAACCTAAGGGAGCACGAGTTCTACGAGGTCCGAAAGCGTTGCGCCATGGTCTTTCAGAACTCGACGCTCTTCGACTCGATGACCCTGCTGGAGAACGTCGCTTTGCCCATTCGCAAGCATCTGAAGTGCTCCCCGAAGGAGTCGGCCCGGCTGGCGATGCAGCGACTCGCCCTCGTCGAGATGGACCGCGTCGCCGACCGATATCCAGCCGAGTTCGGCGATGGAATGCGCAAGAAGGTCGCCATCGCCAGGGCGCTCACGCTCGACCCGGAGTACATCATCTTCGATGAGCCGACGACCGGCGTCGATCCCATCAGCGCGCGCATCGTCGACAATGTCATCCTCGAGCTCTCCAGGAGGACGGGGGTAACGTCGGTTGTCATCAGCCACGATCTCCGGTCGATTTTCGGCATTGCCGATCGCATTGCCTTTCTCTACAAGGGTCAGCTGCGGCTGGATGGCACGCGCGACGACTTTCGCCAGAGCGACGACCCAGTCGTGCGGCAGTTCATTGGCGGGTTTGCGGACGGCCCGATGGAGGTTTGACGTTGAAGACGAAGGAGAGCGCCATCGAGGTCAAAGTCGGGGTGCTCGTGTTGTTCAGCCTGGCGTTGCTCGGGGGCTTTATCACCCTCCTTGGTGATCTGGGTTTCGACGAGGTCCAGAAGGTCTACGTCGACTACAAGGACATCGCCGGGCTCAAGCCCGGAGCGGTCGTGAAGCAGGGCGGGATCGATGTCGGCCGGGTGCGAGGCATCGAGTTCATGAACGGCGAAAAGAACCCGGACACTGGGGAGACCATCTGGGCGCGCATCGAACTGGAGATCGAGAACCGGCGGTTCTCTGCGCTGCGCTCGAGCAGCCAGTTCTTCATTACGACCGAAGGCGTCCTCGGGGAGAAGTTCATTCGCATCAACACCGAACGCCTCGAGGACGACGAGGTCGAGCCAGGCCACATCTTCCGAGGTGTGGATCCCCAGCGGCTCGACGAGCTGGTGGCGAAGGTCTCCAATAGCCTGGACAGCCTCAACAAAGTCTTACAGATCGAGGATCTTCCCCTGGAGCAGGTGCTGCGCAACATCGATCAGCTGGTCGTGCACACCGACGAGATCCTGATGGAGAACCGCGGACAACTTCATTCTCTGCTGGGCAACGCAGACCAACTCGTGACCAACGCCGACGGGACGATCAGCGAAAATCGCGAGACCGTCCGGTCCTTGTTGACGAACACTGACGCGCTGGTGAGCGATGGCCGAGTGGTGTTGGAGAATGTGACGCGCTTGAGCCGCCAACTCGACCGCGACTTCGGGCCGCTCGTCGCGCGCCTGAGCAGCGCGCTCTCCAGTGCCGAAGCGCTGCTCGCCTCTTGGCGCTCCATCACCGACGACGCAGGACCAAAGGTGGGCAGCCTGCTCGACGACGCGGCCGTCACCATGGACCACCTCAAGACCAGCAGCGAACAGGTCGCGGAGGTGACCGACTTTGTCTCCTCTGGCCGCGGGAGCATTGGGATGCTCATTCGGGATGAAGAGCTCTTCGACAACATCCGAGAGATGCTCAGAGAGCTCAAGCGCCGGCCTTGGAAACTGGTCTGGAAGGAATAGACTAGCGACCGAGCGCCCTTGAGCACTTTCGCGAGCTGCGCTCACCGTGTGAGCACCGCTCAGCACAAGAAACCGGAGTCCGAAGCGTTTTGACTCGACGTCTCGCCAGCACAGTCTTCCTGACGCTTCTCGCCCTCCTCGTCCCGTCGTGCGAGCGCGAGCCCCGCATCTCTGAAGCGGAGCGCGCCGAACGGGTGGCTGTGGCTCAGAACCGCTGCGAGGTCGACAGCGACTGCCTGCGCACGGGATGCCGAGGCACGGTCTGTCGGGCAGAACCCGACGAGCGCTTCTGTGAGCATCGGCTCGTGCTGTCCGTGCGGGGCAAAGGGGGCGACTTGATCAACGAGCTCACCTCCTTCGTGGGAGGCGCCCTGACGCCCAAGGAGCGTGAGACGCTGGCCGTGCATCCGGGAACTGGAGAGCTGATGGTGGCTTTTCACGGCAGCATCGAGCGTCGCAATGCCGTCGAGGGGCTGTTCAGCTCGCTGGAGGCCGGCGGGATCTATCCATTTCACCCGGACAGCGACGAGATCGCTCGGTTTCTCGCCGAACGCCTGAACCGACCTGGCGAACTCGAGGTGAGGCGCGCCGAGGGCGGCCCCTTGTTGCTCGAGCGAAGGGTGACCTCGGGTCACATTTTGACGACCGACGAGGCGCGCTCCGTCGTCGAGGAGACGCGCGTCCTCGTCGAGCCGCTCGAGCCTGCCACCGGGACCTTCGCCTACGAGCTCGTGAGCGACGCAGAGCCCCCCCTGGTGCGGGTTTGGGTTCGTGCAGGGGATGGCGTCAGCTTCGGTCACATCGCGAAGATGGGTGCCAAGGACCGGCGCGCCCCGAACACCTTGGAAGGCGTGCTGGACGCAGAGGGAACCGCTGCGCTCGAGGCGTTGACCGAGGCCAACGTCGACCGGCCCCTGTTGTTCGTGGTGGGTGACGAGGTGTTGGCCTCGCCTCTGGTGTCGGCGACGATCCGTGATGGGCGCTTCAGCTTGCAGCTCGACGACGACTCGAGCGCCGAGCTCCTGGACCGCATCGAGCGCATCAGGGCGACTCCCGCGTTGTCTGGTCGCGTCGCGCTCGACCCCGTCGCCACGCAAAAGAGCGAGCGGGACATCACGTGCCTCGCCGCGGTGCCTTCGCTGGCGCAATGTGGTTGTGTGGAGGGCTATTGTGGCTGGCTCGAGTCCGAGGCCTTGAATCAGTGTATTGTCCAACCCGCGCAAGGCGCACCTTGAATCGCTGGGGGCAGTGCCGTGATTGGTCGGTCTTCAGACTGGGCTGAGGTTGTTTGGCTCTCGTACCAGTTTGCGAAGAGGGTACGAAAGTGAGGGTGAGGGCTTGTTCCTGTCATTCTCTCGGATGATGAATTGAAGACTGAAGGTTCATGAATTGTGGGCGTCTATTTCGTCGAGAAGCGCCCAACGTTGGTCCCCTACGACCCGAGTCCAAAGATGAAGAACGCTGTGCGTCCGCTGAAGTCTGTCCTTCCCTTGTTGATGTGGACCTTGCTTGGCTCTGCGCCAGCCTGGGCAATCGAGGGAAGGGGGCTGGGTGTGCTCCTCAGTTCGGCCGCAGAAAACTCCGCGGTCTTTGGCGTGTTCGAGTGCGACGCGCCCAACCACTGCGTCCAAAATCCGTCGATGAACCTGACGCTGCTGGTCGACCGCAGGGACGTCGCGCCGGGCTCGGTCTTGCGCGCGGCGGTGCGCTTCGAGGTCGAGGACAAGTGGCATGCATACCACGGCCCGAACACTGGCAGCATCGGTCTCCCCACCGAGGTGACCTGGAAGTTGCCAGCGGGCTACACCCACACCGAGCCCATCTGGCCAGCGCCCGTGCGTTACAACGAGCCCAATGGGGACATCTCGTACGTGCACGACGGGGAGTTCTTTCTGGATGTGGAGATTCAGATCCCGGCCGACGCCAAGGTTGGCGCGCTTCTGCCGCTCGGCGCCGAGGTCGACTATCAGGTGTGCAATGACAAGTGCGTCCGAGGCTCTGCGGACTTGAAATTGGAGTTGCCCATCGTAGCGAAGGCTTCGCCCGCGCTGTCACTGTGGAGCCGTCCCTTCGAGCGCGCCAGAGCGATGCGCCCGTTGAGCACCTTCGAGGGCAACCCAGCGACGGTGGAGTTGTCCAACCGGCCTTTGAACCCAGGCACGCAATCGGTCTTGGTGATCGCCATCGAAGGGAACGAGGAGCTCAAGGCTCCACAGGGCGAGAGGCCCGTCATCGTTTTCGAGAAGCGAGCCGGCGTCGAGGTCGAGACTCTGGAGACCCGCCCCTTCCACGAGCGAGGGCTGCGTGTGATCGCGCGTGTTTCGGTGGACCAGGATGCGGAGGCGAGCGACTCCCCCTTGAACGGGATTCTGCAGTTCGACCGGCAACAGGGAACGGGCTGGGAGCCTTTCGCGCTTGCGGTGCAGCTTCCACTTCTTATTGCGGACGCGGAGAGCGTTGCCACGGTGAACTCCGAGCTCTTTGACGGCGTGGATATCGTCTCCATCGTCGAGGTCTCAGAGCCCACACAAAAGGAGCTGAAACGCCCGCTGAACGCGACGATCCCCATCTGGCAGGCGCTGTTCTACGCGTTGTTGGGGGGCTTGATTCTGAACATCATGCCTTGTGTGCTGCCGGTCCTCTCGCTCAAAGCGCTGGCGTTGGTCGAGGAGGCCAACGAGTCACCGCGTACCATCCGAGCGTTCGTGGGGATGTATGTGCTCGGCGTGGTCGCCTCTTTCTGGGTGCTTGCTGGTGTCGTGATCATCCTGAAGCTCTCTGGGGAGTACGTCGGTTGGGGATTCCAGTTCCAGGAACCTGGCTACGTGCTGGCGATGACGGGCGTGATCTTCGCGTTCTCGCTGAGCTTGTTCGGCGTGTTCGAGATCCCCGGGCTCACAGTGCGGGGTGGCAGCAAAGGTGGCCTTCGAGGCTCCTTTATCCACGGCGTCTTGACGACGGCCCTGTCGACTCCTTGTTCGGCGCCATTGCTGGGCTCGGCGCTGGCGTTTGCGCTGCTCCAGCCGCCCCTGATCATCCTGGCAACGTTCACCCTAGTCGGCATCGGCTTGGCGCTGCCCATCGCCGTCCTGACGCTGGCCCCTCACGCGCGCCGCTTCATCCCTAGGCCCGGGGCGTGGATGGACACGTTCAAGCACATCATCGCGTTCCTCCTGGTCGGAACGGCGATCTGGTTGCTGTCGGTGCTCAACGCCCAGTTGACCGTCAAAGCGATGACGACGGTCTTTATTCTGTTGGGGTTGATCGCGGTGGCCTCGTGGATCTTGGGGCACTGGCTCACCCCGTTGGCGAGTCGGCCAAAGAAGATTTTGGCGATGCTGGCGGCGGCCTTGGTGGTCGGAGGCGGCATCAGCCGACTCTCGCTCGCGACCGTCGATGACAACCCGGGGGAGGACATCTCTTCGGAGCTGATCGATTGGCAGCATTTCGAGGGCCAGAAGACGCTTGAGCTGGCCGATGAGGGCTACACGGTCTTCATCGATTTCACGGCCGACTGGTGCAGCACCTGTATGACCAACGAGACCGTGGCCATCGAAACGGAAGCGGTCGCCGCGCTGATCAAGACGAACCGTGTGATCGCCGTGAAGGCCGATCTGACCCGCAAGGACTCGGAGACGAGCAAGTGGGTCGAGTACTTCGGTCGACAGGCGATTCCACTCTATGTGATTCTGCCCGCCAACCGTCCGAACGAGCCTTTGCTGCTGCCGGAGCTCATCACGAGCGGAGACCTGCTCGAGGCTTTGCACGAAGCAGGTCCGTCCAAGGCCAACCCAGGCTGAGCGCGGTGTGGGTCAGATTCTCCTAGACGAAAAGGGATAGGGAGCCCGATCGATGCAGCATAGACGTGGCATTTTCGTATTTTTGATCGCTCTGTTCTTGTTGGTCCTTGGGTTCGGCTGTGAGGGAACGCCCAAGGACGACTCCCGCGCCGCCACCAAGGCGAGCATCGAGTGGAACCTGAAGCACGACGAGGCGTTGGCGGCGGCGAAAGAGGCAGGCAAGCCGGCGATCATCGACTTCACGGCCAGCTGGTGTGCGCCTTGTCAGCAGTTGGAAAGGGAGACGTTCTCGGATCCTAAGGTAATCGAGGCGCTGCAGCGGTTCGCGACGATTCGAGTCGACGGCAGCGGCGACATGGAGGCGGTCGAGCCCTTCATGGAGCGGCACGAGGTGGTGGCGTTTCCGACGGTCGTGTTCGTGGATTCGAAGGGAAACACGATGGCCGAGCCGCGAGTCACGGATTTTGTGCCACCGGCAGAACTGCTGCTAATGCTAGACAAGGCCAAGTAGGCTCTTTGGGGTGGCACACGGCGGCGCCACTGTGCTGGTGGAAGTGGAATGCACCTGTATTCGGAGTTCAGACAGATGGTCGGCCGCCGCGACGCCTTGGGTGTTGAGCAGCTGCTGGCAAACATCCCGTCCCCGGTCTCTGGTGGGTTCGGCCACGTCCTACTCGAAGTGATGGGGGTCTTCAGCCCCGAAATTTCTTGGTCCGCGGCAGAGAAGCTGGCCGCGATGCCCCATGGCATCGGGATGACCTTTCTCATCGAAGCGCTGACCATCCCGGACCTGCCCATCGCGTCCGCGGTTATCGAGTTGTTGGAGATCAACAGGCTCGGTACGGGCTGGGGTCGCCTGCCGAAGATCTTGTCGGTGCTCGGCCCAACGCAACGTCGTCACCTAGTAGAGCGCCTCTTGGAGCATCGCTCCGAAGTTCCGACGAACAAATGGCGAGTGTTGGTCTGCGCCGCGGAACCTGGGGTCGACCTGGAGTTGATGGTCGAGACCTTGTGGGAGTTGACCAAGTGCCAGCTGCCCGCTCTGGGACCGGAGTGCCGGGCACAGCGGCTGCTCGAGCACGCCATCGCTGATGCTTTCGTCATGCGCATGGAGCGCAACTGCGACCCTCCGAAGGTTCAGACCCTCATCGCGGAGGCCTTGGTCAAGATCGCAGAACGGCATCGTTTCATCAGCCGCAGGCTGATGCGAATGCTGATCGAGGGGGAGATATCAGCTCGAAGTATGGTCTTGCTCGCCGCGCTGTCCAAGAGTGGAGACACGCTCATCCATGGGCACATCGACGCGGCGGTGCCGTCATTCGTGGCGCTCGCCTGCAGTGACGACACTGCGGCGGCGCTCATTGCCCTCGAGACGCTCAAGCAAATCACCTCTCAAGGGACCCCCACAGACTGGCTTCCCCTCTTGAAGTGCTCGCTGCCTGGCGCCCGTGCGACCGCCATGCTGGCGTTCGAGAGTGTGGCTGGTGACATTGGTGCGGCGCTCCCGACGTTGATGTCTTCGGAGAGCACCGAGGAGCGTGTTCGTACCGTCAATATGGTCGGGCATCGTCTGCTCAAAGGACACAAGCTCGGCGCTGACGCCATGCAGAGCTTCATTCGGAGAGTCGCCACGGACGAAGACATATCCGTCGCAGACCAGCTCGATGTGGCCTCTTTGCTGCGTCACTCGGACGGTCTGAGCCGTTACTGCGCCACGGTGGAGTTGCTTAGGACCCCGCATGACCGTCTGCTCGGCCGTTGCCTCAGCGCACTCGAGGAGCCCGAGGTCTGGCGTGAGGTTCGGGCCGCTGCGCAGCCGCGCTTGCTGGTCACCGCCTTCGTCGACGCGCTTTCGTTGCACGACTGCGATGGGGAACAAGAGCGCTTGGATCGCCTGGTCCACCTCCTCTCCTTGCTCGACCCGAGTCAGGTGATCCGTGAGTTGAACGACAGTTTGCCGATGATCGGCCGACGGTTGTGTGATTTTCTCGTGGCGGCGCTCTCCGAGATCCCCGACGATGACTGGCGTCGCCAGCGAGCAACCTACCTTGAGTGGCGCGACGCGGCGAGCCCAGCGCGTCTCCCACGTCTCGGCAGGACGTGTCCTTCGTGGGTGCTGTTGTCGGCGCTGCGCAATCCCAACGTCGAAGTTCGAATCGCGGGCCTGAAATCCGTCAGACGTTTTGATCGGCCGCTCATTACCGAGATCGGTGGGCTTCTCGAGAGTGAGGAGGAGCATCGCACCGCGCTGGCAGCGTTGGCTCGCATCGTTCACCCCGCATCGATTGGTGTTCTCGAGAAACGGCTCCCCACCTCCCCTGAAGCGATCAAGCTGGCAGCCGCGATGCGCACCAAGTTGGAGATCCTCGAGGGCGAGCCCTTCGCTTGGCCAGAAGGACACAAGCCGCCGCACGAAAAGGCAGATCTTGACACCCATGCTTTGTGGCTTCCTTGCGATGCGTTCCGACCGAGTCGTTCGAGTTGGTGGAGGAGGTTTTGGGAGAGACGAGATGCCCAGCCGATACGAATCGGGCGTGTTGCGTTGTCTTCGCAGGCCTGGTGGCACCGCGATTACCGACGGGACGAGGTCGTCACCTGGTCAGACCCTTTCACGATCGAACTCTACCAAACCCTAGAGGAGTCTGCTGGTGGGATCTGCTCCGTAGAGCTCCGTCTAGAGCAGGTGCGCCCCTTTGGACGGGTGGAGGTCGGGGCGAGCCTGTGGGTGGCGCCGAGCATGGCCACCAGCCGACTCCCTAAGGCAGCAAGACGATACGGCTATTTGGCGATGGATGACACACGGCGATTCCTCTCCACTCTCACCTATCAAATCGAGCGCTCAAACAGCGCGCCGGCGTTGGCCAGTTTGATTGCCCGGTTGTCGGCGCGGCCTAGCCTCTCTGTCTCCAGGCCAATGGAGTGAGTGGATGCGGAACTAGAGGCAATACTTGACTTGCCCTGCGCTGTGGAATCTGATACTCGCGGCGGGGCTCTTGTTTTCGCGGCCCGACCAATGGGGCAGCCCGCAGGCGGCCGTCCGGGTGATGAGTCCTTTGGACCTCGGTGTCGGTATGGAATCACCAAACCGCGTACCGCAACTAGACGGTGAAGAGTTGGCGAGAACGAGACGAGGAAGACAGCGACGGTATGTCACTCAGCAGCTGGGTGGGCCGGGCGAGCTGGAGCAGGATATGGACGAAGTCCATGAATCTCGTCAGAGCCTCGACATTGCTGTGTCAGACGTCCCGTCGGGCCGTGCCCAGCGCAATGGGGAAGGTGGCCCGGTCGGTGACGAGCCCCCCCCTAGGGTCAGACGCCGCATCAGGGTCCCACCGCTGCGTCCCAATCCTGCAGTAGCCGCCGTAGAGCCCCCCCCCCCCAGCAATGGTGCCGAAGCTCAAGCTGGCTCTTTGGTTGGACAGAGGGCCAAAGCTTCGGTGCGCGAGATGCCTGCGAAGATCAAGCCTCGCAGCGCCCACGCGCTCTTCCATTGGACGGCGGGCAAGGCGTTGTTTCGAGGTGTCCAGCGCAAACCGCTCGCCCTGCCGGCGGAGATTGCCCCAGTCGTCGCAGCCGTGGAGCCCTCCCGTATCCCAGAGGGCTCCCCTGCCATACCGAGTCTCGAGGGCAAAGCGGTCATCGCCGACGCCGTTGCGACCGCCGCGCAGAACGACCTCACCCTACGCATCATCGTCGAGGAGATCCGAAGGATCAGTGCGAGGCAGGTCAACTATGAGCGCAAGTATGTGCTCAACTCCGTTTTCGCCTACGTCATCTTCTGCGTGCTGATCTTCCTCGGGCTCTATTTCGTCTTCGATCTGCGCTCCGCGAAAACCGAGGTCGACGCCGCCTATTATGAGGGTGAGTTCGACCGCCTCTCCGAGCGCCTGAGCATCGCCGAGGCCGAGTTGCAAAAGTACCGCGAAGCCTCGCACCTCGCCTTTGAGGTGTACCAACTCATCGAACAAGCCCGACACCAGGAGGCGCTCGACCGCTATGTCGAGGTTCAAGACGCCATCGTGAACCCCGCGGAGTCCGCGCTCCTGCAAGCCCGTATCGACTCGCTCAAGTGGAAGCTCGCCGAGGAGGCCTATCGCGATGGCCTCGATCTCTTTGGGAAGGAAAACTACGAGCAGGCTCGCGACGCCTTCTTCAAGAGCCTGGCTTACCAACCGGAGACTCCCTACTCGAACCTGCTCAACTACCACCTCGGGACCTCGCTCTATGAGCTGGGAGACTTCGAAGGGGCACGGCACCACTTCGACGCCGCTCTCGAGCAGAACCTCCCCACCGAGTTCGAGGAAGAAGCGCGCTACCGCACTGCGGTTGCGACTCAAGAGGCCGGACAGACCGACCGGGCTTATGACCTCTTTGAGCGATTCCTGAAACGCAACCGCTATCACAAACGAGCCGACGATGTGGTACGGCGGATGGGGCGGATCGAGCGTCAGCGCCTGCGCGACCGCGCCGCGGCACAGAAGGCGGAGCGCGAGCGGGCGTTGCAACGAACGGAAGCCGAGACGGAAGCCTCCCAGTAGCCCCTCAAAGCAGCTCTACCACGAGGGGAAGATGGTCGCTGGCCTTGCTCTGCAAGACCTCGACGGGCTGGCCGATGGTGAACCCGCGGATCGCGACGAGGTCACGTCGCTCTTGGGGGTCGCTTGCCGGGAACGTGTTGTCCCCCTCGGCGGCGCCACAATCCTCGAGGCCGTGGGCCCGGAACATGGACTCGAGCCGCTCCGGTCGGGGTTCGTTCAGATCGCCGACGACCACTAACGGGCCTTCGATGGAGGCGATCTCACGGCTCAAGCATTCGACCTGCGCGGGGCGTTCGTCGTCCAAGTGCGAGAGGTGCAGCGAGAGGATGGTCACCCTCACCCCGTTGTATGCGAGGCTGCTGCGCAGGAGCCGACGGGCTTCATCTCTCTGGCGAGGCAGCTCGAGAGGACACAGCTCGCTCAGCTCGGCCTTGCTGAGCAACGCATGACCAAAGAGCTGGTGTCCATTGCGGACCAGAGTGGGACAAAACGCATAGAATTCGAAGCCCGTCTTGCGTGCGAGGGTCTCGACCTGGTCAACATCGACGCCCATGGTCCAACGCCGTCCGATCTCTTGCAGCGCGACCACGTCTGCGTCCAAGCGCTGCAACACCTCGGCGACAGCGTCCAGACCTTGCTCGAGACCCAAACGGATGTTGTAGCTCGCAACTCGCAGCCGGCTCATGGATACCCTTGCGTGGATTGGATTTCGCTCACGTCCCTGCGCTCGCGCTCAGGTCGGGAGCTCGATGCGGAACAGCGAGCCCCTGCCGATGGTGCTGGCCGCAAGGATCCGCCCGCCGTGCTCCTCGATGATTTGGCTCGTGAGCGGCAAGCCCAGCCCTGTTCCGCTCTCCTTCGTGCTGTAGAAGGGCTCAAAGATGTGCTGCAGCTCGTCCTCTGGAATGCCGGGGCCGCTGTCGTGCAGCTCGACGATGACGGTGTTCCCCTCGCTCCAAGAGGACAACGCCAAGAGGCCTCCGCCCTCCATGGCGTCGACCGCGTTGCGGATCAGATTCAGGAAGGCGCGCCTGAGCTGATTGGGGTCTGCTTGGACCTGGGGCAGGTTGGTGGCGAGCTTCGAGGTGGTCACGATTTCCCGCTGCGAGAGCTCCTCGCTCATGAAGGCGAGCAGGTCTTCGAGGATGGTGTTGATGAGGGTTGGGCGGAGCTTGGCGACGGGCAACCGCGCGTAGGCGAGGTACTCTTCGGTGATGCCGGTGAGCCGCTCGACCTCATCGGTGATGGCTCCAATGAGTTCTTTGGCTTCGCTGCCATCGCTGGCGCCAAGGATGGTCAGCTCCTCGTCCAGCATCTCCACGTTGAGCCCAAGAGAGCTCAGGGGGTTGCGAAGCTCATGGGTGACCTGGCTGGTCATTCGCCCGATGGCCGCCAGCCGCTCCTTCTTGATGAGCTCCGCCTTCGTGCGTTCCTCCTGCTGGCGCAGCTCGACCAACGCCTGATAGGCCGCCTCGAGCTCGTCGCGCCGATCGCGCAGTGAACGGTCGCGGAGCTCGATCTTCTCGGCCATCCGGTTGAACTCCTCGGCGAGCTTCCCAACCTCGTCTCGTCTGGAGATCTTGACCCTGCCCGAGTATTCGCCGGCGCCGACGTGTTTCGCGGCTTCAGTGAGCTCACCGATGGGCCTGAGGGTCAGGTGGACGATGAACATCACCGCCAGGCCAATGCAGATGGCAACGGCGCTGAGCAGCACGATGCCCCCGAGCGCGTCGCGCTCGGAGCTCCCAGTGCGCCCAATGGCGTCGCCGATCTCGATCCGCGTGGTCCGTGTCAGCTCTCGCAGGACCTCCTGCATGCTGTCGATGATTCCGCGCAGCCTTTTCTGGTGGGCGAAGGCTTGGTCCCAAGACTCCGAAAGGACGGCCTCGCGAAAGCGCGTGGTCACTGCTTGGAAGTCTTCGATTTGCGCACGAAGCTCGTCGATGTCGCTCTGCCCGCGCTCGAGAAAAGGGTTGCTGCCCCCCTGCAGATCGAGGCCAATCTCCACGAACTCGTGGGCGCGAGCGAGCTTTGCAGCGGCGCGGGCGGCGAACGGAGCGAGGACCTTCTGTGCCAAGACGACCTTGCGCAACACGGACTTGTCCTGCTCGTTGAGCACCGCCTCATACGAAGCCAGGTCGGTGTGTGCCTCATTGAGGACGAGGGAGAGGGGGACGTAGCAGTGGTGAATGAGCTGGTTGTCCTGGCTGACGCGCTGTATCCGCAGCACGCCATAGACCAAGACCGAGGCAAAGACGCTCAGTACGACGGCGAACGCCAAGAACACCTTCGTGGAGATGCTGAGGGTGCTCAGGGTGTTCACCTTCAGCCCCTACTGCCTCTCGAGGGCCGCAAGTCGTGCGTTGAGGTCGTCGCTCTCCTCGACGCAGTATTGAAGGACTTCCCCCATGGAGGCGAGGTCCTCGCTCGCATCCGCCTGGAGAGTGACGGTCTCGCCGTCTGCTCGCCGCGCTGCGGAGTGCACCCGCTCGATCTGCCGGGAGAGCACCTCGAAGCGATCTTGCCACTGCCTAGCCATGTCGTGCAGGAACGCCACGGCTTCCCGAGTGTCATCGGGGAGCTGCAGAGGTGGAGCGGTGGGTTGGGCCTCACGAGCCTCGCGAGCTTCGGCGAGCGCCTCTTCGAGCTCGTCGATCCGACTTCTCATCATCTCTCGCTGCATGGTCAGCGCGGCGAGCCCTTCTGCCAGCTCTTCGGTGGCTTCTTGTGCAGACTGGGTTCGAACCAGCTCACGCTGAGCGGCTTGGAGCGTGGATTGGGTACGCTCGAGCTCGTCTTCGAGCTCGCTGGCTCTGCGGCGAGCAGCACCAAAATCAGCTTCGAGCTCAGGCAGCTGGTCGGCCAACCTCTTGAGCTCGGTTTCGAGCTCGCTGACACGTCGGCGCTCGGCGGTCAGGAGGGACTCGAACTCGGGCAGCTGCTCGGCCATTCTCCGCAGGTCTGTCTGCAGCTCGTTGGAGCGTTTCTTTTCGAGTTCGAGCTCCTGTTGCAGCGGGCCGAGGTCTTCCCGTGGGGCGCTCTCGAGGGCCTTTCGCTCGGCTTCCTCTTTTTCGGCCACCGCCTGGTCGAGGTCGGCGCCGAGCCGAGCCACTTCGGTTTGGGCGGCTTCGAGGTCGGCGATGAGCTGGTCTGAGTCACGGCGTGCCGCGACGAGGTCGTTGTTGAGCTTCTCCGACTCACTTCTGGCTATCGCCAGGTCGGACTCCTTCACCCCGCTCTGCTGCACTGCCTCAGCGAGTTTCCGCTCGAGCGCTTCGAGGTCCTTGTTCCTCTTCTCGACCTCGCGCAGCAGAGAGAGAGACTCGGTCCCCTGGTCGTCGAGCTCGGCTCGGAGACTCGCGAGTTCCTGCTGGGCCTTTTCGAGAGACGCCGCGATGCTCTTTCCCTGGTCTCTTTCGGCGTCGAGCGCATCTTCGAGCTCGTCGAGCTGGTTGCGCATGGGTTCGAGCTTCTTGGCCCTCTCTTCGACCACAGCCAACTTCTTCTCGAGGTCGGCGATGGCGCTGGCGGGAACGGTGTCCCCTCCGCGCTCGTAGTCGTGGAGGCGTCGTTCGAGGTTCTTGAGCTGCTCTTTTTGTCTCGAGACTTCTGCTTCTTGGGATTCGATCAGCTGGTCTTTGGACTCGATCACCTTCTCGAGGGCATCGGTCTGATCGGAGCCAGAGCTGACATCTTTGAGATCGTTTCGGAGGCGGTTCTCTTCCTCGATGCGCAGCTCGACTTCCTCTTTGAGCACCTTGATCTTTTCTTGGAGGTTGTTGACGACCTGATTTTTTTCAGCGACGAGGGCCTCAGCGGCCGCAGCGCGGGCGGCGAGCTTGTCGTGTTCGTCTTTGAGCTGGTCGCGTTCCTCGCCCAGCTGCTCGAGTTCCTCGCTGGTCGGCCCGCTCTTGAGCTGTATCTCGAGGTTGCGGATCGCCCGTTCGAACGTCGCGTTCTCGTCCCTCAGCCGGTCTCGTTCTTTGCGCAGCCGGCTCTGTTCGTCGAGGAGTGCCTTATTCTCGTCTTCGAGCTCTTTGACCTTGTCGTCGAGCTTTGGGTCAAACGCGCGCTGGGGGGGCGGGGTTGGGCGAGAAGGCTCTGGCACCGGGCTGAGCTGCGGTCCCGGCAGGGGCAGCATTTCCCCGTCGCCGGGCGGGCCATAGCCCGTGCTGAACCCCTCAGCGAAGGAGTCTGGTCGCCCCATTGCCTCGACGTGGACTTCTTTCTCTGGGGCCCGGGTAGGCTCGGATGGGGTGTAGCCTGGAGCGTGTCGCTCGTAGCGATCTCCACCGCCTCGGTTGTAGCGGTCAGGCGTGCTGCGCCCGAAGCGACTTGGTCCGCCACCACGGTTTGGGTACCGGTCGGCCCCAGGGGCGGAGTCGTCCAAGGACGGTTCGGCGTAAGGCGCGGGCGGCGAGGCCATGTGTGGGGCCGACGGCGTGTGTGGGGGGGGCACAGAGGGCCCGACCCGAGGAGGAGGGCTCGGGGTGTGTAGAGGCGGAGGCGTCGGCGCGCGAGGCGGCGGTGGGGTCGGGGTGTGCGGCGCTGGGGTGTAGGGAGGCGGCGCCGCATATGGGTTTGGTGGTGGAGCACCATGCGGCGACGGCGGTGCTGCGTAAGGGTTTTGGGGGGCACTTTGTGGCGGAGCTCCATAGGGAGACTGCGGTGGCGGAGCTCCATAGGGAGACTGCGGTGGCGGAGCTCCATAGGGAGACT
>PFUG01000142.1:0-158 GCA_002789955.1 Deltaproteobacteria bacterium CG_4_9_14_3_um_filter_63_12 | reverse complement strand
GCGTAGGGAGACTGCGGTGGCGGAGCTCCATAGGGAGACTGCGGTGGCGAAGCTCCGTAGGGAGACTGAGGTGGAGCGCCGTAGGGAGATTGCGGTGGAGCGCCGTAGGGAGATTGCGGTGGAGCGCCGTAGGGAGATTGCGGTGGAGCGCCGTAGGG
>PFUG01000539.1 GCA_002789955.1 Deltaproteobacteria bacterium CG_4_9_14_3_um_filter_63_12 | reverse complement strand
TCAAGTAGCGTTCTCACAAGTTCCCTATCCATTTCATGCCAGCAGTGCATTTGAGAGCTGGACCGCTCGCAATCCACCCCGAATCGGTACAACACTTTGAAGTGGCTCCACTTGAGGACAAAGCGAGGCTGCTAATTGGCCCGCCTTGGCCGACAACCTTCACAACCCCAGCGAGGCCATTAGCGAGTTGGGGCGCGACGGTGATCGTGAGAACGCCGTTTCTGCCTCCAAACCACGCCCCCACCCTACCCAAACCCCACAGGTCGCCTCCCTTGTCGGCGCCCCCACCCTACCCAATAGGCTGGGGCAACCACCCCGCACCACCAACGGACCTTACCCAATGAGTGAGGTCAGCATCAGCAGACACCCAAGAGGGTTACCCAACCCTATTGGGTAACCCTCCCGCGCCGTCTGCAGTGCCCTCCCTACATGGTCAGGTCGCCACTGTCGGCGATCGGAGCCTCTTCGACCTCGACCAGAGACCGCCGTCGCTTGGCGGGCCTGGTGTCCAGCGCCAGGATTGCGTCGACAAGATCTCGTCGGCCCTTGAACTGGGTCAGGATCCCGACCTCGGTCTCAGCGATGAGGGTGATCGTCTGGCGGACGAGCTGGCGGCGCTCGGTGTCCAGGCTCTGCAGCGCCGTCGCCGCATCCTCGCGGACGTCGCCGGCTTGCTCGAGGCCGTAGGTGGCTTGGCCCAGAGGGCCGCGGAAATTCTTTTCGACGAAAGGTTCTCGGTGTCCGAACCAAGAAGTGTCTGCCGGTGAGCAGCCCCTGAACCTAGCCTCGCGCCCCCTGCTCCCAAGCCCCAAAGCGCCTCGAGCTCAACCGGCGACTCGAGCGCCCGAGCGGCCTCGCGGACCGACCCTGTCCAGCGCATCTCGAGAAGGCTAGACACGAGCCGTCCCCGCGGTGTGGAATCGGGGCCCTGATGGCTGACACTATGTAATGAGAGGGCACCTTGAGCGGAGCTTTCGACCCCAAGACCAAGCTCCCGCTGCTCGAGCGCCTCGTGCTCGTGGCGGGATTGCTGTTCGTTCTCGTGTACCTCTCGAACGCGGCGCTCACCTGGGCTTGGCCCGCCTCGGTCAACCTCTCGCTGCCCTACGCTGCGGAGGCGCTCGAACACACGGGTGGGCTCTCCCGCGACACGTTTCAGCTCTCGTTCTGGTTCGTGCTGATCGTCCTCGCGTCGGCATTCGTTCTGAGCGGATTGGCTCGCTTGAGTGGGCGAATTGGCTCGCTGATGCCGTCGGTGTTGTCCAGGCCGGTGCTGACAGCGGGCCTGGGGTTCGGAGTGGCGGCCGCGGTCCTGCTCCCGCTCGAGCTCAACGGCACCGACCTGCCCGACGTCCTCTCGACCTCGGCGACCCTCGGTCTGCTGGCCTACGGCCTGGTGCTCCTGCCTTTGGTGCTGGTCGTCCTCCTCTGGCGGTTGGGTGCGCTCGTCTATGGGCTGGCATCGCACAACCGAACGCTGGCGGCGGTGGTCACGGGTCTGGCTTTGATGTTGGGCATCGCTTCGCCGTCGCCGTCGGACTTGGAAATCCCCTCTCATGGTCTGCAGCTCTATGAGAGCCACAGCCCTCCTGCCCGCGCGTTCGCTCGGTCGAACGATATTGCGGCGGGCAGCCTCGCCGCGCTGAGCAATGTCGCGGGGGAGTTCGAGCTCAATGGCGCCAACGACCTCGTTCGGACGTATCGCGAGGCGCCCAATGAAGCCCAGGCCCGGTTCAATGCCTGCATCGAGGAGCTCGTGAGCGCTCAAAACCAAAAGGCACTACACCATCCTCTTCTCGGGCGACCTCGGTGCGGGCAGTGAGGGCGATGAGGCGAGCTTCCTGCGGTGCCCGCAATTGCCTTACGTGAAGAACACGCGCAGTGCCTTGCGATACGCCGTCGTCGAGTCGACCTATGGCGCCCGCAAGCGCGCCCCTGTGTCTCGGGCAGAGCGGCTCGACGCCTTGCAACGACGCATCGAAGAGACGGTCCTGCGCAAGAAGGGCGTGCTGCTGATCCCGGCCTTCGCCATCGAGAGGACCCAGCAGCTGCTCTTCGATTTGACTCAGCTCTTCGCCCTGCGACCGGAGCTCAGAGCCAAGGTCCCGGTGTTCTTCGACGCCCCGATGGCGAGCAAGGTCAACTCGATCTACGTCGAGCGCATCGGGACGCTCGAGCTCTACAACACGAAGTCCCAAAGCCCCCTCAAAGTGAAGCCCCTATGGCTCTCTCGAGGACTCCTGGCAGACCTGGGGCTCGACCGCGACAACCCCGAGCACCTCGAGCTCGTCCGAGCCATGTTCAAGGTTGCGCTGTTGGGGAGCGAGCCCGATGGGGCTCTGCAAAGGGCCCACTGGCTGCCCTTGGCCGGCGCCTGGAAACCCATCTGGAGCCGGGTCGAACACAGAAAGCAGGCGATCGCACGTGGGATGCTGGACGGCCCGTGCCTCGTCATCGCCAGCGGCGGCATGTGCGATGGCGGGACCTCGACCGAGTACCTCAAAGCCATACTCGGACGCGCATCGAGCACCATTCTCTTCCCCGGCTACTGCTCGCCGTCGACCAATGGCGGGCGGTTGCTCAAGCTCGAAACACTGCCAGCGGTGCATCGGCGACTCCTCACGGACACGCTTCGTTTCTCGGACGGCAGCGAGTTTTTGCTGTCGGACATCAACGCGGACGTCGCTGCGGTCGCTGGCTACTCGGGTCATGCCGACCAGGGAAAGCTGGTCGATTGGTGCTTCGAGACTCTCGGCGAGCGCCACGAGGTCTCGGCCGACATCTTTTTCTTGGGGCACGGCTCCAACGAGGCGCGTCAGGCGCTCACCGTTGCACTGCGCGGTCGGGCGCGCGACTGGGTCGAGTCGGGCTTCATTACGTCAGCGCCCACCATCGAGAGCCCCGAAAACCAGGACTCTTGGTACGACCTCGAGCAGGCACGGTGGTTCTCAGGCCCTCGCGCTCCGCTCGCCGCCAACGGCGACAGCGTCTTCGCACAGGTCGAGCAACTCAGGGCCGAGAATCTGAGGCTCAGGCAACTGCTCGAAGCGCGCTAGCGCCACTCACCGCACCAAGAAGCACTACGCACAGCCGGGTGCTCCTTGGTGCGACGTGGGTTTGGGGCCTTCGAAAAGAAGAACGAAAAAGTCGGTCACACTTTCCTCGCGACTGCATGAGACGGGCGAGTGACGGATGGACCGTCGCAATTAGGAGGTTGTCATGCAGTCTGAAAACCCAGCGCTGAGCCCTGTCGCGATCAACTACCACCTCACGAGAGCTTGTGACGCGAAGTGCCTTTTCTGCTTCGCTCGCTTCGCCAACGTCAAAGACCACCTGCCCCTCGAGCAAGGACTCGAGCTCCTCAGACGGCTCCGTGCCGCGGGCGGTCAGAAGCTCAACTTCGCGGGAGGCGAGCCAACCCTTCATCCACACCTGGGCGAGGTATTGCGCTTCGCCAAGGAGCTCGGGTTTGTCACCGGCATCGTGACGAACGGACGCAGGCTCGAACCTCTGCTCGAGAGCCACGGCGAGTCGCTCGACTGGGTCGGGCTCTCGGTGGATTCGTCAAATGAGCGAATCCAGCACGAGCTCGGGCGCGGCGCTGGGGATCATGTGGAGCGCTGCGTGCGACTCGCCGCGCTCGTCCGTGCGCGTGGGATTCGGCTGAAGCTCAACACCGTCGTGACCGCTCTCACTTGGCACGAGGACATGAGCCGACTGGTCCTGGCCCTGCAGCCCGAGCGGTGGAAGGTCTTCCAGGTCCTCAGGGTCGAGGGACAAAACGACGGGCGAGTGGAGCCGTTGTTGGTCACGCCTGAGCAGTTCGAAGCCTTCGTACAACGCCACACACCTCTGGTTTCGGCCACGACTCGCCTTGTCGCAGAGGACCACGAGGCCATGACGGACTCCTACGTGATGATCGACCCGATGGGACGGTTCTTTGGAGACACTGGCGGCCGCCATCGGGAGAGCCGCTCGATCCTCGAGGTTGGCGTTCACGCGGCGCTCTCTGAGGTGGGCTACGACCCGCGCAAGTTCGAGGCCCGCGGTGGCCGTTACGACTACTAATCCGCACCACCACTGGGAGCTCGGGTCATCGCCCGAGCGCCTTCAAGGAGAACTTCGAATGAGCATTCAGCAGAATCGTGAATCTTATCCCGTGATCGTCATTGAAGGCTTGGATGGCGTCGGCAAGTCGACGTTGACCCGCAAGCTCACCGAGGCCATCGGTGGCGTGCTCCTCGGCACACCTCCTGTGTTTGAGCTCGAGGTTTTGGGCTTTGCTCGCAAACACTTCGACGATCAACCGGCGGTCGTCCGACGCGCCTTCTATCGTTTCGGCAATGTTGTGGTCAGCGAGCAGGCGCGCGCGCTGCGAGTCGACCGACCCGTCGTCATCGATCGGTACTGGCCGAGCACTGTGGCCTTCGCCGTCGGCAACGGTGAATCCGTCGAGGTCACCCAGTGGCTCGGGCGCTATCCAGATGAGCTCTTGAAGCCAGACCTCCTCATCCTGCTCACCGCCGATGAGCGCGCACGATTGGCGAGGCACCAAGGACGTGGCACCGACGCGACTGTGGAAGAGCAACGGCTCGAGCGCCAGAAACCGATTCGTGAAAAGATCGTCGAAGTGTATTTGACCTTCGAGCCGGTGGTGGTCGACACTTCGGAGCTCAATCCTGAGGCGGTGTTGGAGGCTGTACTTGGCAAGCTGCCGAAGAGAGTCTAAGCCGGCTCGGATACTTGGGCAGTGACGCTGCCCCAGCTCCCAAGCGGCAAGTTCGCGCCCTCTGCGGCTCGGCGCCTCTGCGCGAAACCCGTCGTCCGTGCCAGCGAGCCGTCGCTGAGCAGAGCGTCGCCGCCCAAGTTCCCAAGCCCCAAGAGTGCCGAGAATGTGCGACGGTGACGTTTTCAACCGACTGGAGGACTGAGATGTGGAAATTTTCGTCGTTCTTGGCCGTGCTGTGCGCGACCGCTCTCTGCAGCTGCGCCGTGTCCCGGCCTGGCCCGTGTGGGTCGACGTTCCCGTTGGCCCAGGCGCGCTGCAACTTCGAGACGCAGATCGTCGCCGATTCGTGGCGCGGACCGGGTGGACGAGCCGCCTCCAGAGCTCTTCTCCATCGTGCATTATGACGCGCCGCTGGGGTCGAACGTGGCCTATGCAAGCCCGGTCGAGGAGGGTGCGCGACGCGCGGCGATCGTGTGGTTGGTTGGGGGCTCCGACTGGGGAGTGAGCGAGACCATGTGGCGGGACGAGCCGCGCGAGAACGACCAGAGCGCTTCGGCGTTTCGCAAGGCGGATATGGTGCTCATGCTGCCGGCGCTGCGGGGTTGGCACGACAATCCGGGGGACAATCAGTGCTTTCTGGGCGAGGTCGATGATGTGATCGCGGCGGCCGACTACTTGGCGAGCCGTCCTGACGTGGATCCCGACCGCATCTATCTCGGGGGACACAGCACGGGCGGGACCATGGCGCTCCTGGCGGCGGCCAGCTCGAACCGCTATCGGGCGGTCTTCGCTTTTGGGCCACGTGAGGACGCCACTCTCCACAAAGACTGCGTCCCCGAAGGGACCACGGGAGAAGAGCGTCGTTTGCGGGCTCCAGTCGAACACATGGCGGACATCACGACGCCCACTTTTGTCATCGAAGGTGAGGAGGGGAACCTCTACCAGCTGCGTCTGCTAGAGGAGCGACGCGGCGACGCGCCCATCACGTTCATCGAGGTGCCAGGCGCGGATCACTTTACCGTGCTGTTGCCGGGTGAGGAGACCATCGTCGAGGCGATTGCGACTGATGTGGGGGATGAGGTGAGGCTCAGTATCACGGCGGCGGGGATTCTGAGTCGGATGCAGTAGAGACGCTAGTCGCTTGGCCGTGCACGACGTCCACTGGGTAGGCGAGGTTTCGAGATGAAACCGCAGAACTTTCATAGCCCGCGAATCAAATGTCGCCTCGAGCGTCTGACCACGCGATCATTGGGGTACCGTACGACAGTCGAAATATTGGGGGATGAATGGACACGCCAAGCTTGGTCCGGGTCGTTGTGTTGTTTGCTGTTGGATTGATTTCAGCTGACGCCGTCTGGGCCGAACAGGACCCGCCCAGCTCCGCCACCATAACCACCTGTGCCACCAAACGTGCGCTGGATGGCTCCTGCATGGTGAAGGTCGATGGGGCGCGCTACCAGATTGGGTTGGGCCCAATCTCGGCCGCACAACACCTTCAGCAGTGCGAGGCCAGCGGCTCGAGACGGTGCACCAAGAAGCAGCTCGTGGAAGAGCTTGGCCGCTTCGTCGAGGTGAAGACCTTCCTGCTCGATCAATATGAGGTTTCCGAAACGTCCTATGCGCGCTGCGTGGAGGCTGGAGCGTGCACGGCCATCGATGCGGCGACGTGTTCCATTTACGACAACGTGGATTGGGGGACAGGGCGAGAGCTCTCCTCGCAACCTGAGGGCGCGCCGCAGCGTTGCGTGCTTCGTGAAGAGGCCCGCACCTACTGTGAGTGGGTGGGCGGTCGACTGCCGAGTGAGGCCGAGTGGGAGCTTGCCGCGGGGGGCGTGGACAAGCGGGTCTACCCTTGGGGAGCGGATTGGAGTGCATCCAAAGACGTGGTCATCAATGTTGCCGCCGACGCCCGCCTCGCCACGAATGCTCAGCGAACCGACAGCCGAACGCCAGCGGGCGTAGAGAACCTGGCGGGCAACGTCTACGAATGGGTCGAAGACGACGCGTGCGACCCTGCAGACCGACCCGAAAGCGGACCCTGCCGAACCGATAAGAAGAGCAAGGGAGTCGTGCGCGGTGGGTCCTTTGTCAGCGACCCCACCACTGCTCGCACTACTGCACGAAAGGTCGTCGCGGTAGACGCGCGAACCTTCACCAGTGGTTTCCGGTGTGCGGCCGATCCAGCCGCCGAAGCGACGGCAACTACAGGGCTCGCGCAGGCTTGGGGGGGCAGCGGCTGCGGCTCGGTGCTCTACGCCGACGGGACAAAGATGGTGGTGGAGAACCTCTGCGACCACACCACTCGGGTGGTCGTCAAGGCCGAAAATGCCATCACCGATTGGTTTGCTTATCACGACGCCATCACCGTCGTGGAGAAGCTCGAGGGCAGCGGCCGCTTTCGAGCGACCACCCACTTTCTGGACGGTCGTGAAGAGCTGTGGCCCCTCATCGAGTTTCGCGAGTGGAGCGAGCTTGCTTGGTTGGTCCACCCTGTCATGGAGACTCGGCTGGAGCTTTCGGATAAGGGAATCCGCGTGCTGGCGAGCATCAACGAGAATGACGTCGACTACGAATCGGACGCCTGGGCCGAAGTTGAGGACGAGGTCGGCATGATGATGGACAAGTTCGGTTGGTCCGAGACAACCCGAGTCCTCTCAGCTCCAGACCCAGTGAAACTCCTTGCGGCGCCAGAGGTCACCTATGTCCCGGTGAGCAGCTGCACCGTTCTTCCCGTGCAAATAGTGGAGCAAGACAAGATTGAGGTGGCGAGTGTCGAGCTGGACAAGAAAGTCGTCGAGCTTGGCCGGACCGAGCCCTATTGGGGGGAGTCGATTTCCGTCGAGCAGTTGTGCGGCCTCAACCTCGTGCGGGTCCAGAGATTCTCCTCGGGCACCTCCGGGTGGTCGGCTACCGTGGCGGTCTTCGGCAGTGATTTGAAGTCGCGCTTCACCTATGAGGACAGCGCCAACAGCACCTCGCGTTCACAAGGTGCTAGCGTGACGCGCGACGGCCGCTACTTGGTCCTGCCCAGAAACAAAGCCGACCTCCTCTTCGATGTGGAGAACGCAAAGGAGGTTCGATTCGGCAGGGTGGAAGTAGAATGCGAAACAGACGCGGACTGTGAAGAACAAATGCCTCCAGAGTGTAAGACCAGCACTGACCCAGACTGTAAGACCAGCGGCCAATGCGTGGTGTGGACCTCAGAGGAATCGCCCGTGCAGTCCGGCACCTGCGGCGGCTACCGAACCGACGAGTGGCGGGAGTGGGAGTTCCTCTACCTCCCATGATGTCTACCCCCTTCCAACCCTCGTCCCCGAGCCCCTTTGGCGTGGGTGTCTTGGGGCTCGGCGTGGCGCTCTTGCTCGCCATGGCCTCCACGGCCCACGCCGAGCCCGAAAACCTGCGCCAGGTCCGCGAGGGCTATTGGCTCTCCGCAATGCCCAGCAGCACCGACGTCGAGGGTCTGCAGGAGAGGGGAATCCGCGTCGTGGTGAGCCTCGCTTACCTGGACCGTGACACTCGACGCGCACTGCGCGACGCCGGCATTGCACACGTTGCGGCCTACTCGGGACGCTCGTTCCCACAGGTCGAGAAGCTGGGGCCCCTGCTGGAGGCAACCCCCGAAGAGGTGCTCATCCATTGCCGCTATGGAGGCGACCGCACGGGCGTCGTGCTGGCATGGCTGTTGGTCGTCCGCCACGGATGGCCAGTCGACCAAGCGCTGCTCGCCGTGCTTTACCCCAGCGATCGTGACTTGGGGAACCTGCTCCCGTTGCTGGAAGCCCGTGGCCTTTGTGTCACCGA
The DNA here is from genome assembly GCA_002789955.1 of Deltaproteobacteria bacterium CG_4_9_14_3_um_filter_63_12. Taxonomy (GTDB): domain Bacteria; phylum Myxococcota_A; class Bradymonadia; order UBA4248; family UM-FILTER-63-12; genus UM-FILTER-63-12. The sequence goes on along the minus strand of PFUG01000539.1, from coordinate 18,541 downwards.
GGAGGAGCGGGAAGAGTTTTTGGGCATCTACTCGGGGGCCCAAAACGGGGGCACCGGGGGCCTGAAGCTCCTGCACGCCGACTACACGACGTTGGTCGAGGCGATGTTGGACGCACTCCCCCCAGAGCCCACAGGCCCCAGCGACACCCAAACCGAGTAAACGCAAGAATCGCGGGGCTCCAACTTGCGGCCACAACCCCTTGCTCGGCTCCCTCCTTCAGGCTAGAAATCCTCCGCTTTCCACTTCAAGTCTGGAGTCCAGAGTCCAGAGTGTGCCCTACGCTGCGCCCCTTTGCGCGGAGCTAGTGCCCGTCCGGAAATACCCCATCTGCGGCGTCGCCTTTCTCCCTCGCTCCTCGGCGTACCGGTGTACGCCTGCGTCGCTCGGTCGTCGGCTCCTTGCACCTTGGGCATTTCCGAACGGGCACTCACAATATGTCCTCATGGAAGAGTTCAAAGTTCGTTCGATTTTTCCACCGATCTCAGCAAGACACGCCATTTCAAGATGGACTCGAGCTAGACCATGAACAATCTCACCCTCGAAGAAGTTCGCACCGGCCTGCAGGATCTCCTCTTTGGCTCGCGGCGGTCCAAGCTCGACCTGCTCGCCGTGGCGAGCACCTACATTCCGGACCTCGAGCGGCTGCTGCAAGGCATCGTCGACCTCTCCCCCGAACTTCGGGGCATACCTCAGGCGCAGTTGCTGGCCACCGTCGATGGGCGGCGTGACGAGTACCTGCGGCTGATTCGCCAACTCGGCGAGATGATCGCCGGTTCTTCGACCTGTTCGGCGAAGACCCAGGAGACCGCGTCGCGGATGGTCGAGACGTTCGTCGCCAACCAGAGCGGTCATGACCCGTACGCGCTGGCCGCAGCCAAGGCCGAGACGCTGCAGAAGCCGCGCGACGAGATGCACGATGCGTTGGCCAAGATTCCGACGCCAGACGGGCGAACGGCGGCGGCATGGGTCGACGATTTTCTTTTGCTGGCCGTTGACCGCTAGACAAAGAAATCGACGTGGCTGGCCGCAGAGCGACGTTGGTTTCCTTAGGGCGTTGCGTGAATTCATCGACGCGGGGCTCGAGACTGGCAAGGCGCTGTCGGTCCGCGCCGAGGAACTCGCCCAAGACGGTGGGCGACGTGCCGCCAGCTTCTTGCGCAGCCAAGGCATTGGCACCCTCAACGAGCTGCGCGCCGTGGTTCAGCGAGCTGTGCGCAACGATTCGAGCCTCGTGCAGACCCTCGAGGCCGACCTCTTTGGCCTCTTCGACGAGATGCAACGCCTCGCTGCGGCTCGCGCCAAGGCCTCCGCGGTGAAGCCCGTTACGCCGACGCCCGTGTAGGGCGGTTCGCCGGTCCTGCCAAGTGGCACCATACAGGTCCTCGAACATCGCGACCCACCCTGGAATGGCGAGCGAGTGACCCCCAGGTGCCGACTTGCCACTGTGGCATGGCAAGGACCCACCTCGGGGTGGGTTCTCGCCGTTGTTAGATGGCCGAGACCCACCTCGGGGTGGGTTCTTGCCGTTGTTGGATGGCCGAGACCCACCTCGGGGGTGGGTTCTTGCCGTTGTGAGATGGCCGAGACCCACCTCTGGGAAGGTGCTTGCCGTTTTGGGATGGCCGAGACCCACCCAGCGACCAGCTCCCGAGCCCAGCGTCGCCGCCCCAGCTCCCAAGCCCCAAAGCGACTCGAGGTCAACCGGCGACTCGAGCATCCGAGCGGCCTCGCGGACCGACCCTGTCCAGCGACCAGCTCACGCCATGAGGTCTCGGCCGACGTTTTTTCTTGGGTCACGGCTCCGACGAGGCGCGTCAGGCGCTCACCGTTGCGCTGTGCGGTCGGGCGCGCGACTGGGTCGAGTCGGGCTATGCGCGACCATTACTGGCCGAGGATGGTGGCCTTCGCCGTGGAAAAGTGAATTTCTTTTGCTGGCCGTTGACCGCTAGACAAGAATATTTGCGTGGCCGGCCGCTTAGCGAACTTAGTTGACCCTCGATGGGTGACGAATTGTCGAGTCCCGCCACAGAGCTCAGGCGCGTGAATCCTCGGGTTGACCTTCTGCGCGGCGTTCACTACATCTCGTCGTCGATACGGCGGAACCCGCGAACAGGGAATCGGTCTTGGCCAAGAAGAAAAAAGGGCGACGCAGCCCAGAGTCTCAGGCATCGCGTCAGGTCGACTCGCCGTCTCAGCTCGCGACGGTGCGCCTGCAGCTCGCCCGCGGGAAGGCCAAAGCAGCCTTGGAGGCGGCCAAGAGCCTGCACAAAGCGGCGCCCTCACCAGACAGCCTCGCGCTCCTCGTCGACGCCTATCTCGCGCGTCTCGAGGAGTTTGTCGCGAAAGGGGCTTATGGCGACGCCAGCGCGCTGCTCGAGGTCGTCGTCGAGCGGTATTCGACATCGGGTGTGCGAGCGCTTCAGGAGCGCATCCACGCGGCCCGGAAGGGTTTGGAGTCGGCGCAGGCTGGGCTCGATGGAGTGTTGGCGAGGCTGGCCGACGAGACGCTGTCGAGCGCCGAGCGCGCTGAGCTGGAGACGTTCCTGCTCGAGGAGTTGGACGACCCGAGTCGGGTGGCGAGCTCGGAGGCGCTGCCTGTCGAGCACCCGCTTCGGCAGCAGGCGGGGGAGATCTCCCGTGCCTTTGCGGCGGTGTGCTCTGGGCCGGTGGACGACGAGGTCCTCTCGCTCGGGGCGATCCCGCGGCGCAGCCCGTTTGCGGCTTGGAAGCTCATGATCCGGGCCATCGCCCTGTTTTATCGCGGGGAGCTCGACAAAGTCCGCGAGCACCTCTTGCGGCTCCCGGAGAAGGCCGCCGTGCGCCGGCTCGTGCCGGTCTTCGAGACGCTGCTGGCGCCGGCCGCGGAGAGAGACTTTCGGGGGCCTGTCGGCCAACTTTGTCAGGCGATTGCGCCCGACAGCGAAGAACTCGAACGCGCGTTGCTTCGCGTCGACAAAGCGTTCGCGCGACTCCGAACTCAAGCGGGGGACCTCAATTTCGACGAGTTCCAGTCCGCGCAGAGAAAGCTGAGGCGTCTCTGCGCCGAGCGCTACCCGGAGTTCTTGAACAGAGTCGAGCAGCAGCTCTATGCGATCATCATGGCCGACGGCGCCGACCCTCGAATTCTTTGGCTCGAGTTCAAGCTCCGCCCGGCGATGAGCTCGAGGTTCTGGCGGCTGCTCGCCGACGTCTTCGTCGACGAGCCCTGGCTGGCTTGCGTCATGTGGGAGGAGTATCTCTCGCAGGGAATCCATGAGGGGCTCTGGGGACCCGAGGGTGCGGAGGTCTCCGCCGTCTCTCGTCGAATGATTTCGTTGTTGCGGACTTGCGTCCCCGTGAGCCTTCGGTTCCAACAATTCGATCGAAACGACTCGCTCTACAAGGGCCAGTCAGTGTCCATCTTGGCGGGTCGGGTCCACTGGGCGTCGAGGATGGAGCTCCTCGACATCGACTGGCTCTTCGAGCGGGTGTGCCGGTGTGAGCCGAGCGCCCAGAATTTCCAGGCCTGGTTCAGTTGGCGCTCTGGTGTCGAGTCTTCCAGGGGAAGGAAGCGCGCGGATGAGATCGCCCAGCGGTGGCACGAGGCGCTGCCGCAGGAGGCCCGGCCGCTGCTGCTGCTGATGGAGTCGGCTGAGCGGCGAGGGGCTCTGAAGAAGGCGTTCGGGTACTTGGAGCAGGCCGAGGCGCTCGACGGCCTCAACTCGGCCACCCGACAGGCGCGGCTGCGGTTGCTCGCCAACACCGCGCTGGGGCACATCGGGAAACCCAAGCTGTTGCGCCAAGACTTGGACAAGCTCGGCGAGCTGGCGGCGCAGTCGGGGGAGGTTGTGGCGCTCTGTGCGGCCCTCGAAGAGGTCTCTCTCTGCGCGAGTCCTGGCTCCTCAATTGGATTCCGCTCGATTCCCGGCACCGAGCTGGCTCGAAGCGAGCCAGCAGCTGGCGTCCCGGCGCTCGCGATCGCCATGCGCTCCACCGCAGCGCCCGTCGAGCCGGTCTTCGCGCGACTCCTCGCTTGGGTCGTCGCGACCTGGGCCGAAGTCGGCGACTTGCAGCGTGGCAAGCTCAAGCTCCCGGCCCAAACCTCGGCGAAGAAGCTGGCCCTGGCGGCCGCGCGTTTGGGAGCGGTCGCGGAGCTGCTCGACCGCCCCATCATGGGAATAGAGCCCTGGGCCCAGGCCATCGAGAGGCATCTTTCCCGCGGAGCAAATGGGTTGTCGGAGCGCGACCTCTTGCGCCTCGCCAACGGCAATGCGCAGCATCACCGCGAAGTGGGCTTTCAGGCGACGGTCGCCGGGCTGCGGAGGCCGGGAAACCTCGAAGTGGAGTTCCTACTGGCGCGGGCGAAGTGTCTTGGGCTCTGGGTCGACCGCGTCAATGATCTTTGTTGCGCGGCCATTGTGCTGGGCCGGCAGCGTGGGCAAGTCGAGCTCGTCGAGGAGTGTGTGCAGCTGTGGTGGAGCGTCTGTGGACGGGGCCAGCCAAGCCTCATCCCCCCCGAACGCCTCAACCCAAGCGTCTCTCAATTTGTGCGCATGGCCGAGGATGTGCTTGTCGTTGAGAGGGTGGAGAACGGCTATGAGGAGTACGTGGACCGGCGCATTGATGAGCCGTCCATTTTCACTGTGTTCAACACGGTTTTTTCCGAAGGGGAAGACTTCGATGAAGACGACGGGTTCGACGACGGACCCTGTCGGTGCCCCCACTGTGGAGCGAAGACCACGTCCTACGAGCTCCCACCTCGCGAGCAATTCTGGATTCCCTTCGACGAAGAGGGGGATTGAGCGATGAAGCACCCTCTGCCAACACCCAGCGCTCCCCTGGAGCCTCATGCCGTGCTCGGGGTCTCGCCCGACGCCACTCCAGAGGAGCTTCGCAGCGCTTACCTCGAGGCGGTGGCTCGTTGGCCTCCCGACACGGCGCCCGAGGAGTTTCAGCGTGTGCGCGCGGCCTATGAGCTGCTCAAGGACCCGCAGCAGCGCTTTCTTCGTGCGCTCGCCCGAGACGAGGGGCACCAGCCGATGGTGTCCCTCCTCGAGGGGCACGGGACCACGCCCCGCTTCGTCGGCCCCCGGCCTTGGTTGGCGGTGCTGAAGCGGCGAGGAGGTGGAGGTTGACGGCCGAATCTCAGCGCCCACAGGCGCTCAAGGCAGCACTGGTTCAGCGCTTCGCCGAGGCGTTGGAGAGAGAAGCTCCGCCCCACGGGCTGCCCGATGGGTTTGCCGAGTCGGGCGCCGAGGCCGCTCCCAGCCCCGAGGCCTCTGATCTCTACGGCTTCTACCCCATCTGGTCGGCGCTCACGGCGTTGGTCCAGGAGACCAAACTGCAGGGGCGCGCCTTTGGACAGCTGAAAGACGCGCTGGAGGCCGAACGCCCTGCGCCCGCAGCGCCAGAGTTGGCGGAGGAACTCGCGCTCCTGCGCTCGAGCCTCGCACAGCAGAGCGAGCTCGAGAAGACGCTCATCGAGGCGTTGCTGGATACCCGTGACCGACTGCACCGAGGCCTAGAGACCGGGGCTGCGCTGCAACAGCAGAGCGATAGGCCGACTTCATGGTGGCGTCGGCTCTTTGGGGCCTCTGAAGAGCAGGTGCAGCAGCTTCATGAGGCCAACCGCGCCCAACACCAGGCTCAGGCGATCATCTTGGAGCGGCTCGACGCGCAGCTCGGGCGAGTCGGCATCTGCGCCCTCGACGCCCAAGCTCAACCCTTCGATCCACACCGAATGAACGCCGTGGACGTCGAGTTCACCGACGCGGTGCCCGCCGGGCAGGTCGTCGAGGTCTACAGTCCAGGATATCTGAGAGGGGAAGAGGTCTTGCGTGTCGCACGCGTGAAGGTAGCGCGCCAGAAATGGGTGAATGATTGATGAAAGACATCGAGCGAGTGGTCGGGATCGATCTGGGCACTACAAACTCCGCCGTAGCTGGCGTCTATGGGGGGCATGTAGTGGTCCTAGGCCGAACCGGAGAGAAGCTGCTGCCCTCTGTCGTGGGACTCTCGCCGTCGGGCGAGATGCTCATCGGACAAAGCGCGCGCAACCAGGCGGTCGCCTTTCCGGAGCGGACCATCAGCAGCATCAAGCGCAAGATGGGGACGAGCGAGCCAGTGCGGTTGGGCGAGCTCGAGCTGCGGCCCCAAGAGGTCTCGGCGCTGCTGCTCAAGGCGCTCAAGGAGCGGGCCGAGATTCAGCTCGGCGGTCCGGTCGAGAAGGCCGTAATCACGGTGCCTGCTTACTTCTCAGACGCTCAGCGGCAGGCCACGCGGGAGGCCGGCGTGCTGGCGGGCCTCGAGGTGCTGCGCATCCTCAACGAGCCGACCGCCGCCAGCTTCGCCTATGGACACGAAGGAGACGGCCGGCATCTGGCCCTGATCTACGATCTGGGCGGAGGGACCTTCGACGTCTCTGTGGTCTGCATCGAGGGCGACGTCACAGAGGTGCTCGCCAGTCACGGCGACAACCACCTGGGTGGGGACGACTTCGATCTTCTGGTCAGGGATCTCCTCTGCGACCTGTTTTGGCAAGCCCATCGAGTCAAGCTCACGGCCAAGCAGCACTCACAAGCCCTGGCGCGCCTGCGCTGGGCGGCCGAGGCCGCCCGAATCGAGCTCAGTGACGCGCCCTACGCGCGGGTCCAGGAGGAGTCGCTCATCGTTCACAAGGGCGTCCCACTTCACCTGGACGTAGAGCTCTCGAGAGAGACCCTCGAGGAGTTGATCGCCCCGCTGCTCGAGCGGACCCTCGAGAGCGTCACCAAAGCCCTGTCCGATGCGAACGTGAGCGCCAACGACCTAGACGCTGTGCTGCTGGTCGGCGGGACGACGCGCACACCGATGGTGGCGCGGCTGCTGCGAGAGGCCAGCGGCATGGAGCCCTCCACCGCCATTCACGCCGACCTCTGTGTGGCGCTCGGCGCTGGAGTGCTCGCCAGCCGCCTGGCCGGACATAAGGTGGACAAGGTGCTGGTAGACGTCACCCCCTACTCCTTCGGACCTTCCTATTTGGGGTGGCTCCGGGGGGTCGAGTCCGAGAACTGCTACAAGCCCATCATCGTGCGCAACTCCCCGCTCCCGTTGGCGAAGACCGACTCCTATTTCACCTCTTCCCCAAACCAGACGGTGGCGGACATCTTCATTTACCAAGGCGAAGAGCCAGACGCGCTCAACAACCTCGAGGTGGGACGTTTCTCGATCGAGGGGCTGCGTCCCATGTTCGAAGCCAACGAGATCTTGGTACGAATGGAGCTCGACATCAACGGCATCCTTAGTGTGTCCGCCATGGAGAAGGAGACCGGGTTGTCGAAAAAGATCGTGATCGAGCGAGCCTTTCGGTCGGCCACAGAGGCAGAGCTCGCGGGCGCGTTCGAGAACATCAGCGCCCTCTATGCGCGGCGCCCGAACGCACGAAACGAAGCCATCCAGCCGCCCGTCCCCGTGCCCAACGACGACCCAAGAGTCGAAGTCGGCTCATCGCGCGATGGCGCCCCGCGTTCGCCCGAGGAGAACAAAGCCGAACGCGTCATGGAGCGCGCTCGCGCGCTAGAGACAACCCTGCACGCCGACGACTGGGAGGAGGCCCGAGGGCTGCTCAGCGCACTCGAGAAGTGCCTCACCGCGCGCGAGTTTGCAGAGGTCATTACACTGACCGCCGAGCTGGAGGAGCTCCTCTTTTTCATTGAAGGGGCCTGATGGCCGTCGAGCGCCGTTGTCCGGTCTGCCGAGCAGGCTTTCGCGGGAGCTTTCTGTGTTCGCGCTGTGGCGCGGACCTCGAGCCGCTCATGACCATTGCCCGAGACGCGTGGCGCCTGCGTGAAGCGGCCCGTGAAGCACTGTTGCGCGGCGCGCTGAGGGCGGCGTTGCGCGACCTAGTGAACGCTCAGAGGCTAGAGCCCACGGAGTCGGGGGCGAGTTTGTTGGCGGCGGTGCGGTTGCTCGAAGTCGGCTAGTGTTTCAGCCGCGCCGCCGATGCCAGCGACGACGCCGAGGGCCCAGCGTCGCCGCCCCAGCTCCCAAGCCCCAAGAAAACCGCTGTTGACCTTCGAAAGCCCATTGGTCACAGTACGACCACTAGCCTCCCCAACTCTGGAGCCCCCATGCTCAGGCACCTCGCGCTGCTCGGGTCCGTTGTGGCCCTCGTCGGCTGTGGTCCCCAGCACGCCGACAACCCTTCGCCCGACCAGCCTCGCCGGGCGATCGTCGACCTCTCGGTTGAAGGGCCGCTGGCTTGTGCGGTGGCAGAGGACGGCGGGGTCTACTGCTGGGGCCAGCACAATTACTTCTCGGCCGGGCTCCCGCAGCGGGTCGAGGGCATCCCGGCCGCGCGCCGGGTGTCCGTCGGCACCTATGGTCACGCGGTCTGCGCGCTGGCTCAGGACAACACGGTGTGGTGCTGGGACACCGCTCAAGAACCGATCAAAGGGGCGGATTGCCACGCTCCTCCGACGCCAATCCTGGGGCTTCCGAATGTAACTTTCGAAGAGCTTCGGCTGCGCGGGGACGGGTGTGTACGCGCGACCGACGGTGGGTTGTGGTGCTGGAGCCTCAATCACTCCAGCTGCGCAATCCAGGGGCCTTGGATCGCACAGAAAGTGCACGACAGCGTCGTGCGTCTAGGAAGCTGGGGGCAGAAGGCTGTTGCCGTTGCCGCCTCGGAGGAGGAGGCCACTGCAGCCGCCGACCCGCCAAGTGAAATCAGGATCAACGTAATCGGGAGGCCCAATTCACGCTTCGAGGCCATGGGGGACGACGACGCCTGTCAGGAAACCGACGGCACTTGGGAGTGTTCGATCAGGGGCTGGGGCAAATCAGGGCAAGGGCGTTGGTCCCTCACGGGCCTGAGCGAGCTCGACTGCGACCGCTCTCGTTGCTGCGGACTCGGCGATGGCACTGCCACAGTTACGACAAGGCATGGGAGGCCCAACGCCCCAGCGTCCAACGCCCTCGCCGACATCAATGCGACGCCGGGCAGCCCCGGCACACAGCTCGTCTGCTGGGGGACAGGCTACACAGGCCCCGAGAGCTCGCCCTTCTTCACCACCTCGGAGACCCTCGTCGAGCCCGCTGTGGCGGTCGCCGTGGGAGGACGAGCGAGCTGTGTGCGGAATCTCTCCGGCACGGCGTCGTGCGCAGGCGACCTCGGATACCTGGGGAGCCACACGTTTCGTGGCGCGCTCCCGCCGACCCTGGCGCTCGACGGCTCCCCTTCGCCCAACGGCCCGATGGCCATCGACAATGCCGTCGATGTGGACGTCAGCACCTTCAAGACCTGTATTCGGCGCGCTGGCGGCGAGGTTTTGTGCGCCGGGTATCAAGGGAACACGAGCTGCTTCCTCCCTGCGTCGACGGTGGAAAACGCACAGGCCGGCTTCGCCATGTGGGGAGACAGCGGCACCTTGACCTTCGACGGAGCGCAGGTCCACGCCACACCATATGGTGATGCCTTCGTAGACCTGACGCTATCGGCCGAGTCGGCCGAGCTCGATGGGTCGGATCGCCTGGCCTGCGTGCGTGAAAGGGATCGGGTCCACTGTCTCGATTCAAGGCTAGGAATACCTTTGAAATGGCACGAGGTCATGGGGCTCCCAGCAGACCTCGCGGGCCTGGCGGTCGGGACCACGCTCGCCTGCGTCTGGAGCGCCGAAGGTCGAGTGGCGTGTTGGGGCTCCGAGGACCCATGGGGCGAGGTCTCTGAATACGAACACGCCAACCTCGCCGCCGCGACCCCCTTTGAGGTTGTGGTCGATGCCGCCGTGCTCGCGGCCGACGTCGGGCGCACACATGGCTGCGTAGTCACGAGAGACGGCCGAGTCCGCTGCTGGGGGGTCAACCCCGAGGGAATGTTGGTCCCTGGCGGAGCGGAGCTGTTGGTCGAGCCCACAGAGATCCCGGGAGTCGACGATGCCGTCGAGGTCGCGTGCGGCGCGTACTTCTCTTGCGTCCGTCACAGCGATGGCGAGGTGACGTGTTGGGGATACAACGAGGACTTACAGGTCGGCCCCGATGTTCCGGCGATTGCGCCGCCCACGAAGGTCGAGCTCCCGGCGCCTGCCACCAAGATTGTGGCGGGTTGGGGGCACACGTGTGCGCTGCTCGCGACCGGGCAAGTCGCCTGTTGGGGTTGGGATACTAAAGGGCAGCTCGGGGCTTGTGAGGCGCTCGAGGTCGGGTTCGTGGGCGTGGATTTGCCTGACTAGGCGAGCGCGAACCCTCGCGCCCTCTGCGGCTCGGCGGCTCTGCGCGAAAACCCACGCCAATGCCAGCGACCCGCTCCCGAGCCCGGCGTCGCCGCCCCTGCTCCCAAGCCCCAAAAACCTCGCCAGCGCCCTCTGCGGCTCGGCGGCTCTGCGCGAAAACCCGCGCCAATGCCAGCGACCCGCTCCCGAGCCCAGCGTCGCCGCCCCAGCTCCCAAGCCCCCCCTCGCTCCTGAAACGACCTTTGAATTCGTCAAGAGGAGGACGAGCGAAGCCTCGTGTGGACCAGCTCCAACGGATAACACCCGCTGAAACAGGCCCGGCACAGCCCCAACGGCGTCTGGCCTGGGCCGTTCACCGAGCTGGAGAGGCCCTCGAGGCTCAAGTAGCCGAGGCTGTCGGCGCCGATGTGCGCGGCGACCTCGGCCACGCTGCGCTGGGCGGCGACAAAGTCCTCGGGGCGCGCCATGTCGACGCCCATATAGCAGGGGTGACGCACGGGCGGGGAGGCCACGCGCATGTGGACCTCGGTGGCGCCCACCTGGCGCAGCATCTTGATGATCGGCCCGGCAGTGTTGCCCCGCACGATGGAGTCGTCGACCAAGATCACGCGCTGCCCCTCCAACGGGAACCGTAGGGGGCTGTACTTCAGGCGCACACCGAGCTTGCGCATGGCGTCGTCGGGTTCGATGAAGGTGCGGCCGATCAGACGGTCCTTGAGCAGCCCCTCGTTGTACGGTATGCCGGCCGCCGCCGCGTAGGCGATGGCCGCAGAGCGCGCCGAGTCCGGGATGGCCACGACGACGTCACCGACGGCTGGCGCGTCTTGCCACAGTCGTGCGCCCATTCGCAGCCGCAGCTCGTGCACGTTGCGGTCTTCGATCTGCGAGTCGGGACGCGACAAGTAGACGAACTCGAAGACGCAGAACGCGCGCCGAGCACGCTGCTCCGAAGGAAACGACTCGAACGACTCGGCGCCAGCGGTCAGGCGCACGATCTCACCCGGCGCCAACTCGCGAATCAGCGTTCCGCCCAAGGCCTGCAGGGCCACGGACTCCGACGCCAGGACCCAGCTCACCCCCGCCTCCGTCTCGACTTTGCCCACGCAGAGCGGCCGCATCCCCAGTGGATCGCGCACGCCATAGAGCGCCTCGCGGGTCATCAAGACCAACGAGTACGCGCCGCTCACCTGCGCCTCGAAGTCGCGGATGCGCGCGACCCAGTCCGCCGCGGCCGAGCTCGCCAACAGCTGCAGGATAAGCTCGGAGTCACTGCTCGAGCTCAGCGCCACGCCCCGGCGCAACAGGTCCGAGCGCAGCGCTTCTTGGTTGATCAGGTTGCCGTTGTGTCCGACCGCGATGGGCCCGTTTTGCGTCTCGCGCAGAAAGGGCTGCGCGTGGCGCAGGTCTGAGGCGCCCGTCGTGGAGTAACGCGTGTGACCGATCGCCAGGCGCCCGTGCAGCGGCGCCAATTCGCGCTCGCCGAACACCTCGGCCACGCGCCCCATGCCCACGTGCAAGCGCAGCTCACGGCCGTCCGAGCAGGCGATTCCAGCGCTCTCGTGGCCTCGATGCTGCAGCGCCAACAACGCGAAAAAGGCGCTCCGAGCGGCCTCCTCGTCGTTCGACACCAGCCCGACCACGCCGCACTCGTCGCGCGGATAGCGGGCCGTGTCTCGGTCTTTGGCGGGGGTGTGGGGTGGCTTCATGCAGCAAATTCGGCGGAGCAAAGGTCAGAACTGACGCGCATAGCCTAGACCCGCTTCGAAAAGTCGCAAGCCCGTCAGCGAGGATCGTGCTCCCGCGACCCCGCGCGGCGCCTGGGCCAGGTCGAGGTGATTCTCGGGATGCGGCATGAGCCCGAACACGTTCCCGGCGGGGTTGCAGACGCCGGCAATGTCGTTGAGCGAGCCGTTGGGATTGTGCGGGTAGCGCCCTTCGGCCAACGCCCCGTCAGGGCGCGCATAGCGCAACACGACGGCTCCTGAGGCCTCGAGCTCGAGCAAGTCCGCGGGCTGCGCAAAGAAACGCCCCTCGGCGTGGGCCACGGGGCTGCGCAACGTCGCGTCCCCATCGGCTCTCGCGGGCAAGAACACACAGGGCGAGCGCTCGAGCTTCAGCGTCACCCAACGACTCTCGAAGCGCCCGCTGGTGTTGCCGAGCAAGGTGGCGCCTGGGAGCGCTGCGCCTCGCCGCCCGAGCAACAAGCCGGCGCGTAAGAGCGCTTGGAAACCGTTGCAGACGCCCAAAAGCGGACCGCCACCCTCGACAAAGCGCGCTAGGGCGTCTCCCAACGGCGAACGCCCGGCCGCAATCTTCGACGCCCACAGCGCCCCGGCCCCCAGAGCGTCGCCGTACGTGAAGCCCCCAGGCAACACCACCATGGCCGCCTGCGCGACCCTGCGCGCCGCCTCCTGCAGGCCCTCCTCGCTTGCCGCCAGGACGATTTCAGCCCGCCCTCCGGCGCGCTCCACCGCGGCGACAACGTCGTGGTCGCGGTTGGTGCCGGGCATATGCAGGACGACGACGAGAGGGCGCATGGAGCGGCTCCTGGGCTCAGTGGCGCGGCCGTGATACTTGGGGCGGCGCAGTGCGTCAATTTTTGTTTGGGAACCACCCCATGAAACTCGCCGTCCTCGCCTCGGGACGAGGCTCCAACCTACAGGCCATCCTCGACGCGAGTCGCGCCGGCACCCTCGACGCGCAGGTCACGGTCGTGCTCTCCAACCGCGCCGAGGCCCTCGCCTTGCGGCGCGCCGAGGAGGCCGGCGTCAGCGCCCTCTTCGAACCCCTCGCCCCGTGGCTCGCCCGCAACCAGACCCGCCGCGACTACGACGCCCACCTGGCCCAAGTCCTGCGCGGCCACGGCGTCGAGCTCGTCGTGCTGGCCGGCTGGATGCACGTCTTCGACCCGGTGTTCATGGACACCGTCGGCGCGCCGGTCGTCAACCTCCACCCTGCCCTGCCCGGCGCGTTCCCTGGTCTGCACGCCATTCGCCGTGCCCACGAGGCGTGCGCCCGTGGCGAGCTGGTCGAGACCGGCGTCATGGTGCACCACGTCACCGCCGAGCTCGACGCCGGGCCGGTCGTGCGCCAAGCCGCCCTGCCCTTGGTGGAGGGCGAGCCGCTGTCGGAGCTCGAGGCGCGCTGCCATGCCCTCGAACACGAGGTGCTCTTGGGGGCTCTGCGCGAGCTCGTGAGCGCGTCGGACCTCATAGTCCGCGTCGACACCCTGCGCGACCTCCCCTGCGACCCCCACCTCCTCCCCCTCGCCGGCGTTCGCTGCGTCGAGTCGAGCGTCTTCACTTGGCTCTTGTTCGAAGCGAAGCCCGAGCCCGAGGCAGTGCGCGCCTTTGCGCAGCGGACTCTGCGCGACCCCGTCGTAGAGCGAGTCTGCGTCGGTTCTCTGCCGACCAGCCACGCCTTTGCTGCGTCTGGGGCTTGTTCGCCCAGCAGCGAAGCGGGACTCGAGCGAGTCCTCGTCGAGGTGGCTCCGCGGCCCGGCGTCACCGACAGCGAGAGCAATAGCGTGCTGGCAGAGGGCCGCGCGGCCGGGCTGCCGTTGCGCGCGGTGTCGCGCGGTCGGCGCTACGTCTTTGAATTCGGCCCCCTCCCCCCGACCCCCTCCCCCGAAACGGGAGAGGGGGAGGAGCGCACGCGCGATGGGGTTGGCCCCCTCCCCCCAACCCTCGACCCCGAACCGGGACAGGGGGAGTCCGGCCTCCGCACCCGGGCATCCCAGAACGAACCCGCAAGACCCCATATCCCCTACGAGTCCCCCCCCTCTCCCGTTCCGGGGGAGGAAGGGGGTGGGGGCCACCCTCACGCTCACCGCAATCCTCGGTTTCGGCGCGCTGTCGAGCTGCTCCTCTGCAACCCTGTCGTCCAGCGCGTGTCCTACGGCCAGCCGCTGCCACCGTCTTTCGTCACTGTGGTCGAATCCGACGGCCGCTGCGAGCGCTTCGACGTCGGCGCCATGGATGACGCAGCCCTCGACGCCCTCAGCCGCGCGCGCCGATTGGCTCTAAACCTGGACGAGATGCGGGCGATTCGCGCCGAGGCGGTGCGGCTCGCCCGGACGCTGACCGACGTCGAGCTGGAGATGCTCGCCCAAACCTGGTCGGAGCACTGCTCCCACAAGACCTTCGAGGCGCGCATCGACTTCGACGACGACGGCGACCGACGTGAAGTCGATGGTCTCCTGCCGTGCCTCCGCAGCGCCACCGAGGAGCTGGCGCCAGCCTGGCTGCGCTCGGCCTTCGTCGACAACGCAGGCATCGTCGGGTTCTTCGAGGGGTACGACCTGGCGTTCAAGGTCGAGACCCACAACCATCCTTCGGCCTTGGACCCCTTCGGCGGCGCTCACACCGGCGTCGGCGGGGTCATCCGCGACATCTTGGGAGTCAGCGCCAGGCCCATGGCGAACCTCGACGTGCTCTGTTTCGGCGACCCCGAAACGCCTGTCGACCACGCCTCGGGCATCCTCCCGCCGGAGGTCGTTATGGACGGCGTCGTGCGCGGGGTCGCCGACTATGGCAACAAGATGGGGATCCCCACGGTGGCTGGCGCGGTCGTTTTCCACCCGGGCTACACGGCGAACCCTCTGGTCTACTGTGGCTGCCTGGGGATCCTGCCGACTGGAGCGCACCCGACCACGCCGCAGGTCGACGACCTGGTCGTGGTCATCGGCGGCCGGACCGGCCGGGACGGGCTGCGGGGCGCGACGTTTTCGTCCATGGTGATGCACTCCCAGAGCAGCGAAGAGGCCGGCAGCGCCGTGCAGCTCGGCGACCCCATCTGTGAAAAACAGGTCCTCGAGGTCGTGCTCGCCGCGCGGGATGCCAGGCTCTATCACGCCATCACGGACTGCGGCGCTGGCGGCCTCTCATCGGCTGTCGGCGAGCTGGCCAAGAAGTTGGGCGCCGACGTGGAGCTCGCCGGCCTGCCGGTAAAATATCTGGGGCTGGTCCCTTGGGAGCTGTGGCTCAGCGAGGCGCAGGAGCGCATGGTTCTCGCGGTCTGTCCCTCGGCGTTCGAAGATTTCGCGCGGGTCTGCCACACCCACGCAGTGGAAGCTCACGTACTGGGCCGGTTTACGGGGGAAGGGCGGCTCGTGGTGCGGTGGCGAGGCGTCCCGACGCTGGACCTGAGCGCCGAGTTCCTGCGCGGCGGACCGCCTCGTGCGTCCTTAACGGCGCGCTGGAGTTCGCCACAGCTCGAATGTGCGGCGTTGCCGGAGGGCGACCTCGGGGCGCTCGTGCTGGAGCTCGCCCGCCAGCCCAACTCGAGCAGCCGCGAAGCCGTCGTGACCCAGTTCGACGGCGAGGTGCAGGGCGCAACCTGGGGCCGCTCCTTGGTGGGCGAGGGTCAGGGTCCAGGGGACGGCGCCGTGCTCTCGCCGCGCGAGGTGCGGGCGGGCGATGAGGGTGTCGCCATCGGTCTGGGGATCAACCCGTTCTACGGCGAGTTGGATCCGCGAGCCATGGCGTTTGCGTGTGTGGACGAGGCGTTTCGCAACCTGGTGGCAGTTGGCGGAGACCCGGACCAGGTCGCGCTTCTCGACAACTTCTGCTGGGGTTCGCCGAGCGACGAAGCGACCTTGGGCGCGCTGGTGCGCTGCGTCGAAGGGTGTCGGGAGGCCGCGTTGCTTTACGGCGCGCCGTTCGTCAGCGGCAAGGACAGCCTCAACAACCAGTATCAGGGGCCAAGCGGCGAGCGGGTGGCGATCCCCGGAACGCTGCTGATTTCGGCCATTGCGCCGGTGCGCGACGTGCGTCATGGGGTGACGTCGGCGTTTGCGGCGGCGGGCAACTCGATTTACCTGGTGGGAGCGACCCGCCCGGAGCTCGGGGGGACGGCAATCAGTCGGATGTTGGGTCTGGCGCTGGGTGCGCCGCCGCAGCCCCTTGGCGAGCCGCTGGGGGTGTTGCGCCGGCTGCACGTGGCGGTCCGGCAAGAACAAATAGAAGCCTGTCACGACTTGTCCGATGGCGGTCTCGCGCTGGCGCTACTGGAAATGGCGCGCGGCGGGGGGTGCGGAGCGGTCGTGGACCTAGGAGCCATGCGGGTGGAGGGCGAGCTGGGCGACTTCGAGCGGCTGTTCAGCGAGTCTTTGGGGCGTTTCTTGGTCGAAGTGGGACCGGCGCAGCGGGCGCAATTCGAGGCCGGGCTGGGCGACGATGCACGGCTCGTGGGCCGAGTGGTGTCGGAGAGAACGTTGCGCATCCGTGGAGCGAACGAGCTCGTGATCGCCGTGGGAAAACCTATGTAGTTAGGGGCTTCGAGCGGCCCAGCATCGCGAAGATTTGCTTGGCTTCGTGCCCGAAAAGGGAGTAGTCTGGGGCTCCAGGTTGTGGTCGTTCGACCGTTTCGTCGAACGCCCGCGGAGGGCTCGGCTCTCGTTAATGGGGCGCCGAGCGCAGCGGCTCGAGATGGCCACGGTTGTGAATGTGACTGCTTTCGATGGCAGAAGCGGACGATGATATGGACACACCCATCATGCAAATGATCGAAATGGACTCTCACAAATACATCCTTTCCGAAGCACAGAAGCAGAAGTTCCGTGAGATGGCGGGCTATCCCATGAAGGACGGCGTGCTGAGCGGGAAGTTCGCGACCGATCGTCCCTTCGATCAGCCCTGGGAGGCGGCGCCCTGGCAGTGCCGCTTCACGTTCGACGCAGAGAAGGGCTACCTCTTCTGTGAGCTGAGCCACCAGCTGACCAGCAACCACTGCGCGGGCTGGGACGTGGAAGGTAAGCCGCTCGACGCCACATTGGTCGAAGCGGTGTACCCGATTTATTACTACTGAGCTCTACTTTCCGAGCGCAGCCTTCAGCGCCACCGCCTCGTCGTGCGTGTTCATCGGCAGCTCCAGCAGGCCGCTGACGATGGCGAGCTCGACCACTGGCGCCGCCTCGACCTGACCGTTGACGATGAAAGCCAGAGGCTTGCCGACGTGCGACTGGGTCATCTGCGTGAGGCGCTGTCTGCCTTCCGCGTCGAGCCTCAAATAGAGCGAAGTGCCCGCCGCTGAGAGCTCGACAGTGTCTATCTGCGCGCGGGTGATGGCGGCTGTGCCTTCGACCACGAAGGGGTTTCCTCGAGCGTCCCACAGCACGATGGCGCCGGGGGCTTCAGCCTCGACCACACGACGCAGCTCGAAGGTTGCGCTGCCCGCTTCTGCGACGTTGCTCTGCAAACCTCCGCGTGCGGCGGCGCCGTTCGAGACGGCCTCGGGCGCGGGAGTGCCCGCAGCTGGGCAACCGGTGACCAGCAGGGCGGCGATGAGGGCTAAACGAGCGTTCATGGGCAACTCCCTGCCGTGGGAGTGGTTCGCGAGCGGCAGAGCCGAACCGCCGAGACTTCGATTTGGGGGTTCGAATAGAATCAAATGGGATCTGGCGGGCTTTGGCGAGCGTACTCCCAGCCTACGTTCACCGAAGCGAGCCCCCAAGCGAGCCCCCAAATGAACCTGCAGTGCCCTCTCCTTCCCTTCGCCGTGCTGTCTCTGGTCCTCTCGGGCTGCGAGGGCAGCGCCGAGCCAGTGGCCGCGGACACCAGTGTGGAGGTCGTCGACGTCGCTGTCCACGACCAAGACCTCGAGAGCATCGAGTGGGTCGAGACGCCCTGGTGGGGGACCCCAGAAAACCTGGATGAAGCGCAGGCGATCTGGGCGCAGATGAGCGGCGAGAACTTCGCCAGCACCTGGACCTTGATGCCGGGGACGACGCGCAATCTGCTCAGCAACGCGCCCCACGGTGGGGTCGTCAACGTCTACCTCAACGACGCCGCGGCCGTCGACCCCAGCCACCTGGCGGCGGGCTCGATCGTGGTCAAAGCCAGCATGTCCACGCCGGGTGCTCCAGCGCACCGTTACTCCGTCATCAAAAAAATCCCGGATTTCGATCCCGAGCATCAAGACTGGTTCTGGGTCGAGTACGACGACATCGGCCATGTCGTGACCGATGACCGCGGAACACCCTTGGCGGGTGCCATCGGACCGAACAAGACCAGCGACTGTGTCAGCTGTCACAAATTCGATTCCGACTTTGTGTTCCTGAATCCAACCCAATGAATACCCTCCTGTAGACGTCCCATCTGAATATTTGCAGGCTCGAAGCGCTCTATTCGCCTAGGTCTCTCGTACTGCTGCGCTCGTCGTCATTCTGAGGTATCAAGTCTAGGTCTAGTCTAGAGTCCATCTTGAAATTGCGCGTTTTGCTGAGATCGGTGGAAAATTCGATCGAACTCTGAAATCTTCCCAAAGGACATCTTGTGAGTGCCCGTTCGGAAATGCCCCAGGTGCAAGGAGCCGACGACCGAGCGACGCAGGCGTACACCGGTACGCCGAGGAG
>PFUG01000351.1 GCA_002789955.1 Deltaproteobacteria bacterium CG_4_9_14_3_um_filter_63_12 | reverse complement strand
GGTCGCACCACCTACACCGTCACCCTCGACCCCAAGCTCAAAGACCGCTTCGGCGGCACCCTCGAGGGCGAGCGCAGCGTCACCTTCGACGTCGGCGACCCCTATCCCGGCCTCTCCGGCTCCCACCACGTCATCCTCGACCCCGCCAGTAAGCCGAGCTTGAGCGTCTTTAGCTCCGGTTACGATGAATTCAACGTGCGCCTGCTCGCCGTCGAGCCCGGCGATTACGCCGCTTTCCTCAAGTTCCGCGACGAGTTTCTCTACGGCGGACTGGCCTATCTCCTGACCCCGCCTCCCGGGACCCCAAAGGCCGCCTTCAAGCTCGACGTCGACACCAGCCGAGTCAGCGGCGCCCAGAACGAGACGCGCATCGACCTCTCCCCCGCGCTTGGCGACAAGACCTACGGAAACGTCGTCGTCATCGTGCAACCCACTCACCCCAATCCCGACGCCTACTACCGAGAGGCCGTCGTCACCTGGGTGCAGCGCTCCGACATCGCCCTGAGCGCCTTCAGCGACACCAATCAAGTCCTCGTCTGGGCCACCGACCTGGCCACCGGCAAAGCCCTCGAGGGCGTTGAGGTCAGCGCCGTCGAGCCCGCAGGAGCGTCCGTCAAGACCGGCCCCGACGGGCTCGCCCGGCTCCCCGGTGACCGCGCCAAGAAAGGCCTCATCGCCCGCAAGGGAGACGACGTCTCCCTGCTCCCCTGGGAGAACTACTACGCCCAGACCCTCGACCCGCTCGTTTGGTACGTCACCGACGACCGACACCTCTACAAGCCCGGCGAAACGGTCCACCTCAAGGGCTGGATTCGACACGGCGACGCCTCTCACACGGCGCTCTCCCTCCTCGACGACGCCCTCGAGGAGGTCCGCTACGCGGTGACCGACAGCATGGGCAACGAGATCGTCAAAGGCGTCGCCGACATTGGCTCCAAGAGCGGCTTCGACTTCGCCTTCGAGCTGCCCGACAACGCCAACCTTGGCTACACCTCATTGACGCTCTCGTTGGACTCCGCGCAGTACCTGAACACCTCGACCTACCACTCCTTCGAGATTCAAGAATTCCGCCGCCCGGAGTTCGAGATCAAGACCGAACACGCCGGCGGGCCCTACTTCGTCGGCGGCTCGGCCGACGTCACCGTCGACGCCCTATACTACACCGGCGGCGCCCTCCCCGACGCCGAGGTCTACTGGAACGTCACCGCCGTGGGCGGCTCCTTCACGCCCCCCAACCGCGACGACTACACCTTCGGCACCTGGACCCCATGGTGGAGCTGGTCGGACCCCTACGGCGCCGGCTACACCTACAAATCCCTCGCCTCGCGCACCAACAGCGACGGCCGCCACGCGCTGCACATCGACCTGCAGTCCATGAACCCCCCGCGCACCATGGTCGTCAGCGCCGCCGCCACCGTCACCGACGTCAACCGCCAGGCCTGGTCCGACACCGCCACGCTGCTCATCCATCCCGCCGATCACTACGTCGGCATGAAGAGCAGCAATTGGTTCGTCGAGCCCGGCGAGAAGGTCGACGTCGACCTGATCGTCAGCGACCTCGACGGCACCCTCATCGACGCCTCACCCATCCGCGTCGAGGCGGCCTTCATGGCTTGGAAGGAGGTCGACGGCGTCTGGAGCGAAGTCCCAGACGGCGAGCCCGAGGTCTGCAACGCCCTCTCTCGTGGGGCGGCAGCGGTGCCTTGCTCGTTCACGTTCGACTCTGGCGGCAGTTACCGGATTCGCTCGTTCATCGTGGACCCCTCCGGCCGTCCCAACCGCTCGGAGCTTACGCTCTGGGTCGCTGGCGGTGATCAGCCGCCTTCGCGCACCGTCAGCCAAGAAAGCGTCACCCTGATCCCCAGCGGCAAGACCTTTGCGCCAGGCGACGTGGCCAAAATCCTCGTGCGGTCCCCCATCGAGGCCGACGAGGCCTTGGTCACCGTGCGCCACCAGAACCTCGAGTCGGTCAGCAAGCTCGAGCTCGACCACGGCTCGGCCACCCTCGAGGTCCCCATCACCGCCAATCTCATGGGTGGGGCCTGGGTCCGCGTCGACGTCATGGGCTCCGCCTCGAGGCTCGGCGCCGACGGCAAACCGAACGCCGACCTGCCGCGCCGACCGGCTTTCGCCGCGGGCGTCATCCAGCTCGACGTCTCTACGGACAGCCAGCGTCTGACCATAGAGGTAAAACCCGCCAACGCTGTCCTCGAGCCCGGCGGCAAGACCACCCTCGACGTCGCGGTCCGCGACGCCCACGGCAACCCCGTCGCCGACGCCGACGTGCTGCTCGTGGTCGTCGACGAGTCCGTGCTCGCCCTGAGCACCTGGGAGCTCGTCGACCCCATGCAGGTCTTCTTCGCGCTGGGCTATCCCAGCGTTTACGAAACCTACTCCCACACCCTCATCGCGCTGGAGACGCAACCGGAGTTGCTCCTGGCTGAGGGGCAGATGGGCGCGCTGGGTAACGGGAACGGCATCCTGAACGGCAACAACAGCAAAGGACTCTATCGCGCCGAGGTCACGACCCTGATGCCCGCTTCGACGCCCATGGCCCAGGGCCAGCTCGCCCAACCGAAGGAGGCCCAGCAGAACACTCGGTCGGCTGCGAAAAACGCCCCGGCGAAGGGCAAGCAGCAGGCCGGCAAGAAGGGGGAGGCCGCGCCTATCGGTCTGCGCCAGAATTTCGATGCGCTCGCCTTGTTCTTGCCCGATGCCAAGACCGACGCCGCAGGAAGGACCAGCGTCGAGGTCACGCTGCCCGACACGCTGACCCGCTACCGCATCATCGCCGTGGCCGCCGACGTGGACCGCTTCGGCAAGGGCGAGTCGACGCTGCAGGCCAGACTGGACCTGATGGTGCGCCCCTCGGCCCCCCGCTTCCTCAACTACGGCGACACCTTCGAGCTCCCGGTCGTGCTGCAGAACCAGAGCGACACGGCCATGGAGGTCGAGGTCGCCGTGCGCGCCCAGAACGCCGAGCTCACCGCCGGCGCCGGCCGCAAGGTCAGCGTGCCAGCCAACGACCGGGTCGAGGTCCGCTTCCCGGCCAAGCCGCTGGCGCCGGGCGAGGTCGCCTTCCAGATGGCCGCGGTCAGCATGGACCATGTCGACGCCGCCGAGGCGCGTCTGCCAGTCTGGAGCCCTTCGACGACGGAGGCCTTCGCGCTCTATGGGGAGATCGACAAGGGCGCCATCATCCAGCCCTTCAGCGCGCCGAAAGACGCCATCCCCGACTTCGGGGAGCTGCAGGTCAGCACCTCGTCGACGGCGTTGCATGCGCTGAGCGACGCGGTGCTCTACTTGGTCGACTACCCCTTCGAGTGCTCCGAGCAGCTCTCCTCGCGGCTGCTGGCCATCGCCTCCATGAAGGACGTGCTCGCCGCCTTCGACGCCGAAGGGCTGCCGAAGCCGGAGGCGCTCGAGGCCTCGGTGGACCGCGACATCGCCTTCCTCAAGGCGCGCCAGAACTGGGACGGCGGCTTCCCTTGGTGGCGCTGGGGCCAGGAATCCTCGCCGTACCTGACGGTCCACGTCGGACATGCGTTGGCCAGGGCGCAGAAGGCCGGGTTCAAGGTCGACGTCTACTCGATCCAGAACTTGCAATACTACCTGCGCTCCATCGAGAGCTATATTCCATACTGGTACTCGGTGCAGTCGAAGTACGCCATCCTGAGCTACGCCCTGTATGTGCGACAGCTCTTGGGTGAGGACGTCGTGGCGGAGGCGCTGGCCATCTATGAGTCGCCTGGCCTCGAGACGCTCTCGCTGGAGTCGGTTGGCTGGCTCTACGCCGTGATGGTGGCCGACGAGGGCAGCCGCCAGCGCAGCGTCGACGCCCTGGTCGCCATCCGCACGCACTTGACCAACCGCGCCTCCGAAGAGGCGGGCACGGCCCACTTCGCAGAGAACTACAGCGACGGCGCCCAGACCCTCTTGGTCTCCGACCGGCGGACGGACGCGGTCATCCTCGACGCGCTGCTCCGGGACGACCCCAAGAGCGACCTGGCCGTCAAGCTCGTGAACGGTCTGCTGGGCCACCGGGTGGCGGGACGCTGGACGACGACCCAGGAGAACGCCTTCGTGCTCGTGGCCTTGGGTCAGTACTTCGAGCTGCACGAGAAGGAGAAGCCCAACTTCACGTCGCGCGCCTGGCTCGGCGACGGCTACGCGGGCGAGCACAAGTTCGAGGGCCGCTCGACCGACCGCTACGAGCTGTCGATTCCCATGGCGACGTTGAGCGCCGGCCCGGCCGAGCAGAACTTGGTCATCCAGAAGGAAGGCACGGGCCGGCTCTACTACCGCATCGCTTTGCGCTACGCGCCCGTCTCCTTGGAGCTGCCCGCCACCGACCACGGCTTCGAGGTGTCGCGCAGCTACGAGGCCATCGACTCCCCGGACGACGTGAGCCGCGACGACCAAGGCGTCTGGCACATCAAGGCCGGCGCCAAGGTGCGCGTGCGCCTGGGCATGGTCTCGCCCGACCGCCGCTATCATGTCGCCCTCGTGGACAAGATGCCGGCTGGTTTCGAGGCCCTCAACCCGGCGCTGGCCGTGAGCGAGGCCGTTCCGGCCGACCCCAACACGTCGAACATTTGGTGGTGGGGCACCTGGTACGAGCACCAGAACCTGCGCGACGAGCGGGTCGAGGCCTTCACGACGCTGCTCTGGGAGGGCGTCTACGAGTACACGTACGTGGCGCGCGCCACGACACCTGGACGGTTTATTGCGCCGCCGACCAAGGCCGAGGAGATGTACAGCCCGGAGACCTTTGGGCGCAGCGCGGTGGACGTGGTGGTGGTCGAGTAGGTTCGGGGCGGGCGGACGTTTCCCCGGGTTTCGCGCAGAGGCGCTGAGCCGCTGAGGGCGCGGACTTGAAGGGGTCTTGGTACTGGATTTTGCTCTCGACGTCGTGGGTTCGGGCGGGCGGACGTGGTTCGACGATGTGGGTTCGGGCGGGCCGACGCGATTCCACGTCGTGGGCTCGGGCGGGCCGACGCGGTTCCACGTCGTGGGTTCGGGCGGGCAGGTGTAACCTTGGGCTGGACGGCCCTTTCAGGGCCCGCGCCCTTCGCGCGATCTGAATCTGACCGCTGTGGACTATTCTGCAGTCCGTAGGCTATTCAACAGGCTCACCGCCCAAATCCCACGAAAACTGCGCCTTCCGCCGATGGCACGAGTCGTGACTAGGGTTGCTGGCGTACGCAGCGAGAGGCCAATGCCGGCCGTTCGCGCACCAACCGCTCGAGACATCACTATGACCTCACCAACCGATCCCCGCGATAACCAATCCGGCGAACCCAGTGACAGTCCCCCAACGGCAACAGGTCGTCATTGGCTGCGCAGGCCTCCGATGTGGCTCGTCGTGGTCTTCGTCCTGCTCCTTGGCGTGACCTTCGCCGGCCCCATCAAGACCGCAGGAGCAAAGCTCTGGAAGGCTGGTGCGGGTCTCTTCGGCGAAGAGAAGAAGGAATCCAACGGACAGTTCTACACCTGCGGGATGCACCCGTGGGTCATCCTCCCCGAGCCCGGCGATTGCCCCATCTGCCACATGGAGCTCACCCCGCTCGACCCCGCGAAGTTCACCGGCGAGGTCGCCATCGACCCTGTGGTCACCCAGAACATCGGCATCCGCGTCGCGCCCGTCGAGATGGGGCCCATCACGCAGACGATCCGCACCGTCGGGACCGTGGGCACCGACGAGACCCGGGTGCGCGACATCAACCTCAAAGTCGACGGCTGGATCGAGAAGCTGCACGTCGACTACCTCGGCGCACCGGTCGCCGTCGATCAGCCCCTCTTCGACCTGTACTCGCCGGACCTCTACGCCGCGCAGAGCGAGCTCCTCTCCGCGCTCGGTGGGCGCCGCAGCTTGCCGAGCAACGATCGCCTGGTCGAATCGGCGCGCACCCGCCTGAAGTTCCTCGACGTCTCCGACGCCCAAATCGAAGCGCTCATCCAGCGCGGCGAGCCCGGCAAGACCATGACCATCCTCAGCCCCTATGAAGGCGTCGTGGTCGAGAAGCAGGCCAACGAAGGGATGCACGTCGCCCCAGGCACTAAGGTCTTCCGCATCGCCGACCTGTCCCGCGTCTGGGTGAGCGTGACGGTCTACGAGTATCAGCTGCCCTCGGTGAAGCTGGGTCAGCGAGCCATTATGACGCTGCCCTACGCGCCAGGCCGCGACTTCGAGGGGACCGTTACTTACATCGACCCGACCCTCGACCCCCGCACCCGCGAGGTGCAGGTTCGCCTCGAGTTCGACAACGCCGACCTGACGCTGAAACCCGGCATGTTCGCCAGTATTTACCTCGAGAACACGAGCTCGAGCATGGGCATCCTGACCTCCCGCAGCGCGGTCCTCACCACCGGCGCACGCAGCGTCGCCTTCGTCAGCCTCGGCGAGGGCAAGTTCGAGCCGCGCGCCGTCAAGGTCGGACTCGAGCTCGACGACGGCCGCATCGAGATCCTCGAGGGGCTGAAGCCCGGCGAACAGGTCGTCGTCAGCGGTCAGTTCCTGCTCGACAGCGAGGCCAAGACCCGCGAGGCCCTCGCCCGCATGATCGAAGGCGACCTCGCCGCCGACCAAAAGCCCGTCGTTGTCGCCGTCGCCGAGGTCAAAGACGTCCTGCCCGCCGCCGCGCAGACCGCCCTGGGCCAGATGCTCGACGCCTACTTGACCATTGCCGACCGCCTCGCCTCGGACTCCACCGACGGCGTCGCCGACTCGGCACGAAGCCTCGCCGCACACGTCGCTGAGCTCGTGGCCACCGAGGTTCCTGGCGCTCCCCACTTCTGGCACATGAACCACGCCGCCGACCTCGAGGCGCTCGCCACCGCCGTCGCCGACGCCGACGGCCTCGCCGACATCCGCACCGCGTTCCGCGCCCTCAGCGAGGCGATGAGCGCGCTCGTAGGCGCCACCGGAGTTCCCGCCTCGCACGAGGCTGCGGTGCACGTGCTGCACTGCCCCATGTACATGGGCGGCAGCGTCTGGCTGCAAGGGGATTCGGACGTGCGCAACCCCTTCTACGGCAGCGAGATGCTCACCTGCTCCGACTCACGCAAGGCGCTGCCCGCCGCAGCGGCCGCGGCTCCCTGAGCCTCGACCGCCGCCGACTCAGCAGACGTCTATTGAGCTCCGCTTTTCTCGGGAGGGTGCGCCGTGATTGACAAGATTATCGACAGCTGTGTGCGAAACCGAGTGCTCGTCCTGCTCATGACCGCCGTCATCGGGCTCGGCGGGCTCTGGGCTGCCGCCAACATCCGCATCGACGCCATCCCCGACCTCTCCGACGTGCAGGTCGTCATCCGCACCGAATACACCGGACAGGCCCCACAGATCGTCGAAGACCAGGTCACCTACCCCCTG
>PFUG01000379.1 GCA_002789955.1 Deltaproteobacteria bacterium CG_4_9_14_3_um_filter_63_12 | reverse complement strand
TGTTCAACTCAAGAAGCTCAAGGAGCGATCATGAAAGGCTTTTCGAAACCCCGCACGCTCTCGTCCGTTGGCCTAACCAGCGGGCTCCTGCTGGTTCTGATTCTGCTCGTCGGCTGCACGGGAGAGGAGACCCCGACCAACGTCACGTCGATTTACTCCAAGGAGCAAGCGCGGGCCCTCAACGGCAAGTCCGATGACGGCGAGGACATCTGCCAAGCGCAAGGCTGGTACGACGACGGCACCTGCGACCCCTTCTGCGTGCTCGCCGACACCGACTGCGCCAACACGCCCGATCCCTGCGAAACCCTCGCCTTCTACGGCGACGGGGTTTGTGACTCGTACTGCGGGCTGCCAGATCCCGACTGCACCACCACCAACACCAATTGTGGTGGGGCGCTCGATGTGCTCTGTCCTGCCGGCCAATACTGCGCCCTCGCCAGCGGCGAAGTGTGTGGCGGCAGCGGGGTCTGCACGGCCACGCCCGAAGCGTGCACCATGGAATACGCCCCCGTCTGCGGCTGCGACAACAACACCTACGGAAACGGCTGCTCGGCCGCTGCTGCGGGCGTGAACGTCGCCAGCGCCGGCGAGTGCGGGTCGACCACGGTCGCCTGCGGTGGCCGCAGCAACATTCAATGCGCGGCCGGCGAGGTCTGCATCTTCCCAGAGTTCACCTGCGGTGCGGCTGATGAGGCGGGAACTTGTACGGCAGTGCCCGAAGCCTGCACGATGGAATACGCCCCCGTGTGTGGTTGCGACGGCGTGACCTACGGAAACGGATGCTCGGCCACCGCCGCCGGCGCCTCCATCTCCTATGCAGGCGAGTGTGAGACCCCGAAGAACGAGTGCGGTGGCTTCGCCGGACTCGCCTGTGCCGCTGGCGAGCTCTGCGTCTACCCGGACAACACCTGCGACCTCGCCGACGGCATGGGCGTCTGCGTTCCACAACCTGGTGCGTGCCCCGAACTGTGGCAGCCCGTGTGTGGATGCGACGGCCAAACCTACGGCAACCGCTGCGATGCCATCGCCGCTGGCGTGACCATCGACCACGTCGGAGAGTGCGGCGCCATCGCGAACTGCGGTGGCATCGCCGGGTTCCAGTGTGCAAGCGGCGAGGTCTGCATCAACGCCGACGGCACCTGCAACATCATGGACAACATGGGTGCCTGCTTGGTCGCTCCTGAGGCGTGCACCGAAGAGTACGCTCCCGTCTGCGGGTGCGACGGCGTCACCTACGGCAACCGCTGCGCTGCAACCTCAGCGGGCGTCTCGGTCGACCACCTCGGTGAGTGTCGTTCGACCCAAATGTGTGGCGGGCTGGCCGCTGTCCAATGCCCCACGGGCGAGGTCTGTGTGTTTGGCGTCGGCACGTGTGCCATGATGGATCCGACCGGAACCTGTCAGCCCAAGACGGTTGGCTGCCCCGATGTCTGGATGCCAGTGTGCTCCTGTGACGGTGTCACGTTCGGCAACGAGTGCGATGCGATCGCGGCCGGCGCGGCGATCAGTCACGAAGGCGCCTGTGAGACGACCACGGGTTGTGGTGGCTTGGCCAACATAGGCTGCGCAACTGGAGAGATTTGCGTGATCGCAGCGGGCACCTGCGGCGCCATGGACCCCCGCGGCTTGTGTGAACCAATCCCCGTGAGCTGTCCAGACGCCTACATTCCAGTCTGTGGCTGTGATGGCGTGACCTACAGCAGCCCCTGCGACGCCAACGTAGCTGGCGCCGCCATCGACCACAACGGCGCCTGCGGGTCGGTTGGAGAGTCCTGCGGTGGCTTCGTCGGCCTGACCTGCAGCAGCTCGAACGCGGCCTGCATCTACGCCGACGGCAGTTGCAATGGCGCCGACATGTTGGGGACTTGCGTGGAGCAAGGGATGACGTGCTCGATGGGCTACAGCCCAGTCTGCGGCTGTGACAAGGTGACGTACGGAAACCGCTGCGAAGCGGAACAGTCTGGAGTCAGCATCGACACCATCGGTGCCTGCCGTTAGAGAGACTGCCCGCTCGCTTCGGCGGCGGGCCTGGAGTCGAAGAGCCGGCGCTGAAAGACCCTAGAGCTTGTCTTTCAGCGCCGTCACTCCCGCCAAAGCCCCCATTGGGAGAGACAGCGTCCCGCTGGGTCCTTGCGGCTCACGAGGGTTGATCCGAATGAGCGTGGCGCCCTTGCGCAGCAGGGCTTCACCTTCGTGGCGAACGGTCGGAATCGACGTCCCGGCGCCCATCTCGATGACGACGGTCTTGCGGGCGTCCAGGCCAGCGCGCCAGCGTTGGTAGCGCTGAGCTTGTTCCTCACAGCGGGTCCCGAGAAATCGCCAGTCGCCAAACATGAGGATGTTGGGCCGAGCGACGTCGCTGCAGTGCGGACATTGGGGCAGTGGTGGTCCGGCTCGGAAGGTCTGTTCGTCGACCCGAACCTCCAGGTCGCCGGCGTTCCAGACCTCGCTGGTGCAGGGCTGCGTGCACTGTGCCCAGCGAATCGCACCATGGACTTCGAAGAGCTGGTGCTCTTCGAAGCCCGCCGACTGGAACTGCCCGTCGACATTCGATGTGAAGATGAACGTGCTGCGAGACTGGCTCCAATCCTTGAGAATCGCGAAGCCAAGGTGAGGGATCGTCGCCCGGTACAGGTTCAGCCGGTGCCCATAGAAGCCCCAGGCGAACGCCGGATCGTCTGCAAACCAGCGTGGATTGGCCATGTCGGAGAACTCTAGGCCGAGATGTCGATAGGCCGGATAGGCCCGCCAGAATCCTTCGGGGCCACGAAAATCGGGCAAGCCCGAGTCCACCCCCATGCCGGCGCCGGCCGAGAACAACAGGAACTCCGCAGCCCGAATGGCTTCGGCCCCTCGCGAAATGGCTTGGTCCAACGTGCTCCCCATCCCCCTCCTCGCTGTTCGGTCCCCACAAGGCAGATCACCAGAACGAAGGTCAGACCCCGCCGCTGACGGCTCGGGACGGCGAGTCTAGCCTTCTGGCTCCGACTTCGACAACCCTCTATGGCGCATCAGTAGCCAATTGACTCTATAGAGTCACTGGTCTACTGTGCGTCGGTCGATCCCCTATTAGGGTGGTCGAACTCCATGAAGGAGGCTGCGCGGAGGGGGGAACTTCGCGCTGCGGCCTTCTTCACGTTGCCCCGCGCGAGCGGGATGGCTTCGCAAATTCAGCCGCAATGCGGCTTTCATAGGGTCGACGGCCCAAATAACTTGGAGGGTAGAATGGTGTTGAGACGAATGGTTTTCGTGGTTGCGGTGTTGGGCTTTTCGTTGGTGGGCTGTAAGTCTGCTCCACAGACTGGCGAGGGGGAGCAAGTCGCGGAGCAGCCGAGCAAGTATGTGGAGACCGAGTGCGTGAAGTGCCACACCACGGTCACTCCGAACATCGTTCGTGACCACAAGTCTGGAGTGATGGGGCATGAAGGCGTGGACTGCAGCGACTGTCACGGTTCGAACCACAGCAGCGCCGATGACGTCGCGAAAGCCCAGCTCCCAACCGAGGAGACCTGTGGCGAGTGCCACGAGAACCAACATAAGCAGTTCATGGACGGCAAACACGCTCTGGGCTGGGTCGCTTTGACGGCGATGCCGGAGACTGGCTTCCAACCACATGCCTACATCCAAGGCCTGAAGGGATGCGGGGGTTGCCACAAGGTGGGTTCGCGCACGCCGGAACAGCGAGAGGACTCCCACTACGGCTCGCCGTGCGACTCCTGCCACACGCGGCACAAGTTCTCCAAAGAAGAGGCCTCCAAGCCCGAAGCTTGCCAGACCTGCCACATGGGCTTCGACCACCCCCAATGGGAGATGTGGTCGGGCTCCAAGCACGGTGTCATCTACCAGACCGAGGGCGACACTGGGCGCGCGCCCAAGTGCCAGACCTGCCACATGGACGGTGGCGACCACGAGGTCATGACCGCCTGGGGATTTCTGGCCCTGCGTCTGCCCGAGGCCGACGAAGAGTGGATGGGTTACCGAGCGACCATTCTCAAAGGGCTGGGGGTCTTGGACATGGAAGGCAAGCCTACACCTCGGCTCGAGGTCGTCGTTGCCGGCAAGGTCGCAAGGCTGAGCGCCGAAGAGTGGCAGGCCGAGCGCGACAAGATGACCGCCATCTGCACCAAGTGTCACAGCGAGAGCTATGCCAAATCGAACCTCGAGAGCGCCGACCAGATGATCAAGGAGGCCGACAAACTCATGGCCGAGGCCATCGAAAGGGTCGCTGAGCTCTACACTTTGGGAATCCTCAAACCCGCCGAAGGAAAGGCAGCCTACCCCGATCTTCTAACTTTCTACGGAGCACAGTCATCCATTGAGCAGACTCTGTACGTAATGTTCCTGGAACACCGGATGCGCACCTTCCAGGGCGCGTTCCACATGAACCCAGACTACACGACCTGGTATGGATTGGCCGAGATGCAGAAAGACATCGTGGAGATCCGAGAGAAAGCACAGGAGATGAAGGCGAGGCACGCAGAGACCGCTGCCCCCTAGCTCCTCGATGATCAGTGGAGCGTCGCCCCCCATGATGCTCCACCAAGCCCCTCGAGCCTTCGGGCTCGAGGGGCTTTCCTTTGGCGCTGTGTGCTTTTTGCTACCAGGCCCCACAGACAGGCATCATCTGCTTCGCGATGGTGTTCGTGTTCACGGCCTGGCAGAGGTGGGTGCAGACTTGGCTGCCTGTCTGTCTGTCCGTCCGCCCCAGGTGACGATGACGGACATCTTGTCGAGGGCTGCCACAGGGTTGGGCGTGGTGAGGCTCTTACCACGGCGGAGCTGGAGACGTAGACTTCGAAGCTGTTGTCCCGGCGTTCGCGATCAGACCTTGGGCATCGCGGGGTACAAGCGCGGGCAGGCCCGCATCGACTCCTCGGAGAAAGGGGAGCCCGGGTGAGAGAGCATCAGCTGGATCGGCTCGGTGACACTCGCCGCCCAAGCCAGCCGGTGCAACAACGAGAACCCATCGAACACCTCTTTGTCGGACGGATCGGCGACGACAAAGAGATTCGAGCGAGGCTCTTCGTCCGTCACCTCCGTCACCAGCGTCAACCAAGCACGGCCTAGCCCCGCCTCGGATTCGAGCACGTTCTGGATCGCGCGGAGCATGCTCGCCGGGGCGCGCTGGGCCGGCGGTGCCGAGGTCGATACGGCCTCGGCTTCGCTGATGTCGAAACGAGGGTAGACGACCGTGTCGAGATTCGTGGAAATCTGCGCCGCCAGATCTCGCAACGTCCCATGCGAGAACGCCGTGCTGAGCTCGAGCACGACTCCCCAACCCTCGTCGATGGCGCGCTCGAGGCAGACCTGCCCGCTCAGATGACCGGCCGTCGTCCCTTCGAACTGCAGCTCGCACGACTCCGGCGTCTGGAAGACCGGTAAGTAGGGCAACGCCTCTGGCCCTTCGATTGGGATCACGTCACCTTCCATCATCGGCGAGTAGACTGAGCCGTCCAGCAGGAGATTGGTCAGGATGCGGACGTCATCTTGTTCTGTGGGGTCGGACATGGAGCCTCCGCTTGTGTTTAGGCGGGTTTCTGTTGGCCACGCGTTCGGTGACGCCACGATCGCCTCGCGCTGACGAGGGGACGGGCGGACTTTGGTGGTACGAGGGCGGCAGCATACGCATCTCGGCCCTGCCTCGCCAGAGGCTTTTGCAACAAACCGTCACGACGCTAGTGTGAGCGCACGCAACACCTCTGCAGCGACCTTTTCGACGCCCCTCTGCGCGTCCAGGACCAGCGTCTCAACGGCTTCCATCGACGTCTCTCCCCCAACTTGGAAGGCGCACTCCAGTGTTGCGGCCAACCCCTCTGCGTCACAGGAGAACCCCCCGTTCAGTGCTTGCAACTCCTCGTGGATCTGGTCGGTGTGCGGCCCAACGACCACTGCGCAGCCTGCCACCGCGGCTTCGAGGGGGTTCTGTCCTCCTCGCCGGCACAAGGTCCCGCCGACCAACGCCACAGCGGCTGCCGCATAGAGGGTCCGCAGCTCGCCTACCGTCTCGACGACATGCACTTGGGCTTGCTCGTCTCCAGCAACGACGCCAGCGGCGGCGAGCCGACGCACGGAGAGCCCCAACCGGGCCGCCTTCTCGGCGATGGCCGCCCCGTGTTCGGGGTAGCGCGGGACCAGCAGCAGCTGGCGCGACGAACCCAGCGCGACCTGCGCTCGGAGCACTGCATCGGCCTCCTCGACATGGAGAGAGCCAGCGAGCCAAGTCGACTCCCGCTCGAGGCCACTCAGACCACGTGCCGCCAGCAGCGCACGCACTTGCGGGGCCTCTTGCCCCGCGAGTGTCGTGTGCTTGCTGTGCGCAAACACCTCGGCCTGCACACCCAACCTCCCCAACGCCGCCGCATCGCTCGCTGAGCGCGCCGTGCAGAAGTCCACCAGCGAGAGCAGCTCGCGGTAGAACCCCGACGCATAACGACCGCGACGCCTGGGGTGCAACCGAGCGTTTTGCAGGATCACCGTCGCCCCGTGTGCCTTCACCTTGCGTAACAGCCGTGGCCACAGCTCGAGGTACTCCAGGACGACGACGTTTGGCGCCAGCTCGGCGACGAAGCGGTCGACCCAAGGCCAGGCGTCGACGGGCAGAGCGCGTACATCCAGACCGAGTTCGAGGGCCTGTGCCAGGGCGCGCCCACTGCGTGTCTGGGTGGTCAGGACCAAGTGCAGCTCGGGGTCATGAGCCCGCAGCTGCCTGAGCAGCGGAATCACCGCCTGCACGTCGCCGGCGCTGGCCGCGTGCGTGAGCACGCAGCCAGCGCCGGGATTGCGGTGTGGAGAACCCGCCGGAACCCTGCCAAGGCGCTCTCCGAGAGGGAGCCGCAGCCGACGCCTTGAGAGAATGAGGAGCCACAGCGGCAGCAACAGCACGGCGACCGCGGTGTACAAGGCCGTCACCGCGCGAACGCTCAGGCTCGCTCTTTTTGGAGGCTTCTCCTGCATTTTCCTGCAACGTTTTGGCGCCGGATGCCGATAACTCGTAGCCAGCTCGAGGACACTCCGCGACCCAACACCGAAAGGCCTCATAGCGTGGAAACGAACGCAATCACAGCTCGCCCGACGACACTCTCACACCGATTACGGTGGGATCCGTTGCATTGGTTGGCGCACGGCCGCGTCGAGAACTTCTCACGGCTCTTCGACGGCCATTGGCGTGGCGAAGTCGACGAGGCCGGTCTCCTGCCTACACTTCGCCCCATCGCGTGCTTCGCCGACTGGCTCTTCGTCGACCCTCTGGCGAGGCTCAGTGGCGCGGCTCTGCCCAACGCGCTGGTCTTCTGGCCTTCAGATCCCGAGCACATCGCTGGCGCCACGGTGCTCGCCGCTGCGCACAGGCTCCGCGGCTCGCTGCTCCT
>PFUG01000488.1 GCA_002789955.1 Deltaproteobacteria bacterium CG_4_9_14_3_um_filter_63_12 | reverse complement strand
CGGCGAGCTCGGCGGCGATGCCGAGACGGCCGCTGCCTTTGGGGCCGCAGACGACGACTTGTGGTGCATCATGGGTCGAACTGTGACCGACAGCCAATTGGCGAATGCGGGGTGCCAAAACAGCTTTGAGTCGCTTGGAGGCACGCGGTAAATTGTCGCCCTCGAGCCGTTCTGGGAGCTGCTGCGGCCAGCCGCAGAGCCAAGCCACGACGTCGCCTGGGACGCGGAGGCCGACCTCGGCTGTGGTGCCGCCTGGGGTCTCCGTCTCTACGAAGTCGACGAGCCCAAGCCGTCGCAGCTGCTCTGCAGCGAGCGGCCCGCTTCCATCGAGGAGCTCGCACCCTCCAACGGCCTCAGGGCTCTCGACGGCGAGCAGGAGTGAGGCGAACCCAACGGGCATCTCTCGACGGCCAAAATCCGCCCATGCGTATCGAAACACTCGAGACAGCGGAGTGCTCGCCGCGCCGGCCACAAGCAAAGCCAGCAGTCGCAAGGATTCTTCGGGGAGCTGTCGGTGGAGCGAGAGCGACCACCAACGCTCGGCCAACAGGTCGCCACCGCTGTGCGCAGTCCCCAAAAGCTGCCAGCAGCGAGCCCACGCGCCCCCTATCCGCCCTGAATCACTGGAGATAGCGTTGGGGGGGCCAAATTCTCACCACCCAGCGCAAGGGCGTAACGCAGCTCTTCGGGCCAAATTCTTGCGCCGTCGCGAGGGTCGAGCCGGAGCCAGCCGTGGGTGTGGGCTCTGGGGAGCCAGGCGGCGAGGGTCTCGAGAGCGAATCGGCCGAGCGCGTCGGGGACTCGAGAGTCGATGGGGCGTGTTGCTGAAGGCTGGTGCACGGGGGCTCGCCGGACTGGAGGACAAATTTGAGCGCGACTCGGGAACGATACAGCGAGAGGCTTGTCTGCGCAAGGGACGGCGATGACGACGGCAGGTTTGCTTTGAGATCTCGAACAGAGACGCTCGCGACGGCTTGTTCGGGGATGTTTACACAGGAGTGACTGGAAAAGCGCGGAGTTGTGGCGAGGGGCAATTCGGCGGGTTTCGCGCGAAAGTGTTACGGAAAGGTAGTGCCATGACGACGACCGGGCAGCCCCCGGCCGTGCAGGGCAACTCGGTGGCGCGATCGACTTGCGTTCCCCAGCGGCGGCCGTGTCGACTGCGCGGGTGGTCGAGAGCTCCCCGCACGTCGCTGCATTGGGCCGTGGACGCGTTGGCGAGCGCGCCGTTTAGGGAGTAGGGCCGTGGAAGCTTCTGCAGTGAGGTGGGGGCGAGCCGTCGAAGGACCTTGTCGCCGGTGCGGTGGTCTCGCACTTGAGTCGTCAATTTGAAAGCGAGCTGCCAAGCGGGATGTGGGTGCTCCGGTCAATCAGCTCAAGACGCCTGACAGGACTCGACCCGACCCCTTCCAGGCGCAAGAACGACCAAGAGGTCGCCTTTTTCCCAGGCGACCTCTTCGTAGGGGCGCAGCGTGCTGCGCCCTGGGGCGCAGCACGCTGCGCCCTTTCATGAATCACTCAAGGCGCGGCGGTGTGGCACGCACCACAGACGTTGGTGTAGGGAACCGGCATGCCGGCCGAGACGGCGAGGCCGCGGTCGGGCACCTTGAAGAGGTGCGAAGTGATGTCATTGGCCCAGTACTGCACGCCGTTGAGTACCTTCGCCGGCTGGCCAGCGCCCGACTTGGCGGCCTTGGTCATGTGGCAGTCGACACAGAGGGCGATGCTGGCTTTCGTTGCCGCGCTTGGGATGCTTTGGGCGGTGAGATGGGCTTCGAGGCCGACGGCTTGGGTGTGACAGCTGCCACAGGCTGCAACGTTGTCGTTGACGTCGGCGATGACTTGGCGGGGGTTGTCGGTCCGCTCATGTGGGTTGTGACAAGAGGAGCAGGTCAACAGGTTCGAGTCGTTTTTGTACATAGCCGAGCGGATGAAGTCCGAGTACTGCTGATGATGGGACTTCGAGTGTTTGTCCGAGTCGGTGTAGTAGTCGGAAGCGGCGCCGTCGAGTTGTGTCGTGGCGTAGTCGGTGAGGAAGTCATTGCGCGAGGTTCCCGCCCGCATCATCCAGCCGTCGGCGTTGACGGGGCTGTCGGTTCCCAGTGCTCCCTTGGGGCGGCTGTGGCACTGCCCACAGAGCATGGCTTCTCGCTCGGGCGTGAGGAGCTTCGGCGAGACGATGTGCTTGCCTTGACCAGCCGAAGCCCAGTGAGCCGAGCCTGGACCGTGGCAGGTCTCGCAACCGACGTTGACCTCGTCGGCAACACCGTTGCCGTCGTAGTCGAAGTCGCCGGAGCCAAAGAAGGTGTCCTCGACGAGCTCAGCCTTCCAGAGCGTGGCATCGGAGCCGCTGATCTGCGAGCCCACCGCATGGCAGGAGATGCAGTTCTTTTCGAACGAGCGGTTCGCGCCCGGTTCTTTGAGCAGATCGTTGTTCTCGTCGTACCAGAAGTCGCCATGGTAGTCACGCCAGACCTTGGAGGTGCGGCCGTAAGGCGCGGCTTCGCGGCCTGCATGCTGGAACTGCACGGGCAGCACGGCGAGGTAGTTTCCCGAAGCATTGGTGAGGCGAGTCATGTAGCGTTGTTTCATCACACCGCCACCATAGATCGCGTCCACGGTGAAGGTTCGGTCCATGTCTGCGCCGTTTTGGACGTTGTGCAGGACCATCTCGAGTGAATTGGTCCCTGCGTTACGTTGCACGGTGACAGTGAAAGCCACGTTGGCCCCTGGGTTGGTCTCAGAGGTCTTGTACTTGTCCATGCCACGGGTCGCATCGTAGTCGTAGAAGTAAACGGTCGTGCCGCCAACGACTTCGAACTTGTCTTCGATGGCCATATAGAGGTCATCGAAGCGCGGTCCGAGATTCTGCAGGGCGCCCGTTTCGGTAGGGCTCCAGATGCCGATGCGGTGCATGGTCTCAGAGATGTGACTGCGGCCATGGCAGGAGACGCATGCCCCTGACCCGACGAAGGTCGCGTCATCGGGAGCATTGTTGGAGACCGTCACGTCGAGGCGCGTGCCAGCGAGCACAGCCGCGTCCACGGCGGTGCGACACGCGCTGCCACCGGGGAGGTGCTCGGTGTCGGTCACTGCAGGAATAAAGGTGACGAAGTACGTCCCTGCGCTGAGCGTCTGCAGCTCATAGAAGCCATTGCTGTCGATGAGGGCTTGTTGATAGCTCGCGCCGTTGGCTGCGATGGTGTCTTCAAGGGGCTCATCGTTGGTGGAGTCCACGGCGACGGTGGTGGCTGGCAGGGCGAGTACATCAGCGGCGGGTACAAAGTAGAGGGTACCACCAGCCGCGGGGAGGTTCGCGGTGTCTGTGACCCAGCCAACGACGCCCGCTGGCTGCAATGGGGGGAACGCGCCGCAATCCGCGCTGCTGCACAGCGCGTCTCCATTGAGGTCCTCCGTGGCGTTGTCACAGGTGTAGTTGGCGTTCAGATCCCAGCAGGCCACGCCGTCACGAATGACCACATCGGTGCCATCTTCGCAGACGACGGAGCGGCTGCCGTTGACGTTGTCCTGAATTGAGCAAGAGCCTCCATCCGCGCCGTCGGACACGGTGATCACATCGCCATCGCAATCGATGGTAAAGGTGCCGTCGAGGTTATCGGTGGCGGTGCAGGCGACGCCTGGGGTTCCGGGGTCGCCTGGGGTTCCGGGGTCGCCTGGGGTTCCGGGGTCGCCTGGGGTTCCGGGTTGGCCAACTTCGCCAGCGGGTCCGACTTCACCGTCTTTTCCATCGCTACTGCATGAAAAGACAGCCAGGGTTGAGATGAGTAAGCAAAGCCACATCGAATGTCTGAGCATCGGCGCCTCCGAGAGCCTATGGGTGAATCAAAGCCTATGAGTGAATCAAATCGAGCACGACCGGCGCGCACACCTGCAACGGGTAGGCCATCAACACGACGCCCACAACTCGACTCGACTCAGAACCTCGTACAGACCTTGGCGTCGTGGTCGGCGAGGGGTATCGCGAACGGTTGCAAGGGAGGTCTCGGCGAGATTGCTGCCGAGATCTCGGCAATGGGGCCGAGATCTCGGCACTTCGTTCGCGAGTTTGTACCCGGGAGTGCCGGTCAGCAAAGCCATCGGTGGCAACAAAGAGGAGAAAGCTCTGCACAAATCCGGGGCTCAAGCCTCTTCGTGGACTGCATGCTTGGCGAGCTTGCTTTGGAACGTCGTGCGAACGAGACCGAGCAACGAGGCGGCCTGCTGCTGTTGTCCAGAGGCCTTTTGTAAGGCCCATTCGAAGACGGCGGCCTCCACCGAATGGAGGAGCTCGACGAAGGGAACCGCCTCGGCGTTCTCGA
Source organism: Deltaproteobacteria bacterium CG_4_9_14_3_um_filter_63_12 (assembly GCA_002789955.1). Lineage (GTDB taxonomy): Bacteria > Myxococcota_A > Bradymonadia > UBA4248 > UM-FILTER-63-12 > UM-FILTER-63-12. The sequence goes on along the minus strand of PFUG01000488.1, from coordinate 3,091 downwards.
GGTGCAGTGTGTAGAGTCTCTCCACGCCTTGTTTGACCTCGCGACGGAGGAAGGGTGGCAGGTCGGCCTCATTGATGGTCTTGCCGTCGCAGACAATCGCGAGCGTCTCCACCACCCGGCGCAGCTCCCGCACATTGCCAGGCCAAGAGTAGGCGCGAATTCTCTTGAGGCTCTCTGGACTCCACTGCACCTCACCGTCGCGATTTTCACAGAACTGGTGCAAGAAGGCCTGAGCCAGCAGGACCACGTCATCGCCCCTGGCGCGCAGTGGAGGAAGGGGGATCTCGAGTCCGCGCAAGCGGTAGAAGAGGTCGTCGCGAAACCGTCCCTCGGCGACCAGGGTCTCTAGGGACACTTTGGTCGTCGCGATCACGCGCACATCGACCAAGATCTCTTTCGTTCCGCCCACTCTTTGGACGGAACCCTCCTGCAGTGTGCGGATGAGTTTGGCCTGGACCTTGGGGGGGAGATCGTCGACATCGTCGAGAAGTAGGGTCCCTCTGTGGGCACGCTCGAAGGTGCCGGTGCGTTGCGATGAGGCGCCTGTGAAAGAACCCCGCTCGTGTCCAAAGAGTTCGCTCTCCGCCAGATCAGAGGGTATCGCACCACAGGCCAACGGGACGAACGGCTGCTGGCATCGAGAGCTGAGGCTGTGCAGAGCTCTTGCGACCACCTCCTTCCCTGTCCCTGTTTCGCCGGTGATCAAGACAGGGGGGCTGTGATCGGCAAAGGTTCGAATCAGGCGCTTCACTTGGGTCATGCTCGGCGATTGTCCGAAGAGTCCCTCGAAGTCGACGTCTGCCGTCAAGATCGCGCGGAGATTTCGTACCTCCTCTCGATAGCCTCTCAACTCCGCGATGCGCTTGAGGCGATGCTGAAGTTCTTTGAACCGGAAGGGCTTCACCAAATAATCGACCGCACCGGCGTGCATCGCCGCCACCGCAGACTCGACCGTGCCGTAGGCTGTCATGAGGATGACGTCCATGTTGGCGTGGTTCTGCCTCGCCTTCTCGAGAAGGGCGAGTCCGTCGAGGCCCGGCATCTTCAGGTCGGTAAGCATCACGTCGAAGGTCTGGCTCTGCAGAATCTTCAACGCATCAAAGCCATTCTCAGCGGTCAGGCTCAGTATCCCTGCCTCGGTCAGCTGCCGAGCGGTGGTGATGCGGGACAGCTTTTCATCGTCGACGACGAGAACACGCAGCGGAGCGATGGGGAGGCTATTGGGCATGACCGCTTACCGATTGCATTGCTGCGCGTTGGCCGCTCGACACGTAAGCCCCATAAGACCCAGGTCGATGGCTGCTGAGACACTGTTCATTGGCTCTGTAGGGGAATCGAGAGCTGCACTGACGTGCCCTCTCCCACCTCGCTCAGGATTGAGAGTGCGAATCCGTGCTCTTCGAAGACCTCTAAGGCGATTGCAAGTCCGAGACCGGAACCTTCTCCGATCGTCTTGGTCGAGAAAAAAGGGTCGAACACTCTGGGCAGAAACTCGTTCGCGATGCCCGCGCCGTGGTCTTGCACAACCAGCTCGATTTGGTTGTTCGATGCATCGAGGCGGCAGCGGACCTCAACCGACGCCCCTGGTGTGGAAGCGTCGAGCCCATTGTCGATGATGTTGCTCAGCGCCTCCGCAAAACGGTCAGAATCCAGCCAGACGAGAGGAACGGGGTCGAGCGCTCGGACAATGGTCTTCTGCTCGAGCGCACGAACGGACGAGAGGCTGATCGCTTCATCTATCACGTGGGATAGGTCAGTTTCCCGCAAATCCAACGGGACGTCTCGCGACATGGCCAACAAGCGTCGCGTGACTCGCTCGATGCGTGAGACGCCCTCGTGTAAGAGGGAGAGCAGCTCTTCCTCCTCTTTTGCACGCTCTGGGGCTTTCCCCAAGATCTCCAGGCAGTTGAACATGCCGTGGAGGGGATTGCGAATCGCGTGCGCGACCCCGCTCGACAGCGTTCCAATGCGAGCCAGTCGCGCCCGGGCGAGGTCGAGCCGCTGGCGCTCCAATCCCTCTTGGAGCGACTCCTCGAGTCGAACCACCAATCCACCCACCAAATAGGCCACGCCGATCACCGTCGCAGAGAACGCCACCCCATAAATGACCAAGAACTCGGGTTGCTGCCAGAGCGCGTCACCTGCCATGTCATGCTTGGCGTGGGCCCCCAACGCCAGTGGGTGGTGCGCCAAGAACCCCATCCCCTCACCGACGACTACTGCGTTGTGCACCAACACGACTGCGCCCACTAAGATGAGCACTCGCCGGCGCGGCAGGATGACGCTCACAATCGCGACCTGCAGTACGAAGACGAGCTGGAGCGGGTTATCAATTCCTCCGCTGTAGTGGATCAGCGCAGCCAGCAGCAGCACATCGACCACGGTTTGGGCCATGATGTGCCGTTGCGGTTCGAGCGCGTGACGCGCCCCAACACTCCACACCGTGTTTGCACCGATCGTCATGAGAACCAACCAGCCCAGCTCAGTGGGGATGTCGAGCCCAACAAGGCGCGCGAGAACCAGCACCACGAGCAAAACCGCGATGCAGAACCAACGCAGCCGAATGAGCCACTGAACATGGGTGGCGTTGTTGGTGTGCGACGGTTGGTTCTTGTTGGGCCTAAATTCTGTGGGCATAGGGTCCTCTGCGACAGTGGCCTTTGCGCACCGTCTCACCCCCGTCGCCGCTTGTGAAGAGGGGGCGCCGCGGCACATGTCTCTGCGAGAGAGGATGAGACGCGCTCGGGACCTCGTGCACCAACCTATGCGATTTGCCCGAACGTTTGACAGAGAACGCGCCGTTGGCAAGTACCGGTGGCCCGGTTGGGCGCCATACGTTCTGCGGAGCTCGATCGTTTTGAGCGATACTGGACGCCGTGCCAACCCAATGGCGGCACACTCACGGCACTGGTTGAGCTCCTAAGGCGCGGCGCAGCCGCGCGCCCTGCGGGCCGGCCCTGGCGGGAGAGGGAGGCGCGGCGCAGCCGCGCGTTGGAGTTTGTACACTTCCCTGGAGTTTGTACACTTGTGGGATCGCGCGGGCGGGCGTCGGTTGCCCAAGGTTGCACCTTGGGCTGGGGAATGTTCGGCC
>PFUG01000100.1 GCA_002789955.1 Deltaproteobacteria bacterium CG_4_9_14_3_um_filter_63_12 | reverse complement strand
ATGGCGGTGCACGGCAAGTACGGTGTGCCCTGTCCGGACTGCGGCGCGAAGGTGCAGAGGCTCCGCTACGCGTCGAACGAGGCGAACTACTGCCCGACCTGCCAGACAGAGGGGAAACTGCTGGCCGATCGGGCGATGTCGAGGTTGCTCAAGGGCGACTGGCCCAAGAGTGACGAGGCGTTGGAGAGCCTCAAGGAGCGTCTGCGGGAGTAGCGCTCTCTAGTGGACTGTCTTCGAAGTGATATCAATCGGCCCCTCGCTGACTTGATGGGTGCGAGACTATTTCTTGAGGCTCATGCTCACCACAGAGAACACAGAGAACACAGAGAACACAGAGCGGAAGTTAAGCGGCCACGTGGATTTGCTCGGATACTCAGCGTCTTCAAACGGCTTCGTGGCCCGCTCTCTGTGTTCTCTGTGTTCTCTGTGGTGAGTTGTTGCCCAGACCACCATCAACCCTCTGTTTTTACACAGCATCACCAATTTCAGGTAGCTTGGGATGCTTCGTTTTCGACAGAGGATGAGCCCATGAATTCATTGATACGATTTTGAAGACGGTACACTAGATCGCGATGATCTTGAGGCGGATGGCCAGCTTGACGAGCTCGGCTTTGCTGTGGATGTCGAGCTTGTCCATGAGGTTGGCGCGGTGGCGGTTGGCGGTGTGGACCGAGATCCCTAAGGCTTTGGCCACGTCCTTGGCGGTCTTGCCTTCGGCGGTGAGCTTGAGGACCTCGCGTTCGCGGGCCGTCAGTCCTGAGATCTCGAGGTCCTCGTCGCCGCCTTCGACGGGGTTGATGGCGGCCTGCACGACGAGGTGGGCGACGGAGGGGTCGAGATAGGTCCGTCCCTCGAGGACGGCGCGGATGGCGGCGATGAGGTCTTGCGCCAGAGCCTTTTTCGGGATGTAGGCCTTGGCGCCCAGTCGCAGCGCGCGCATGACGTAGCCCGGGTCCGAGTACTGCGAGAGGATGGCGACCTTGGTCTTGGGGCTGACGTTGGGCAGCTCGGCTAGGACCTCGAGCCCGCCGAGGTCGGGCATGGAGATGTCGAGGAGGAGGATGTCGGGCTGGAACTTGGCGCACATTTCGATGGCCTCGAGCCCGGTGGCGGCGCCGCCCACCACCTCGGCCTCCGGCATGCGGGCCTCGATGAGTCCGCGAATGCCTTCGCGCAGGATGGTGTGATCGTCGGCGAGCAAGATTCTAACGGCCATAACTAGTCCTCCTCTTCTTCGTCGGGCAACGGGACCTTGAGCGAGATCCGCGTCCCGCCACCCTCCGGCGTCGAGAAATCGATGACCCCACCGAGCTGGTGAATGCGCTCACGCATCCCCAAGACGCCCCACCGAGGGCGCTCGTCAGGATCGCGCATCCACTTGAGATCCATGCCTTTTCCGTTGTCTTCGATCACCGCGCTGAGGAACTCTTCACCGACCTCGAATTCAGCGCGGACCCTGCTCGCACCGGCGTGTCGAACCGTATTCGTGACGGCTTCTTGGAAGACCCGGTAGACCGTGTTCTCGACGTCTTTGGCAAGGAATACATCACTTCCGACGAACTTCATCTCGAATTCGACGCCCTGGTCCTGCAGGACGTTGCGTCCCACGGACTTGATGGCCTCGTTGAGGCCTAGGTCGTCCAGCACGGCCGGGCGCAAGCGCCGCAGCAGCCGATGGATGCCATCCAGAATCTGGGTCACCCGGTCCCGCGCGCGATCCAGCGCTTTGTCCTGGTCCTCGGGCTGCTCTGCGGAGGGGAAGGTCTCGAACATGAGCAGCAGCGTGGTGAGCAGTTGCGCGGTCTCGTCGTGGATCTCTTGGGCGATCCACTTTCGCTCGCTGGCTTCGGCCTCGAAGAGATGGCGCACCATCTTGTTCTTTTGCTCATGCTCGTTGTGCAGTCGGGCGTAGAGAAGGTTGCGCTCGAGCAGAGACTCGACCTGCGTCGAGATGAGGCTCAGGGCGAAGCGCATGGTGCGCAACATCTCTTCGGAGCGAGAGGACACGCCGAGCCAGAGCTGGCCTCGATATTTGTCGAGCGGGTTGATCTCCTGCACGTAGAAGGCCTGGGTGTCTTGCACCGGGCCAGCCAGGATGTCGTAGTCCTTGAGCGCCTCGATGGAGACGATGCTGCCAGTGGCGCTGGCCTGGTAGAGTCTCTGGGAGACTCGCGGGGAGGCTTTGAGCTCGATCCCGTGGGTCACCAGCGCGAGGGTGCCGTCATCTTCGAACTCCAAGAAGAGGATCGCGGAGCGGACGAGCTCGACGCCAACAAGCTCATCGATGACGGTCTTCGCGGTCTGCTCGAGGATGTTGGCGTAGGGACTGGCCCCCGACGAGCTCGTCCACGGCATGCCCATGCTGACGGTGGGTTGAGGGTCGTCCTGCTCGCCGTTCTCGACCTCGTCTTCGGAGGTCGGTGCTTTGGCGGGCAGCTGCTCGTCTTGCGGGCTGGGCTCGAGCATCTTGCGCATGGCCTCGAACGAGCGCGCCAAGACCCCGATCTCGTCATCGGCCCCGAGCATGATGGGCGAGTCGATGTGCCCACGGCTGATGGACGTCGCGGCCAGCGCCAGCTGCCGCATCGGACGCAAGACCTGTCGAGCCATGACCAGGAAGAAGCCCGCAAAGGTGCCGAAGATGATGCAGACCAACGCGACCGACGAGTAGATCAGGTCGGTCAGCGGGTTGTAGATGTGCGCGGAGCTCTCGCGCACGGACACGGCCCAGGTCGTCCCCGGGATGGGCGCGACCGTCGTGATCTCGTCCTCTCGGGTCGGCTCGGCGTTCTCCGGGTCGTGGCACGAGTGGCAGGGCATCTGCAGGGGCTCTCCGAGCCTCACCTTGTCGGTGAGGTAGGTCCCATGCACCACGGAGCGATAGCGTTCGCGCTCGAACGTGGAAAAGAGCGCGACGCCCGAGGAGTCTAGCAGCTGCAGCCGCGCCTCTTCGCTGACGATGAAGTAGTTGAAGAGCCGGATGAAGCCTTCACTGTCGAGCCGGATGTTGCCCATCGTCGCACGCCAAGCCTTGCCCTCGCCATGGCCGTAGAACAGCGAGACGTAGGGGGTCCCGTCCGACGACTGCCAATAATCCGTGACGGTCATGTCCTCGCTGCCGACGATCCCGCGCAGCGCGGCGATGAGCACATGCGGGGGCGGGAGCTTGGCTTTGGAGGCCGTCGCGATGACATCAAAGCGGGTGTTGAAGAAGACGACGCCTTGGCGTTCGATGAGCTGAGTCGGGAGAAGGTCTGCTTCCTTGCGCAGAGCCTTCTCGTCGTCGACTCCGTCGGTGTGCTCGAGCACGAACTTCAGCTGCGCGCCTTCTTGTTTGATGGCGCCCGAAACAAAGCGGGAGATGCTCCGAGCGAAGAGCATCTCCTGTTCCATGGAGTGGTCGATGACGTGCCGAAACGAGTAGACCTCGAAGATGACCGTTGCGGTGATGGTGAAGACCGTTGCCACGACAAAATAGATAAAGAACCTGCGGCTGGTCACTTTGGAATCTCAGGGTTGGGAGGGCATGATCGCGGGCATCGCCGCGGTTGCGTCCCAAGGTCGAACGCAGGGACTCGAGGTGGCTCGCGGCGAGCCATCTCGAGCGCAGGGACGCGAGGTGGCCCGCAGCGAGCCGGGTGCTGGGAAGCAAGCGAAATACGATCGTCTACTTGCTCGCCCGAGTGTATTCCATCTCGTCTCCCTCATGGCAAGCGCCGCTGCATGTTCCGCCGTTCTCAGTCTTGGTGTAGACGCCGGGTTCGGCGACCTCTTCGGTCCGGTCGGGTTTACGCAGCTTGATGAGCTTTTTCATCTCGCTGGCGTGTGGAGTGTGGCAGGCCAGGCACCAGTCTTCTTCGGCCTCCTCGCCGATGTACTCCTTATGTCCGATGTGCAGGTCGCTCTTCCCGTCCGAGAAGGCGCTCACGGCCTCGGGATTATCGGCGTTGACGATGTCGGAGAGCGTCTTGTGGCAGCTAAAGCAGAGCGTGTTGGACGGCTTCGGCCCGACCCCGAAGAGGTGTGAGTTGGCCATGACCGTGTGGCACTTGTTGCATTTGCCGTCGGCGTAGGGCTTGTGAGCCGAAGCGGCTTTGATGGCGTCGGGCAAGTCGTGGCAGTTGCCGCAGAGCGCCTTCTCGTTGTCCGGGTCCATGATGAAGTGGCCTTCGGCCTCGCTGTGGCAGTCGAGGCAAGGCTTCCGGGACTTGACGCTGGGGTCGTTGCCGCCGTGCTCGAGGGCGAGCCTCGAGTCGGGGTGGCAGTTCTGGCAGTTGGCCTCGTTCTTGGCGTCAAAGGCGGTGTGGCCGTCGATGGTGCTCTCGCCGTCGTGGCAACCGTAGCACTCGGTCATGTCGGCGAGGCCCTGTTTGGCCATCTCCTCGCTCTCGGGGTGTGCGAAGCGGCCGGAATGGCAGGTCACGCACATCAGGCCGTTATCTAGGTGCTTTTCGTGGGAGATGTTGAGGCCGTAGCGCTCGTCGACCCGAACCACGCCTGGGTGGCAGCGTTGACAGTTGTCACTGACAATCTCCTTGTGGTGTTCGCCCAAATGGATGTCGTCGATGGAGTCGGCGGTGATGTGGGTCACGAGCTGCTTGACGCCACTGAGCTTCACCTCGAGGTAGCCCATGAGTCCTGGAGTGGCATGGCAATCCACACACTTGATGCCTTTGTGCGCGGAGAACTCCCAAGAATCGTAGTTCCCCTGCATCTCGTGGCAGCCGACGCAGAACTGGGGCATCTCGGTCCTGTGGTAGATGTCCATACCCGCGGACATGACCATCACTCCAGAGATGAGGAAAAGGATCGCGTAGGCCCACCAAAAACGAAGTGCGACTCTCGCGACGACGCGCAGCCGGGGCACACCCTTCAGAGAGTCGTCGACCTTCTCCTTGTCTTCAGGACGAGCCAGTTTGCGAAGGAGCTTGTTGAACCTCGACATTTTCACCCCGGAGTGGAGATTGCGAGTACGTCGGCCTTAAGGCTCACATGCACCGTGCATGGGCTCCCTCCGGCGGTGATCAGCTGGCCCAGTGAGTCCGCACTCCAACCCTCAGCTGGCGTACACTATCGTCCCAACGGGCGAGTGCCCATCGAGCTGGCGAAACACGAACCGCACCCGAGACGGGGTGGTCTCGTGCGAAGAAAAAGTCAGCTCCCCGTCTTCTTGTTCGCGCTGCTCTCGCTCGCTGGGGCGGCAGAGAGCGCTTCGTTCAACCCCTGTACGACGCGCCCTGGGCCTGGATTCTCGCCCTGCGTCGTCCCCTCGTATGGAATCTCGACGGGTTCGCTGAAGGTCATCGCCCGCAACGCGCCACTCTTTTCGAGGAGCGTCAAGAGGCCGATGAAGGCGAAAACCCCCAACAAAATCAAGCCCGGCGCAAACAGCAACGTACTCAACAGGACTTCACCCCAATAGCTGTATTCCATTTCGCCGTCCCCTCATCAAAGCAATAGGACCGACAGCGATGTTCACGGGCGGAGTGTATGGCATTGGCGCCCACGAACCACTGGCGCAACGCACCATTCTCTCTTCGGGGAGACACCAATTTCGGATGGCACGAGGACACCATTTTCAATGGTGTCTTCGCGCCAGCGCTAGGCGACCTGTAAGCTGCGCCCATCGCGGGCGATCTCGACGACAAAGAGCACCCCCTTCAAACCACACGGCAGCTTGAGGCGCCGATTCTGTGCCAGCTCGGTGAGGTCAAAGGCCGGATCGACCTCGAGCGAACCTCCATGAGCCCTCGAGAGCGCGGCGCCCAATGGCGGCTCGTTGGGTGGATCGATCACTACAACCTTGCCGTCCTCACGTGCGCTGGCCCAGGCCCCGATGAATACGCGCTCTCCCTGGTGTGAGCTCTGCGTGAACAAGACGACGTGGCCGTCGGAGCCCGCTTGGTGGCCAGCGGCTTTGGAGAGTCGGACGAACAGGGTGCGCAGGTGATGGCGCGAGCCCACGACGTGCTCCTCGGGATCCAACAAAGTGTGCCAGTTCACCCACGGAAGCTCGCGCTCGACATCCCAAAGGGAGATCAGCCCGACCGACTTGAGGTCCACATCGACTCGGTCCTGACGTGAGCCCTCGATGGCGGCGACCAGCTCGGAGAGCAGGCGCCGCGCGACCACGATTCGTCGGTCGAAACGCAGTACGCCGCTCCAGCGGGCAGACTCCTCGCCGATCGTGTCGAGCAACGCGGTGCTGTAGAGCAGCCATGCGGGATCGTCAGCGGAGCTCACAGAGGGCGGCGCCACCTCGCTCGCCGCCGCTAATTCCTCGTCGGTCTCCTCAGCGGGGGACTCTTCGCTGTCCTCTGGCGTCGGCTCGTCCGCTTCGTTCTCGCTGTCCTCTTCGCGCTCTGGCCACACCTCCAGAATCCCGAGTGCACCGCTTGGGCCTCTCAAAGTGAGCAGGATAGGTCCGGTCGGGTCTTCCGCCAGCGCCCAACCCTCCTCTTCTCGCTCGGACCACAACGCCACGTCGTATTGCGCCCACTGCGCACGTAGGTGCCCCAACACGGGCTCTTCCTTGTCCGTCTGCAAGAACGCACAGGCATGGCGGTTGGCCAGCACGATGTGGCCGAACAGGTCCGAAATTACAACGGGACCTTGATGATGCTCGAGCACCGGCGCGACCCAACCCATGGCCCGCTCCAAACCCACGCGCTCGTCGAGGTCTAAGGTCAGAGCCCTTACGAGACGCTCGACGTCGTCGATCTCGTCGCGCGCGCCAGGGTCAAAGGCCATGGAACGTGCGCCGCTGCGAAGCGCTGTCAGGAGGTCTTTCAAGTTGCGCAAACGCGCGACGATCAGGAAGCGAACCGACAAGATCAGACCCCCAACCAGGAACCCGAAGGCCGCGATGACCATCCACAGTGCACGCTTCGCGTCGGCTCTGAGGTTGCCTGTCAGGCCGTCCTCGTCGAGGTCCGTGATGAGCACGCCGATGACCTGGCCAGCGTCCGCGTCGTGGCACTGAGTGCATTGCTCCTCGAGCACGATCGGCTGCACCGCACGGAAGAACGTCTCGCCAGTGGGAGCCTCGTACTGCAGCGTACGGGCCCGGTCTGTCGGCTTCTCTACACCCGCATGACAGGCCTGACAGCTGGGATCCTCGACGTCCAGCCTATCCCCCAACGCCGTCTCATCGCTGCTGAAGACCACCAAGCCCTGCTTGTTGACGATGCGAATTTCGAGGATGGGGTCCAGCCGCTGCAGATGAGTCAGCTGCCCCTGAGTCGCCGGACGATTGTTGGCGAGCATCCCGTCTCGCAAGTTGGCCAGCACGAGCTGGCCGACCAGCTCCGAGTAGCCGTCCAAGGTCTCCTCGGCTCGTTGCTCAACCTCTCGGTACTGCAGCACAGCCAGCAGGATCAACAACAAGATGACGCCACCAACAGCCGGTGCAGCGATGCGGATCCCCAAACGACTGGGTCGTTCTCGCGCCATGTCACTCCCCTGCTCCCCGTTTGATGCCCGGATGCTAGCACGACAGCCGACCGCTTCACAAACAGGCTTTGCCGCCCAAGACATTTTGCAAAACGACCCCCTCGAAGCAGAACGAGAGCCCTGTGGCGTGGACACCACACACGCTCACGCAAACCCCTGTGGCGAAGAGGTCCCGGGTTCTCGTAATGCATGTTAAGTGTTCGAAAAATAACAATAAAAATGTTGGTATCGTTCTTGATTACCTGTCGGGGCACAAGCCACCTTCACCTACACCTCCACAGGAGACCGGTCATGAACGCGCCCACCCCAAACACCCTCACTCGCAGAGCCGCACTGATCTCCGTCATCGCGCTCCTCTCCACCCTCCCTCTGGGATGTGGCGACGGCGAGCTGACCTTGGGCGCCGGCGGTCCCGGCAACTACGGGACGAACCCTGACGTCAACGTCGACCAAGAGTGGCTCACCATCGGCAACATCCCGGCGCAAGACTTGGCCAACATCCAGGTGCAGCGCAACGCCATCGACCAAGGACTGCTCCTCGGCAAGGGCGCCATCGCCGACGAAATCAACCTGACGCTCGAAGACATGGGCGTACCAACCCGCTACGTCCCCAGCACCGACTCCGGCACCGACTACGTCCCCGTCAACGTCGGCGCCATCACCTCCTGCCCGTTCCTGCCCGTCCCCAGCGCCCCCAAGGGCACGACCGACTGCCGCACTCTGGCCGACCGCGCCACCGTCGCAGCCTACACCCGCATCTCGGACCTCGAGGGCGACAACCCCCTCGGCTCCGCCTTCGACTCGCAACGTCAGGACAACGAATTCTGGTACGAGCAGGGCATCATTACGGGCTTCGACAACGAGGCCATCACCGCCATGCGCATCGTTCGCCAGCTCGAGCTCTGCGACCAAGACCTCGAGCCTCGAGAGAGCGCCTACGAGGCCGGCGTCGAGGCTGGCCGCCAGCTCTACATCGAGCGCCTCAACGAACGCTTCGTTGAAGTCGGCATCGACATCAACTACCCCGATGACAACCGTCAGATCGAGGTCTGCGCGGCCGACCAAGCCCTGCTGATGCCGGCCCGCAGCCGCGCCCTCGAGGCCGCCGAGCAGCGCGCCGCCGACCAACCCCTGTGCGCCGACTACAACCCCGGTACAGTCGACGAAGTCGCCGACCTCGCCGACGCCGAAGGCCAATACCTCGAAGGCATTCGCCGCGGCATCGAGTCCGAGCACTCCTTGGCCGAAGAGAAGATCTTCCGCGTCGTGCCCTGCAACGTCAGCGACCCGTTGGTCTTCGACATCGCTGGCGACGGTGTCCGCCTCGTCCCCGTCCACAGCAGCCGCGCCAACTTCGACCTCTTCGCGGTCGGTGTCGAGCAGCGCACGGCTTGGATCCAAGGCGACGACGCCCTGCTCGTCCTCGACCAGAACGGCAACGGCAGCATCGACAACGGCCGCGAGCTGTTTGGCAACTTCATCGGCAAATCCGGCTACGACGAGGTCGCCACTGGCTTCGACAAGCTCGCCCTGCTCGACAGCGACGACAACGGCGTCATCGACCGGCACGACGCCGCCTTCGGCGACCTAAGGTTGTGGCAAGACGTCGACAGCGACGGCCAGAGCCAACCCAGTGAGCTGCACAGACTGCAGACCTTGGGCGTCTCTGCCATCGTGCTGGCCGCGCAACGCATTTACGCCAGCGACCCGCAGCTCACGCACCGCGGCCAGTTCGTGCGCACCCCGACCTCGATGCTCGAGACCGGCTCTGCTATGGGTTCGGTCTACGACGCTTGGTTCCGCTACGGCCGCGCGCTGCCCCGCTGATCTCGCATAGGACGCGCGGGCGGCTTGCTTCGAGCCACTTCCGTTCCGAGTCGCGCGAAATCTGAGCGAGGCGCTGCTTGAGTCTCCGAAACGCCCTCGACCCGAGGGCGTTTCCTTTTTGCTGCTCAAAGGGAGCCATCGTGTGACCACACCCGACGCCTCTGCGCGAAAACCAGGCTAATGGTTTGCGTCGTACTCCCCGCAACGACATTGGAACTTGACGCGTGTGTGCGATGCGTGTTCTTAGGCACGCCTCGAAGGTCGAGAGCAAAACAGGGCGCAGATTTGAGAATCAAAGATTTGGCCATGGCGTACGGAGCTCAGACGCTCTTCGAAGGCGCCACCTACTCGTTCGAAGCCGGTTGCCGCTACGGCGTCGTCGGCGCCAACGGCTCCGGTAAGTCGACGCTGCTCAAGATCCTGAGCGGGACCGAAGAGCCGAGCTCGGGCACGTTTGCGGTCGCTAAGACGACCCGCATCGGGACCCTGAAACAAGACCACTTCGCTTACGACAAAGTCCCCATCCTGCACGTCGTGATCATGGGGATACCCGAGCTCTGGGCCGCCATGAGCGCGAAGGAGGCCATGTTCGCCGCCGTCGAGCGCGGCGACATCGAGCTCGACATGCAGCGCTACGGAGAGCTCGAGGAAACCATCTTGGGTTGGGACGGCTACTCCGTAGAGGCGCGCGCGGCCGAGATCCTCGAGGGCCTCAGCATCCCAACCGCGATCCACATGCAGCCCCTGTCCACCCTCTCCGGTGGCTTCAAGTTGCGGGTTTTGCTCGCCCAGACGCTGGCCAGCGACCCCGACGTGCTCCTGCTCGACGAGCCGACGAACCACCTCGACATAGTCTCTATTGGCTGGCTCGAGACGTTCCTGCTCTCGTACAAGGGTTGCGCCATCATCGTCTCCCATGACCACCGCTTCATGGATACCATCGCGACCCACATCGTCGACGTGGACTATGAGCGAGTCACCGTCTATCCCGGCAGCTACTCGGCGTTCGAGCGCGCCAAGGTGCAAAACCGCGAACGCAAGGAAGCCGAGATCTCCAAGCGGGAGGACGAGCGCGCGGACCACATGGCCTTCATCAGGCGCTTCAAAGCCAAGGCCACCAAGGCGCGGCAGGCCCAAAGCCGGATGAAGTTGGTCGAGAAGATCGAGATCGAGAAGCTGCCCGAAAGCTCGCGGCGTTCGCCGCTCTTCAAGCTCGGCGCACGTCGCCAGACTGGCAAGCAGGTGGTCGAGGTCGAAGGCATCAGCAAGGCGTTCGGCGAGCTGCAGGTCTTGGAGGACGTGTCCTTCACCGTGCAACGCGGCGATCGCCTCGCCATCATCGGCCCCAACGGCATCGGCAAGTCGACACTGCTCAAGATCATGGTTGGCGACCTCGAGCCGGACGCGGGCAAGGTAGAGTGGGGCTACCAGGCAGAGCCGGGGGTATTTCATCAAGACCAGTCGGACATCCGCAGCTGCGGGAACCAGACGATCCTCGAGTGGTTGTGGAGCTTCTGTGCCGATCAACCCACAGGTTTCGTGCGCGGCAAGCTGGCCGAGGTCTTCTTTGGCAACGACGAGGTCGACAAGAAGATCTGCGCCTTGTCTGGCGGTGAGCTGACCCGCATGTCGTTCGCGCGCCTCGGCGTGCTCGCCCCGACCGTGCTGGTCGTCGACGAGCCGACGAACCACCTCGATCTCGAAGGCATCGAGGCCCTCGCCGACGGATTGAGCAAATATCCTAATGCGATCATATTCGTCTCCCACGACCGTTGGTTCGTCTCCCGCCTGGCCACCCGGATTCTGTCCATTAGCGCCAACGGAGTGGAGGATTTTCACGGCACCTATGAGGATTTCTTGCTTTACACCGCGAGTCGCGATCACCTAGACGCTGCCGCCGTCATCGCGGCCGAGCAGGAGCGCAAGCGGGCCGCCAAACGCGACAAGAAAATGAAGGACGAGCCAGTCTCCCCTCCTGCTGTGGCCTTGGATGGGAAAGCCGCCCAGCGCTCTCGACGGCACGGTCCGCGGTCGAAAGGCGGCGACGAAGCCGTGGCGCAAGAACCCCGCCGCAAAGCGCCCCCACCCGGCAAGATCGAGCCAGCCAAGGCGCAGGATGCGGCGGCTCCCGAGGGGGCCCGCATTCGGCGAGGTAGAGGCAGACGGAACCGAGGGCGTAAGCCGTCTCCGGGGAGCGAGGGGAGCGCCTGAGGCGGCCGAGCCGCTGGTTCACAGCAGCCGGCCGAGCCAGCGCGAGCCAGCGACCAAACATTGACAATTGAGCGTTCGGGGCGTAGGGTTGCCGACCTTGTTCGGACCTTCGAGGTCGATTCATCGACGCCGAATGGGTCACGAGAAATGCTGGTCTGACGAGACCGCCTAGCAAAGCAGGTTCCGGATGGCGCGCGTAACAGTCGAAGATTGTCTTGAGAAGATCCCCAACCGGTTCTCGATGGCTCTCCTGGCCAGCAAGCGGGCTCGCCTTCTGCTGCAGGGTTCGAAGCCTTACCTCGAGACCGAGAACAAGCCCTGCGTGACGGCGCTGCGCGAGATCGCCGCTGGACTTGTCGCTTGGGACAACACCATCGAGGACATTCTTCGCGAAGAGGCCGAGGCCGCTGGCAAGACGAATTTCTGAGCCCGGTTTCCGCCAAGAAACACGAGTGACGAGCGGCGCCGTAGGGCGCCGCGCGTGCTTCGGCGATCAGTTTGTTTGCGGATCTCCCTCGTCCGAGTCGAACTGCCACAAGGGCAGCAGGCCTTCCTCGAGGAGGGAGCGGCTGGACCCGGCGCTCTGCGTTTTTTCCCAGCGTTGTAGGATGTCGGCCGGGTCTTTACTGGCGGAGAACTCGTGCTGTTCGCCGATGGCGATGAGCACCTCGACGAGGTAGTCGAACTTCTCGGCCAGCTCGCCAAAAACATTGGCGAAGACCTTGTCGCGCTTGCGCTTCATCAACCCGCTGAGGGTTTCGTAGGCGGTCGCGCCGAGATCCCGGTAATAGCGGCTCGAGAGGTGTTGCCGCTTCAGGCGTTGGCTGAAGAACCCGGACATGTAGAGGGACTCGTCACCAACGCGGCGGTAGAGTGGGATGGCTTCGTCCCGGTTGGACTGCAGCGCCTTGCCCAAGGTGATGACCAGCGCCTCTTGTTCCCCTTGTTCGGGCTTGTGCAAGCGCTCCGCTTTGCTGAAGTAGTCGAGCAGATTGACGACGTAGTATTCGGTCTCTTGGGAGGTCAAGATGCCCTGCTTCTTCATGGCCTTGGAGACTCTCTTTTGGAAGAACTCCGTCAGGCTCGAGACAATCACTTTCCTTTCACTTGTCATGACCAAATCTCGACTGGGTTCGCACTATTGGGTTCGCACAATTGAGGGAGGCCAGTGTTGACGCAGTGCAAGGGGACTTGCACCTTCGGAGGTGACTTCATAGAGTCCCTTGCGTCGGGTTGTGAGGACGGCATCGGCCTCTGACAAGTCTGACACTCATGGTCCAACGTACCCCTCGGGCTTGCGCCAGTAGACGCAGTAACGGTGATCCCCGAGAGACTCCTCCTCTGGAGCTCTCAAGAACCACAACGCCACGGTTGGCTGGAATATGCGCGGTTCTCCTCAAACGCTCACACTATTGTTGGTCTTGTTCCTGCTGGGGACGAGCTCGAGTGCGCTGGCAAAGGGCCAGAAGCACACTTACTGGCACCTGACGTCCGACGCTGGCGAGGAAGCTGGGAAAGAGTTCGAGAGTCAGCTGCGCTCGGTCTTGGTGCAGGCCGAAGGCACGCATCACACCACGGAGGGCTCTCTGGCCGAGTTGCTGGACCAGAAGCCCCTGAAGGTTCCCTCCTGTTTCGAGGGCGCGAAGCTGTGCACGACGGTCCCAGAGCTGCTAGTCGAGGCTCTTGGCGTCGATGGGCTGGTCGAAGGCCGGATTTCTGCCGCCGCCGACGGCTACCAAGTCGAGCTGACCCTCTACCGAGAGTTCGGAGGAACTCCGAAGGTCGTCACCCGCAGCGGAGCAGACCTCGAGGGGGTGGTTCGCGACGCTGTGGGGGCCTTATTTACTCTCGAGGCCGCCATCAAGATCTATACCGAGCCCGCTGGGGCCTCGGTCTTCGTGAATGGAAACCTCGTTGGCGAGAGCCCCACCCGCGTGCAAGTGCACGAAGGCAACCACGGCCTGCGCCTCGAGAAGGAGGGCTACGAGGTTCTACGGGAAGACCTCACCGTGTTGCCCGGCGAGGTCCGCGAATACAACGCGACTCTCGTGCCAAAGGTGACGCAAATCACCGTGATCACTTGGGCGGAGAGCGCTGCAGTCTACGTCGACGGAAAACTCTCGGGGGCGTCCGGAGCGCCCATCGACGTCATGCCGGGTGCGCACAGCCTCGAGCTGCGAGCCAATGGCTACCGCCCCATCGAGATCACCTTCGACATCGCCGCCGCGCAGCGGCGCACCATCCAGCTCGCCATGCTCAAGGAGGTCGAGGATCCGTGGGCCCGTCGCGAGCAAGCCATCCGCACCTACAGGCTCTACGTCGAGGCGGGGTACGCGCTGACCTTGCAGAGCATCGGCTTCGCTGGTGCGACCGCAGACATCGCCGGCTCGACCTACTCGCCGACCAGCTTCGGCGGCGAGGACCGCGCCTCATTGGTCTTCAACGGCGTCAAATTGGCCGTCGGCTACACGATGGAGCGCTTGGGACTCGTGTTTCTCGGGGTAGACCTGATGGTCGCCAGCATGGACTCGGAGCTCATCCTCACCGCCCAGGACACTGCACGGCGGGAGAGCGCCGTCGGCCAGGGGGCGAGTCACATCGCGCTGTATCCGCTGCAGGGCACGTTCAGAGAGCTCTGGGGCGCGTTCGGAGCCGAAGCGCAGACAGGACTCGGGGTCTCCTTCGACAGCTTGAACGGTGACCTCACGGGCGATGCCTTCGACCTCTCACAGACCGCTGTCTTCTGGTCTCTCGCCGCGTCAGGCCGGTACTACCTCAGCGAGGAGTGGTCGCTCACCCTCGGATACCGCATGGACTACGATTTCGCCGACCAACGTGGACTCCGACACGGCTTCTTTGCGGGTGTGGGGTTCAACCTCCCGCTGCTGGTCGACGCTGGCGGGGAAAGCAAAGACGAGAGCCTGCCAGAGCAGCTCGAGGAGGATGTCCCGGTTGAGGGCACCGACGTGCCTGAGAGCACCCTCCAGAAACTCGAACAATCGGGCACCGAGGGAGGTAGGGAGCCATGATCGCTCAACGCCGAAACGTGCCCAGGGGGCTCTCACTGCTGGTTGCGCTCTCGATGGTGTTCTTCGCCGTGACGGCGAGCGCGCAGAACGCCGCACAGTTCATCAAGGTGGGCAACAACGCCTACAACTCTGGCAAATACGCAGAGGCCGTCGCGGCCTACATCAGCGCCATCCAGACCGAACCGCTGACCGCAACGAAGGCGTATTTGAACGTCGCCCGCGCTTACAATCAGCTCGGTCAATACGCGGAGTCCGCGCAGTATTACGCTTGGTTTGGGGAGCTCTCGCCGGACTCGAGCGACCTGCAGAAGGCCAACGCTGAGCTCAAACGGGTGAAGAAGAAGATCAAGGCTGGTGATCCGACGAACATCCTCACCCCGACCCAGGAGTCGGCCATCAAGTCTCTCGAAGCCGCGATGAAGTCGGGCCCCTTCCTCGACTCCCACGGTGGAGGCGCCTACGGCGCCTACGACATCATCCTCAAGACGGGCTACGCCACCCCCAAGCTCGCGGCGATGAAGGTCGCGCTGGCTGCTGGTCTGCAGAAGGAGGCCCTGGCGCTGGTCAAGCCAGAGC
Organism: Deltaproteobacteria bacterium CG_4_9_14_3_um_filter_63_12; assembly: GCA_002789955.1. Classification (GTDB taxonomy): domain Bacteria; phylum Myxococcota_A; class Bradymonadia; order UBA4248; family UM-FILTER-63-12; genus UM-FILTER-63-12. The sequence goes on along the minus strand of PFUG01000100.1, from coordinate 12,165 downwards.
TTGGGCAACCCACGGCATCGTTGGACACAGACGGTTGGGCGCTCATCAGAGAGCGCCTGGCCAAGGTGAAAGAGCTCGATCCAGCCGGTGTCGACGCCAACGCCACCGAGGGCGTGGAGGCGTTGGCGGAGGGATGGACCGAGTACGCCAAGGGCAACTACGCAGACGCGAAGAAGCTCTTTGAGCACGCCATCTCGCTCAAGCCCCAGCTCTTGGCGGCTCAGTGGGGACGTGCGCTCACGATGATCTACGATTTCAATGTCGAGCTCGATGAGATGCTGGCGTTCATCGACGAGGTTGAGGCCCTCTACAAAGCCGATGGGAGCCTCATCGAGACCCACTTCGTCGTCCTGCGGGCCATCGCCCTACAGAACGCCGGCAAGAAGCGCGAGGCGGCGAAGCTGCTGAACGCTCTGAGCTCAGCGCCGTAACCAGTTCCACAAGAAACCAAGACCGCGCCTGGCTCGGCGTGGCCTCTGGGGCGGCGTCGCGGGCGTCTACTCGGTCGGTAGGATCACCGGGATGTCTCGGAGCGCCCAGCTGACGAAGTTCGTGTAACGATTCTGGGCGTCATCGCTGTCGTAGATGACGAAAGGCCCCATGGGGTAGGAGACCACTCCCGCGGTGACTTTACAGGGGTCCCTGCGACAATCGGTGACGTTGGCCACGTCGATGTTGAGCTGCACGGGGGGATCGAGGGGGGACATCTCGGCCATGCCCCAGATGGGGGAGGCGAGCTGCAGCGGAGCGACAGGAGGGATGCGCCCCGCAGCGGCGAGAGCCATGACCGAGGCCGGGCTGGCCTCCGTGTCTTTGGTTCCCAAGAACATCAGGACATCTTTGGGACTCGCGACGCTCTGCAGGTGGTATCGGTAGGCGAGGTTGAGCGGGTCGACTGGATCGAGGGTCGGCTGGTAGAGGAGCGCAATGACAGGATGGGACTCGTCGAGCACCTCGCCGCTGCTGGCGCCGATGGCGGCAGCCAACTCGGCGGCGAAAAAGTGGCCATCATATTCGCCCTGCGCCAACATCAGCCCATAGCCGCCACCACTGGACGAGAGGACGGCGCTGTTGATGCGTGGCTCCAACCCCAGCGTCAGGGCGAGTCCACGTCCACCAAAGCCCTGGCCCATCATCACCAGCGGATCGGTTTGCAGCTCGATGGCGATGCCCACGGGGGAGATTTCGGGGGGGATGGTGATGAGCTCGATGAGCTTGAGGAGCTGCAGCTGGTCCGCCGCTTGTTGCAAGAGGACGCCGCGTGCCGTGATGGGCTTTTCGAGAAGGAGGTTGAAGAAGAGCTCGCGTGAGGGTGTGGAGGTCGGGTTGCGCGACCCACTCAACGGCGGCTCGAAGGAGATGGTGGCGATGTTCGCGGCGGCGAGCACGGCCCCTTCCCTGGCAGCGAAAGAGGTGCGGTCGGCGCCGAGGTCTTGTACGTTGACGACCAACGCGAACTCAGGGACCTCGACTGGCATGGTGGGGGTGGTGAAGCTGTACTTTGCATCGATGGTGCGGACCGGTACAGGAGCGCCGCTCTCCAATACGACGCGCCCTTCGCCGTCGCTAAACGGCGGCGTGCCGCTCAGATATTCGACGAGAGGGAAGGTTCCTTCGTAGAGAAGGTAGTCTTGGGTGGTCTCGGCGAGGGTGATCGGCGAGGGGATGGGGAAAGGCAACGCGGTCACTGCAGCGTTGATGGCGTTGAGCGTGAGGGCGGGGTCGCCGACGGTGAACGGGGTTGCGACCAGCACGTCGTCAGGGTCGATGCCTGCGGTGTCGAGGTCGCTGAGGAGCTTGCGGGTCTGGGCATGCACCTCGGCAGGAACCCCAGCGGGCGGGAGGACGGAGGTTCGCATGTCTTCCCAGAGCGGGTTGGGTTTGACCAACAAGTGTCCGCTCATCTCGACCCGTTTTGTGACCACAGCGGCGTGCAGCTCGCCGGTCCTGAGTGGGAATCCATAGACGGGGCGAATGCTCAGCAAATTGGCGGGATGAAAGGTTTGGGCCTCTGGGTAGAGCTTGACGTCGGCGAGCATCTTGTGGCCGTACGCTGGTGACCCCTTCTCCAGATTGATGAGGTAGACCGTGGCATCGCGACTGATGGCGATGCCAGCATTGTCGGGGACGCTGGAGGGTTCGATCGCGTCCTCGAAGGCAAAGTAGACGGCCTGATGCGGGCTGAAGCCTTGACTGGTCAGGCCAATGTCAGCCTTGAGGTCTTGAAGAAGTTTCTTCCCGTTGTCAGGGAAGGCGCCCAGGTCAGGGCCTCCGCTGGCCGTGACTCTCAAGTCATTGGGGTAAGGGAAGGCGAAGAAGTCCGTGGCTGCGGCGTTGAAGTCAAAGCGGACGGTGGAGTCGGAGACTGGAGCGGTGGTGTCCGAGACCTCATCAGCCTGTTCGATTTCGGCGACGTCCTCGGCAGGTTTTGTGTTGCCGCCGTCATCACAGGCCCCGCAGAGCCAGACACCGAGGCATAGGAGCGAGAGCAGGTTCGGGGGGGCGAGCCTCGACGTCGAGGCGCTGAGCCTCCAACCCCGAGCTCGAGTGGAGGGGCGGTCGACGGGTGCCAGCGTGTTTGGTCCTTCGAACGAAGCGCCCCGCGATGCCATCCTCTTCATCTCGCCACTTCCTCGATTTTGAATTCACACTTGAACTCGGGCTTGCCGCCGTCCTTGGTTTCGACACAGGCCTCGGCGACGACTCTGGATTCGAACCTTTCGAATCGAAGCTTGAGTGGGTCGGTGGTTTTTCCTGGCTGAACGTCCCCTGAGCAGAGGGTCTCGGAAACGAACTCTGCAGGCAAGTCTTTTTTCGTCTTATCGTCTGTCGGGTTGCGCACGACGTGCACGTTGATGCAGCCGTTCGTGACCGCTTTGCCGGTGTTGCGGAACTCACAACCGGCGATGGGGTTGTTGTCGTTCTTGACGCCAACCTGGCAGTTGACGGTGAGGTTGGAGAAGGTGTCGCAGCCAGTGACGAGCACGCCGACAGCGCCGACGAAGAGCAACGAGAGGAGCCAACCAGTGCGTTTAGGATTCATGATTCATCCTCTTGGACCAGATGTCGGGGAGGGCTCGAGCTGAAGCGGCAGCGAGCCTCGAGCTAGAGAGTGTGAGTCGGAGTGCGAGACGTCGGGGGCAGAGGTCGACGGGTCGAGCACGAGGGGACGCGCCGACGCCCGAAGCAGCGAGATAATTAGGTGAGAACGACCAGACCGTCAAGCGCGAGGATCAGAGCTTCATCTCGAGTCGGACGAGACGCTTCTGCTGCCCATCGACGGTGATGGGCTGCCACGAGTCGGTGCGTTGGAAGCCACTGCGAATCAGGAATTTGGCTGCAGCGTGGTTGTCGTCGGTGATGGCAAGGTCGAGCCAGCCCACGGCGGGGTGTTCCTTCTTCATGTAGGTGGTGAGCAAGGCCGCGGCAGCGCTGCCGAGGCCTTTGCGTTGCCACCGCTCGCGCAGCACCAGGGTCGCAATCGTCGCGATGTCGTAGCGCGGGTAGCCGACGTACATGTCGATGACGCCGATGATCTCCGAGTGGTCTTCGCCGGGCACGGGAGGGGGCAGGAGGCTCAGGAAGCGCTTGAAGATCTTGTGGGCGGAGCGCGGCGCCGGAGGTTGTTTTTCGAAGCAGCGTTGGGCGATGTCGCGGGGGGCGACCTTTCCAGAGACCAATCTGTGGAAAGTAGGACTCTCGTCGAACACCCGCTGCACCTCAGGGAGGTCGCTCGCCTCTATGGATGCAAGCACCACGCGGTCGCTGGAGTAGAGGGCGATCGCCATCAAGACACCTCACTGGAGTGATTCTTTCGCTGAGCGCCGACTGCTAGACCTCTCAAGTCCAGGTGGCCGACCGCAGAGGGAGAATACTTGTCCCTGTAAACTATCGCCGATTTCCTTTTTGGCACCGAAAGTCCAGGAGTTTGGCCGCCGAGCAAGAACGCTTGTCCCTGTAAACTATCGGCGTTCGGCCTTTTCGACAGAATCGAGATGAGACGCGCACCAGTAGAGCCACACCATATGGACAGGCATACAGATTTGGGGACCGTTCGCCAAACACGAGAGTGTCATGGTGCGACAAAAGGGTGCCGTTGTCAGCCGGCCGGAACTTCGGCGCACCGGATAATGGGACTCCATGTCCCGCCCGCGAACCCCTTTTCGGGGCTGACTTTTCGGGCACGCCAGGGCGTGTTCGGGTGGTTCTGGCAGGGCCATGCGGTTGACGAGTAACCTGGCGCTCTCTATCCTGCCGAAGGCCATCCAATGAGGAGTTTCCCTGTGTTCGGGTCATCGATCGTTGCAGCTGACAGTCTGAGTCTCAGACAGGCGGTGAGGCCTTCGATGGTGTGGCGGGGCGAGGCTTTAGCGGTTCGGCCTGCTCTTCAAGGCGAAGGCGCCCTCCCTGAGAACCTCGGGTTCACTGCGAACGTTCGTGAGCCAACGAGATAGAGAAGGACCCGGCATCGTGTCAGACATGGAACATGTGCTGTCGAGCGAGTTGGATTTCTCCGACGCCTTGGCTTCAGGTCGGCTCGACGGCTATGCGGTGCGGCAAGTCAACCTGAGTCGCGTGAACCTGGAGTACAAGCAGCTCTCCAACGTCACGTTCACGAAGGTTGGTTTGAGTCCGGGGCGCATGGCTTGGCTGACGGCTCGGGACCTGCAGTTCTCCGAGACGTCCATGCGCGGCGCTGATCTCTCGATGGTGCACATCAAACACGGCAACTTTCTCAACTGCGAAGCCATCGAGCTGAACTGCAACGGGGCCCTGTTCGAAGAGACCCGGTGGTTCGAGACCACGATGTCGAATGCCAACTATCGTCAGTCTCGGCTCCTGAAGTGCCATTTCCAATCGTCCGAGCTCTACGGCGCGTGCTTCGCGCAAGCCTTTTTCTCGCATTGCACGTTCTCCGACGCGAAGATGGGCAACGCGAGCCTAACGCGGGCAGATTTCAGAAACGCCATGCTCATCGACGTCGATTTGCGGGGCGCCAATCTTCACGCGGCGAACTTCAGCGGTGCCATCCTTGTTCGAGTCGATCTGCGCGGCGCCAACCTGGTCCGCGCCGATCTCCGTGGCGCTACTCTCGTCGGATGCTCCTTCAACCCAGGCGATCTCGATGGCGCGGAGAGAGGCTGATCTCCCCGTCGTCCGAGCCAAGAGAAGTCAAGAACCATGTCACAATCGCGGGATTTTGGGCCAATGGCCGGAGAGATGAGGGCTGCACTGGAGCGCTACTCCAGGGAAGAGATCATCGACCTGATGACGCACATTCTCCGGGTCTATGTGCTCGAAGAGACGTCGCCGTTCACGCCCGACGTGCAGCAACCCAAGGCCGTGGAGGAGCTGGCCAGACTCACCTTCCCACAGCTGCTGCTCCACCTGCAGATGAGCCTACAACACGATGAGCTCGGGCTCTTCAGAGTGTCGGGCAACGACATCTTCGTATCGCTGGGTGAGCGCGAGTTTCTCCTCGGTGGCCCAACGCCTGAGTTTGCTCCGCCGCCAGCGGCGCCAGCGCAACGAGCCGAACCCCGCAACTTTTTCCCTGAGCCGCCGATGCACAGCTTCGAGGAGCTCCCGGCCGCGCCAGCGGCACCCGTGACGGGCGAGCCCGACTTCGAGCTCGACGACTTCATTGGTCGAGGGCCCGAAACCGTCGTGGTCGAAGAAGAGACTCGTCGGCCCAGTCCCGAGCCCCTCGGCGCGCGTTCGACGCCGAAACCGTCGAAGGCAGACTCGCTCTTTGGGGGCGGGTCCCCGAGAAATCGGCCGGCACCCCCCCTCAACATGTCTCCACCCAAGGGGCCTCCTCCCATCGCCAGCAAAGCACCGGGCGACCTGCCCCCGGCAGAGCGCTCCGCCGCCCGAGCAGCCTCCAGCTCCCGAGAGATCCCGTTGGAGGAAGAGCCTGCTCCGGCCTTGGCCGATGGGGATAAGGACATCAGAGCCTCCAATCGGTTTGCTGACCTCGAACTCGAATGACCTCGTATTGCGTGGCACCCGTCGTTAGAAAGGGGGCGACGTTCAGGACCGAACATCATGGCGACAGAAACCATCCGAGCCGTCCGTTACTACCAGCGAGGGGTTTACTTCTTCGAGCGCGAGCAATGGGCCGACGCGGTCAGCAACTTGCGAGACTCAGTGACGCTCTATCCCGAGCTGATCTCCGCGCGGATGGTCCTCGGCGTCGCGCTGGCTCGCCAGCGGCTCTACCTCGACGCCGTCAGGGTCCTCGAGGAGGGCAGGCACTTCACGGCCGTCGACGACCAGTTGATGCTCAAGCTGCTACGGCTCCTCGGAATCATCTGCATCCTTCGGCAGGATTTCCCTGCCGCTCAGTATTACCTTTCCGAAGCCCTGGAGATCGCTCCCAACGACCCACGGCTCCTGAACAAGCTCGCTGCGACCCAATGCAAGTCCGGGAACTTCGTGGCGTGCTTCGATCTCTTCCTCGAGTCGAGCCGGCAGACGAGTGCCCCAGTCGACTCGGACGTTTGAGATCTGCCCACACAATGATGTCCGAGACGAGCCGATCCCCCTAGCAAACCCCGCTGAGCGAAAGCGAGGCGAGAACCCCAGCCGATGACCACGCGACTTCAGCCCCCAGAGGGATTGCCCGACTACCTCGAGCCCATCAAATGCCTTGGGGAAGGTGGGATGGGTTCGGTCTGGTCCGTCAAGGATCTCCGGACGAACAAGATCGGTGCGCTCAAGGCCATCCGACCTGGTTTGCTCACCGAGCAACCCATCGTACGACGATTCGAGCGCGAGATGCGCACCGTCGCGCAGCTCAATCACCCCTACATCGTACAGATTCTCGATGTGGGGCGCCTGCTCACTGGCGCACCTTACATGCTCATGGAGCAAATCGATGGCGTCCCGCTCATCGATCTGCCCCTATGTGGTCGCTCACTGGGCGAACTCATTAGGCTCTTCGACCGAATTCTGTCCGCGCTCGCCTACGCTCACGCACGCCGGATTGTCCACAGAGACCTCAAGCCCGACAACGTCTTGGTGTACACCGATGAGGTCGGGGAGCTCATCCCCAAGCTCATGGACTTCGGGCTGGCAATGGTCGCAGCCGTTGGCAAGCAGTCGACCCGCCTGACCGCCGACGGAATGGTCGTTGGCACTCCCGCGTATATGGCCGCCGAGCAGGCTTGCGACGAGCAACACAAGATCTGCGCGGCGACGGATCTCTACGCGTTTGGGGTCATGCTCTACGAGCTGCTTTGTGGCAGCTCCCCGCACATCGCGGCCAGCCCCATGGCTCTGCTCTTGGCGCACGCCACGAAGCCTCCTAGACCCTTCGTGCCTTTGCCCGAAATCCCCTCAGCCAAACGCCTTGAGCCGCTCATCATGCGTTTGCTCGAGAAGGACCCCTTAGATCGATTCGAGTTTGCCTCTGATGTTCGAGCCGAACTGCGCAACACCGGCCTGCTCGCCTCAGACGAGGATGTCGAGTCCGACCAGCTCGGTTCCTATGGCGACACCATTCTGGGCATGGAGATTCCTCCTGAGCTTCCGCGCCAACGTTCCCTCGAGGAAAAGGCCCAGGATGAGGCGTTTCAACAGGTGACCGGCTCAGGAGTCTTCGCGGTGCCAACCGAGAAGATGTTCCAGGTCAGCGTCATGAACCTGCGGGAGCCGCCCTTCGTCGGTCGCGATGAAGCCAGGAATACTCTGCAGAGGTACCTGGAGGACGTGCGCACGGCAGGGCAGAGCGCTCTCTGCCTGGTGAGCGGACCGACAGGAATCGGCAAGAGTCGCCTCATTCGCTGTCTCTGCGAAGACGGAGAGGCGCGCGGCGGATTGCGTTACCTGCGCGTCAACGTCGGAGCCGGCGCAAACGCGAGCCTCAGCGTCATCCTCGCCATCATCGACCACCTGCGACTCACTCGGCTCTCTCAATCTCAGTCCGAGTCGGCGCTGATGCGCTTCTTCCGCACCGAGGACATGGAAGACTGGCGTGTCGTTGGGTTCCTCTCGCTCATGGCCAAGCAGGACGGTTCATCCTCCTCGCTCGGGGCGACGATGGGCCGCATCGAGCTGTTGATTTACGCGGCGGTGCAACAACTCAGCTTCGGTCGCCCGCTTGTTCTCTGGCTGGACGACACACAGGGTGTCGACAACAAACACATCCAGAAGCTGCTGCGAGCGATCTGTGCTCGCCAGAGAACGGACCCAGCCGCAATCTTCGTCGTCATCGTCGATCGGGCGGAGATCGATGTCCCGAGCGATCTCGAGCTGGCCATCGGAAACCTCGACAACGCTTGGCTCAGGAAGGGCGTTCACCTGCCCTCTCTGAGCTCCGTAGAGGCGCTCGCATTGACCCGCGATGGGTTGGGGTTGTCCCCTGATCTTGCCGCTCACGTCGCCCGACTCTCCAACGGTTTGCCGCTCCTGGCGGTGGCGCTGGCGCGGCAATGGCACGCCGCGGGACTGCTCCAGTCGACGCCTGACGGGTTTGCGCCGACCACGGAGCTCAGCACGCTGCCGGTCCCAGAGGAGGTGCACAAGGTCCTGCTCGGCCAGCTCGAGGTGGCCTTTGTAGGTATGGAGCCCGCGCTTTGGAGGCCCATCGCCGAGCTGGCTGCGGTCATCGGACGAACCTTCACTCTGGGGCTCTTGAAAGACGCTCTCCCTCGATTGCCCAAGCGAACGTCGACCATCGACGTCGAGTCTTTCATCGAGCGGGTGCTGAGCGATGGCATCGTGAAGACCACGAGTGAGGGACATTTCGAGTTCACCAGTGGCTTGATCCGTGACGGTATTTTGGGGACGACATCCCCCGATCGCATGTCGGACTTGCACCGAGCGGCGGCCCGCGCAAAGAAGAAGTTCGCGCTTCGCAGGCCCGGTGTATACCTAGAAATCGCCCAGCATCTCTTGGCTGGTCGCACCTACGACGAAGCGTACGACGCCTTCCTCACCGCCGCTCGAGTGGCGATGTCGTACGGCCAGGACGTCGACGCACAAGGCTTCCTAGAGTCCGCACAGCAGGCCATTGCCCTGCAAGACGGGGTCTCGGGGCCGTGGGATCCGCGGGTGGCGACGGTCTGGGAGATCGAGCTGCAGATCGCCTTGCGTCACGGCAACCTCGAGACTGCCGATGAGCGAAAGGCCTGGCTAGAGCACGCTGCAAGCCGAATCGGTGACCCGATTTGGCTGGCAAAGGTGCCGTTGAACGCCAGTCGAATCCTTCGTGTGAAGGGGAATAGCGACGAGGCGCAAGCCGCGATGCTCGAGGCTCGAACGCAGCTCGAGGGCTTGCCGCAAAGCCCAGAGCGAGACCGTTGTCTGGTAGAGACCTTGATTTGCTGTAGTGCGACCGAAGAGCATCTCACGAACGCGATCGAGCTCTCGAGGGAGCTCAAGGACAACCCACTGCTCGCGCGGTCTCTGCTGGCCAGTGGGCGCCAGCTTCTCAAGCAAGACGCCAAGAAAACAGCCCGAAATCACCTCGCCGAATCCCTCGCGATCGCTCGGGAAATAGGGGAGATGGCGGTGGAGGGCGAGGCGCTCATTCTGCTCGCTGAGCTGACCTGGGAACAGGATGAGCTCTTTCAAGCCGAAAAGCTGCTCAACAAAGCGAGGCGCTGCTTCGAGGCCTTAGGGGACTTCGACATCGTGGCCCAATGCCACGAGAGGCTGGCGGACATCGCGAAGAGGCAGGGACGCCGCCAAGATGCCGACATGCACCGCCGGTGGCTTGATCTGATCAAGCCGGACTGAGCGGTCAGTTGAGCGAGACGAGCACTTGGCCGTCTTTGGCGCAGAACATCAGTTCCTCGCCATAGCGTTCGCTGCAATCAGGGCAAACCTGCGAGATCGCCCCGCCTCGGAGGAGGCGACCACTGGTTTGTCTCCCGTGCAAGAACGTCAACTCGCCGTTGCAGCCCTCACACTTCTTTTCACCGAGAGGATATTCAACGCCACAACGAGTGCAGATAAGAATCGGAGCGACACTCATTCTGTGGCTGTGTTCCTCACTCGCTCGGACGAGCGACGCACCATCGGTTGGGCAGTAAAGGCTCGAATCGTCGAAAATCTCGCCGCACTCAGGACAAAGTAGCTCATGCTGTCCTTCTTCGCGCTTGCAATCTTCCGCTTCGAGGGGTGTGCGGTCGTAGGGACAGAAGTTGGCCCCGACATCGAAGCTCTCACCGCATTCTGGACAAGATCGATAGGACACCGAGGTGTCCAGAACATCGGTGAGGGCTGGGGCCGGGCTGGCAGCGACCTTGGGGACGAGCTTCTCACTGTCAAAGGGACACATTGCGAGCATAGAGTCGAACTCACGCCCACAGCTGGGGCACTCCGCTCGTTTGGATTCACTGAGCACATGGGGTGGGGGCGGAGGCGTGGCCGGCTCGATGAGCCCGATCTCCGCCATCGATGCGGCCGCGGCGAGTGTGGCTTGGGAATCGCGCAGGCCGGAACCTCGGAACTCGATGCCGCCTTTCGGTTTGATGCTCACCCCCTGTGGCCTCGGGGGGGTAAGAGCCTCTCGATGTTTCCGCCTCAGGTGGAGCACGAGGGTGAGGCCGAACACCCCAAGGAGCAGCGCGAGAGGAACCGCAACCCGCAATAAGCTCTGGCTGTTCGGAGCAGAAGCCATATGGGACGCGGAGGGTCCGTCACCGCGGGCAGACTCGGCATCGGTCCGCTCGGGCGGATTGGCATCCCCAGCCAAGACCGGGCCCCCAAACAGCAGCACGATCGCCGCCAATAGGGCCCCGAGCCCCGAGCTGCGCAATCGCTGTCGAACCCGACGGCGTGCCACTGATCGCTCCGACGTAGGCTTGGCCTCGCTGAGTGTGCGCTCGACCGTAGATTCAAAAAGTGAGGCCGTGGCTCGCATGTCGACCTTCGAAGGCGTCTGTCTGGGCACTATACCGAGCCTGGCTCGACGAGGTCAATGTACGTTGCTCTCCCTGCCAGCGTCGAGAGCCTAGAAACACGTCGCCACGCGGGCCCGCACAGACAAGGTCGACTCGAAAAGCCCCGAGCGTGTCGACACACCTCAATGAACCCCGACAAGGGCCCAAAATCTTCGCGATAGAACGACAAACCGAGAAAAAGTTCAGTCCGCGGTGCCCTCCAACAGGGCTTTCATTCTCAACGCGTCCTTGATCGGTTTTTCGGTCTTGAAGATCACAACGGCCTCTTCGAAGTCCTCGCAGAGGTCGATGAGCATCTCGAGTGCATCGTCGCTGTAGTGGTCGCGGAGCCCATGAGCGCCGAGCAGCCTGAAGTAGATCTTCTCGTGCTCAGGCAAGGCTTCGGAAGGGTCGACCAGGGGGTCGAGTGCCAGAGTGATGCCCAGCTGCTCACAGAGCTCGGCGCACTCTTCCCGTTCCCAGAAGCCAGCCGCAAACCAGGCGAGGTTGACGCCCTCGGGGAGCTTCGCCCAATCGAGCGCGAATCGAGTCAATCTCTCTTTGTTTGCCGGCGAAGGCGTGAACGCTGAAGGGGTGTCGAGCAGGATGGTCTTGGCTCCGAGCATGGCGGCGCGGGCCTTGACCTCACCCCAAAGCGACCGGTTTTGTTGACTGTCTACGAAATGCCCCAGCGCCTGCCCGACTCTCTCGCTGCCCCTTCGCGGCTCGTCGATGAAGTCTTTGGAAGCGACCCAGATATGGCGGAAGTCCTCCGAGGTCTCGGCGGCCCAACCCTTCAACATCTTGTCTCCCGGCGGGTGGAGGCCACCGATGTGATGTTCCACGGTCAGGAACTCACTCAAGTAGCGAGCGCGGTCATGCGGGTAATCACAGGTTCCGATGAGGATGTTGCTCATGATTTGTCTCTGAAGGCCTCGTGTCGCGGGGGCGCCGCTCAAGCACTGGTCGGCGGCAGGGCATTGCTACTGGCAAGTTCGGCTCAAGTCCAGTCTTTTGGGCCAAGTCAGTGACACGTCACTGTTCGAACCGATGGGCGTCGGTGCGACGACGGCAGCGACATGTAGACCAACCTCTTGTGTGGCGTCAGTGGCGTGTCCGCGACGTGCCACTATACTCGCCACGGGGGCGAGGGGTCGTTTGCGCTCGGTCATGGGACCAGAGGACAAGCCGATCCACGAGAGTTCGACCGCAGTATAGCTAGTGTAAACCGTCATGACTCTCCATGTTTATTGACTGCAAGGAGCGCCCCCCA
>PFUG01000264.1 GCA_002789955.1 Deltaproteobacteria bacterium CG_4_9_14_3_um_filter_63_12 | reverse complement strand
ATTGTTCGGCCCCCGAGGGGCCGATGCCGAGGGTCGGTGGTGCGGCCGTTGGTTGCCTGTGTCGATCCTCGGCGGTGGGGGTGAACCTGAACGAACGCTGAATACCCTCCCAAAGCCGCTGACGCCGAGAGCAGCAATGGGAGCGCCGGCGGCCCGCCGGCACGCATGAACGAATTGCTGCCGCACCACGAAGGCGGACGCTGAATACCCTCCCAAAGCCGCTGACGCCGAGAGCAGCGATGGGAGCGCCGGCGGCCCGCCGGCACGCATGAACGAATTGCTGCCGCACCACGAAGCCCATCAGCGAGCCAAGTGCAGTCGCGAGTCGCCCCAGGTTCCACCTGGGGCAGCCAGGGGTTTCAACCCCTGGCTCTCCAGGCCCCAGGTTCCACCTGGGGCTGGGCCACGGCGTCATCACCGTCGAGACCGCCAGCCCTGCCTCCCGCCGAAGAGAGCTGATACAAATTCTCGACAGACCGCCTAAGCCCGATGAGCTAGAGCAGACCCGATGGCTCCCTTCTCGCGGCCGTGCCCGTGAAGTAAACACGCGTGGGTGTCTCTCTCCCTCCTCGTTCCCAGCAGGTCCCGTGCATCTACGCCACCGCCCCACCACCCGCTCGCTCGTCTTCTGTTTGCTCGCTGCGGCCTGGCTCAACCTCTCTGCACCCGCTTTCACGCAGACGCCCGGCGGCGCGGAGAAACCCGCCCCACAGATGGGCCTCGTCGCCCCCAAGCTCGTGAGCTGGGAGCATAAATACCCCGACGCCGCCAACGCCGAACAGCTCGCCGACCAGGTCCGCGCCCAGCTCACCATCGACGCCTCGGGCCAGGTCATCGGCGTCGAGGTGCTCGACGCCGCGACCCACCCCGGCTACGGCTTCGACGAGCTGGCCACCGAGGCCATGTGGAAGTTCGTCTTCGAGCCGGCCACCAGCGACGGCGTCGCCATCCCTTCCCGCATCGAGTTCCTCTACGAGTTCGTCCCGCCCGCCGAAGAGGTCCCCGCCGACGCGTCCGGCGGCGACGTGCCTCCCGTCGAGGAGCCCCCTGTCGAGGTCGAGCCCCCTCCCCTACCCCCCATCAGCATGCGCGGCGAGGTCTTGGAGCGCGGCACACGCATCGCCTTGGCTGGAGTCTGGCTCGCGGTCTCCAAGGGCGCGCGGACCGAAGAGGCCTACACCGATTCCTACGGCAAGTTCGAGTTCCGCGGCCTCGACCCCGGCGAGTGGAACATCCTCATAGAGGAGCCAGACTACGGGCGCTACGAGTCGCAAGAAACCGTCGAGGCCGATGGGCTGCTCGAGGTGACCTACTACATCGAGCGCACCTACTACGACGAGTACGGCGAGAGCGCCTACATCTACGAGACCCGCGAGCGCAAGCTGCGCAAAGAGGTCAACAAGCGCACGTTGGAGGTCGCGGAGATCCAGCGCATCCCTGGCAACCAGGGCGACGCCCTCAAGGTCATCCAGAACCTGCCCGGCGTGGCGCGCCCCATGTTCAACTTGGGCCAGATCATCGTGCGCGGCTCCGACCCCGCCGACACCGTCGTGCAGCTCGACGGCGCCCCCATCCCGCAGCTCTACCACTTCCTCGCCCTGACCAGCGTCGTCAACTCCGACATCCTCTCCAGCATCGACTTCTATCCGGGCAACTTCTCGGCCCGCTACGGCCGCGCCATGGGCGGCATTCTCGACGTCAAGACCCGCGCGCCGGCCTCCGACCGCCTCAAGGGCTATGCCGACATCGACATCACCGACACCTCCTTGTTCCTAGAAGGCCCCATCACCGATGAGCTCTCCTTCGAGGTCAGCGTTCGGCGCAGCTACCTCGACGCCGTCCTGCTCGCCGTCATCCCCGATGACGCCGAGATCGACCTGCTGGTCGCCCCGCGCTACTACGACTACCAGGGCCGTTTGAACTGGAAACCCGCACCAAAACACGAGCTGGAGCTCTTCTCCTACGGCTCCGACGACGCGCTCGAGTTCCTCAACGACGCCCCCAACGGCGACCGGGATCCCTTCTCCTACGGCACCGCCTTTCACCGCGTCCAGCTCTCCTACGACTACCAAGCCGACCGCTTCGAGAACAGCCTGATCTACAACTTCGGGACCACCGGCACTTGGATCCAGGCCGGCCCCATTACCGTCAACCTCGACTCCCTCCAACACACGCTGCGAGACGAGATTCAATACGAAGCGACCAAGGCCCTGACGGTGCGCGCCGGAGCGGACGTGTTCATCGACGACTTCACGGTCTCTGGACAAGTTCCGGGCTTCTTCGGCGGCGGCCCCGGCGAAGACGGAGACGGTCCGGGCAGTGGCGACGGCGGCGGCGAAGGACATGGTCCCGACTCGGGCAGGCTCGAGCAGCTCGAGCTGACCACCCTCGACGTCAGCGACGTCTACCTGGCTCCGGCCATCTTCGTGGAGGCCGAGCTCAAGCCCGCCGAGCCGCTCACCGTCTTGCTCGGCGGTCGCGTCGACTACGACGAGAGAGTCGGCACCTACTCCGGCGACTGGCGGACCTCCCTCTTCTACGAAGTGGGTGACTTCGTCGAGCTCAAGGGTGGTTTGGGCCGCTTCAGCCAAGCCCCCACGCAGCAAGAGATGAGCGACCTCTTCGGAAACCCCGACCTGGGCTACCAACACGCCTATCACTACGGCCTCGGCGTCGGCGTGCAGATGCCCTTCTACGACCCGCTCACCGTCGAACTCACCGGCTTCTACAAGGACATGAACAACTTGGTCGTCGACTCCACCGAGGTCATCGTGCGCGACGGCGAGGCCGTCAACGAGAAGCTCAATAACCAAGGCCAAGGCCGGGTCGAAGGGCTCGAGGTGCTGCTGAAGCACGCCCTGGGCAACAACTTCTTCGGCTGGGTCTCCTACACCCTGAGCCAAGCCGAACGCCGCGACGCCGACGGCACCTGGCACCTCTTCGACTACGACCAGACCCACATCCTGACGCTCATCGGCAGCTACAAGCTGCCCGACGGCTGGCAAGTCGGCCTGCGTTTCCGCTACGTCAGCGGCAACCCCTACACGCCCGAGACCGGCTCGGTCTTCGACGTCGACAGCAACCGCTACTCCGCCATCATCGGCGACGTGAACTCGGCCCGCATGCCGGCCTTCCACCAACTCGACGCCCGCATCGACAAGACCTGGATCTTCGACTGGTGGAAGCTGGGCGCCTACCTCGATGTGCAAGGCGTCTACTACCACGGCAACCCCGAAGCCATTCAGTACAACTACGATTCGACCGAGAAAGCCTACGTCGAGGGCTTGCCGATCTTGCCCACCCTCGGCATCAAGGGGGAGTTCTAATGACCCGCGCACTTTCTCTAGTTTTGCTGCTTTCTTGTCTGTCCTTACTCTTCGGCTGCACCGAAGACCTGAGCTCTCCCGGCGAGGTCAAGAACCTGCGGATCCTGGCCATTCGCGCCAACTCCCCCATGCTCGCCGTCGGCCAGCGCACTGAGCTCGACGCGCTGGTCGTCGACGTCGCGGGCGCCGACATCTCGCTGAGCTGGGAGGTCTGCCCCTTCACCCGTGGCAGCAGCGAGGACTTCGCCTGCGACTACCCCGACGGCACCCCCGCCTCGCTCAAGGCCGAGCTGAGCGGCTCGGGCGACACCTTTGCCTTCGTGTACTCAGACGCCCTCGCGGGGTACGTGCAGTCCGTCTGCAGCCAGAGCGTCGAGCTGAGCGACCTCTTGCCCGAGGGGATCACGCTCTCGAACTGTTCGCCGGGCGTCGACATGGAGGTCCGCCTCGTCGCTCGGTCCTCTGCGGGCGAAGAGCGCATCGCGACCAAGTCGCTGACCTTGCTGCCGCCCATCACCAAGCCGGGTCCACCCATCCAGCTCAACCACAATCCGCGCATCGCCTCGCTGGACTTCGAAGGCGGCGAGTCGGTCTCGTCGGAGGCCAAGCTGGTGCGCTGCGACATCGACGCGGCGTTCATCGAGACCACGCACTCGAACCCCAAGGCGACGCCCAAAGAGGAGTTTACCGAGATCGCCTGGTATGCGAGGGACGCGACGTTGAAGCGCGAGCGCTCGGCTTACCAGACCGACTACCTCGAACCGGACGAGGCCATGCAGAATAGGATCACGCCGACGGGGGAGCATCCGACGGTGTGGTGCGTGATCGTGGATGGGCGCGGGGGGGTGGATTGGGCGGAGATGGCGTTCTAGCAAAACGGGTTCTGCCGAGCTGTGGTCGAGCGCCGAGCGCCGGGCGCCGGGGTCGGGTCGCGTATTGTGATATTGATACAGCCGAAATATCATAATACGCGACCCGACCCCGAAGCCGAAGCCTCCGGCTGTCGGGCTTGTCAAACACCTCCGCACCCGCCAGGTTATGGTCCTCCTCGACCCAGGATCGCCATGCCGAACGGGCTCTTCAAACCAATCCCCCTCGCACTGCTCGTCGCCTGTCTCCTCGCCGCCTGCGCCTCCGAGCAGCCCGCTGCGACCGACGTCGTCGACACGACGTTGGCTCCCTGCAGCGTCGCGGCCGACTGCGACGACGCAAACCCCTGCACCGAGGACCGCTGCGGCGTGTCCGGCTGCCTCCACACCAACACCACCGGCCCCTGCGACGACGGCAACCCTTGTACGGCCGACGACACCTGCGCCGGCGGCGTCTGCACGGGCGGAACCAACGCCTGCACCTGCGCCGAGACCGCCGACTGCGCGCAGTTCGAGGACGGCAACCTGTGCAACGGCACGCTGATTTGCCAAAACTCTTCCTGCGTGCAAGCCCTCAACAGCGTTGTCGTCTGCGACGACCTGAACGACACTCTCTGCTCGACCAACACCTGCGCTCCTTTGACCGGGACCTGCGCGCTCGTCGCCGAGCCGGACAGCACCTCGTGCGACGACTTCGACACCTGCACGACCGGCGACCATTGCGGCGCCGGCGTCTGTGGCGGCAGCGAATCGTGCTGTGACGACCAAGCCGACAACGACGGCGACGGGCAGGCCGACTGCCTCGACAGCGACTGCGCCAATGCGCCGTCGTGTACACCGGAGAACTGCACCAACGGCGTCGACGACGACGGAGATACGCTTGTCGACTGCCTCGACGACGACTGCCAAGGCGCTGCGACCTGCCGCTCCGAGCTCTGCGACAACCACATCGACGACGACGGCGATGGCGACACTGACTGCCTCGACTCCGAGTGCGTCGGCGACTCGGCCTGCGGGACCTGCCCCTTCGTGGCAGCGCCCGAGCTCGTCCCCGACTCGCCGTTGCCCGGCGAAGCGGCCCCAGGAAATCACGAGACCCTGACCGTCCAAGGCTTCACCGACGACTATCAGTACAACGGCTCTGGGCAGTTCAAGGTGGGCACGCGCCGGGACTGGGGCGGGACGATCGTCTTCTTCGGCATCGACAACGGAACGCCGGGCCCCAACAACACCAATGTCATCGACGCCAACGACACGGGGCGCGAGGTGCAGGTGGCGTTCTACGACCCCGACCGGGCCATGCAGGACTGCGCCCACGATGCGTCCTGTGCGACGAGCCCCACGACCTGCCCGTTCTCCATCACGTACCTGGGCTGGAACCCCGTGCAGGGCGGCAATCGCTGCAACGTCGGCTCGGGCGTGGAGTCGGTAGATTTTGCCGATGGGGCGATGACGGCCCAGGTGCTGCCTCTGTTCTGGAACCCGAACTGGGACCGCTCGGACTGCAGCGATGTCGCCTGCAACGACGCGCAACTGCGCAGCCGACCTGGCGATGTGCGGGTCTTCCAACGCCTGCGTTTCGTGCGCGAGCACGTGGTCGAGCTCGATTACACCGTGCAGAACCTCTCGTCGCTGGCGCACGGGCGCACGGCGCAAGAGTTTCCCACGGTCTACACCGCCAACGGCAACAATGGGCCAGACCTGTGGCGGCTCTTCGACTCCAACGGCGTCGAGATCGCCATCGACACCCCCGCCAACGACGGCTTCTTCTACAAGGCCTTTTCGAGCCCAGGCGGCTGGGTCGCCATGCAGAACAGCAATCTCGACTATGGGGTCGGCTTGGCCACCGAGAATCGGCTCACCGAGTGGCAAGGTTGGCAGCTGCGTTCCCTGCCCTTCAACAACTTCCGGCCGGTGTTCCCGTTTGCCATCGCCGCCAACGGGACCATTCGAGCCCGCTCCTATTTGATTCTTGGGAGTCGAGCGACCGTGGCGAGCGAGGCGACTTGGCTGGACCAACACCTACCGCCGTTTGGCGTCATCGACGGCCCCGTCGCCGACGAAGCGGTGTCGGGCACCGTCACGGTGCGGGGTTGGGCTCTGGACAACAAGGGCGTCGACCGGGTCGAGGTGACCGTCGACGGAGGAGCCCCAACGACGCTGTCCTATGGCGGCAGCCGGCCCGATGTCTGTGCGGTGTGGCCTGGCTACGCGGGCTGCCCGAACGTCGGTTACACAGGCACCATCGACCTCTCCGCGGCGTCGGACTGTGCTCACCTCCTCGAGGTGAGGGCGGTCGATGGTGATGGCAACGCGCGGGTCATTGGGCGGCAGCGTGTGCTGCGGTAGGGACTGGGGGACCCCGAAGATCTCTCGAGACTAACGAGAAGCCCTCTCCCAACTAGGTCACGACGCCCACCACCAGCGCATAGTGAAACGCCGCGCCAGCCACCACAAAGACGTGAAAGATCTCGTGGAAGCCGAACACTCCTGGGAACGGGTTGGGCCGCTTCACCGCATAGATCAACGCTCCGACCGTGTAGGAGACGCCGCCCAAGAAGAGCAACCAGAGCGCTTGGCTCGGCATGCTGGCGGCCAAATGGTTGATGGGGATGAGCGCGATCCAGCCCATAACGACGTAGATCGCCGCGGTCACCCAGCGCGGGGTGTGCAGGAAGTAGAGCTTGAAGAGGAGCCCAAGAGCCACCAAGCCCCACTGCACGCCGAGCACGCTCCAGCGCCAAGCCCCATTGAGGTGCACGAAGCAAATGGGCGTGTAGCTGCCCGCGATCATGAAGAAAATAGCGAGGTGGTCGATGCGCCGCCAGAGCGACTGTCCGCGGGAGGTGAAACGCAGGGCGTGGTAGGTCGCCGACGCGGTGAACATGAACATCATCGAGAAACAGTAGACCAGCCCCACAAAGAGCAGCGGACCGCTGGCCGCGTGCAACGCCAGCCAGATTGTGCCGATGGCCCCGGTCGCGGCCGCCAAACCGTGCGAGAGACTCGAGAAGAGCTCCTCCTTGTGGATCGGGATCGTCCTGAAGAGCTGCTCGCCGCTGGGCAGGTTGTCCGTCTTTCTGGGCAGTGTCGCGCTTTCACTGGTCATTTGGAGTCCTGGGCTCACGGATTTTTTGCCGGCCAGACCACTGCGTGGCGGAGTGACCGGTTAAAGCCCAGGAGTGTACGCCCCATTCGTCACCAAAATGTCATGGCAACAAAGG
>PFUG01000626.1 GCA_002789955.1 Deltaproteobacteria bacterium CG_4_9_14_3_um_filter_63_12 | reverse complement strand
GTTCCATGTCTTCTTCTTCCCGCTCCTGGCCACGGTTTTCCTGGTCTGGCACCTCTGGAGAGTGCGCCGCGACGGTGGTTTGGCCTCGTCGTCGGACGTCGAGGTCGGCGTCAAGCTGGACGCTGCGCACCTCCATCGCCGTGAGGTCGCCTGGGTGTTGACGCTGCTGGCCGCGGTCAGCCTGGTCGCGGACCTCTGGCCGGCGTCGCTGGGGGCGCTCGCCGATCTGCACAAGCCCGACAATCCAGAGAAGGCGCCGTGGTTCTTCGTCGGCGCCCAGGAGCTGGTGTCCTACTCGGCGTTTGTCGGCGGCGTGCTGGTCCCCGCGGTCTGCGTCTCGTTCCTCGCCGCCATCCCTTTCCTCGATCGAGACCGGCGCGATGTGGGGCGTCTCTTCGGCTCGCCGTCCGCAGCGATGAGCACGGCCGCCGCCGCGGTGCTCGCCGGCGTCGTCTTCGCGGTGGGGGTCTGGCTCGAGCTGTCCGGCGAGCGGACGCTCGACCCAGGCGCGTGGATGCTGGTTTTGGGCGTGGTCCTGTTCTTGGCCATGGGGGCGCTCACTGGGTCGGCGCGGGCGGCAGTGCAGGCGGCGTTGGTCGTGTTGGCCGTCTCGTTGCTGGGCTTCACGCTCGTTGGGCTGTGTCGTGGCCCGGACTGGGTCTTCACGTTGCCGTGGGAGGTGGGCGCCAATGTCCCGTAACTCCCAAAGCAAAGGTCTGGACTGGCTCGTCGGGGTCTGGTGGGTGGCCGGGCTGGGCCTCATCAGTGTGTTGACCCACGTCGCCTTCGCCGAGTTTACGGAGGAGTGGCGGCTGCGCTCGGCGACGGGCCAGTACGTCGAGCGCCCGGACGGACTGGGCGATGTCGAGCGCTGTTCCACCTGTCACGAAGACGTGGAGCGGGTGTCCAGCGTCGAGGAGCACGTCTATCTCGGCGCCCACCTGCTCGCCGACGTCGGCTGCTCGGCCTGCCACGGCGGAATCGGGCGAGCTCTGCAGAGCCAAGCCGCGCACAGCCAGGACGAGACTGGCTCGCCGAACGTGCTGTTGGCGGCGCCCTGGACCGAAGCGAGCTGTGCGCGCTGTCATCTCCCGGGCTCGGTGGAGGGCACTGAGCGGCTGGCCAACGGCGCGCTGCTCTTCTTGGAGCTCGGCTGCGCGCTCTGCCACACGCCGGCCGAGCGCGGCGCCGCCGTCTCGGGGCCGAGCCTGAGAGGCCGGCGCTGGACTGGCATCCCTGAGCTCGAGGCGCACATCCTCGACCCGCGGCGCTTTCTGTCCGACGGCGAGATGCCCGCGTTCGCGCCGACGTTCCAGGGGCACGAGGCCGAGCTGCAGGCGGTCGAGCTCTATGTCTATTCGCTGTCGCTGGCGCCAGGGTTGTCTTTCGAGTCCGAGCGGGCAGACCCACGCGACCTCGAGGCGCCGTGCAGCAGCTGTCACGCCAACACGCCGAGCCAGGCCGCGCCGACCCCGGCGCATCGTTGCTCCTACATCCTCTCGAAGAGAGAGCTCCTGCGCTGCGACCGCTGTCACGCCGACAAGGCTTTCCAACCCGGGAAACCGTGCCCAAGCATCAATGAACACCGCAGCGGCTGCGGGGCGTGCCACACAAACGCAGGATGGGAGGGGCGATGATCAGCCGAAGAGCTTGGCTCGCAGGAACAGTCAGCATCGCCGCAGGCGCCGGCTTGGTGGGCTGGTGGGGAGCGGGCTCGTCAGGCTCGTTCGCGACACCGTCTTCGCCCTTTGCGGCGACGGAGCGCCAGACCTTGGCGGCCGCCGTCGAGCGCATCTTTCCTGGGGCTGTGGAGCTCGGCGTGCCGGAGTACATCGACACCTGGCTCAAAGTGCGCCCCTTCTCCGGCGCCGTCGCCCGCGGCTTCAAGCGGGGCGCCAGCCACCTCGAGCGCCTCGCTCGCGAGACCCACCAGGCCGCCTTTGCCGCGCTCTCCGGCGAGCAACAGGACAAGATCCTAGAGCAGTTCGAGCGCGGCGAGCTGAAGGTCCCCAACTTCACGGGGCGTGGGTTTTTCCAGTACCTCGTGCAGTTCACGCTCGAAGGGCTTTTTAGCGACCCCAAGTACGGCGGGAACCGCGACGGGAAGGGTTTTGAGCTCATCGGCCGCCACGCCTGCCACTGGGCTCCTTCGTCCATCTCCAGCCGCAGCGAAGCGGGACTCCCCTACTGAGGTCTGAGCGTGTCCAAGACAGACGAAGTCGATGTCATCGTGATTGGCTCAGGAGCGGGCGGCGCGCCCGTAGCGCTGACCCTCGCGGAGGCCGGCGCCAGCGTCGTGGTCTTGGAAAAAGGCCCCTACTACACTCTGTCCGACTTCGTCCATGACGAGGTCAGCATCGTCCGCCGTGACTTCTGGGTGCCCTGGGTCGAGGACGACCCTCACACCCTTCGCGACAATCCCAAGCAGCGCGCGACGCCGACCCGCGACGGCTGGACGAGCCAGTGCGTCGGCGGCGCCACGGTGCACATGTCCGGCTTCTTCTACCGCATGAAGCCCGAAGACCTCAGCCTCGCCACGCTCACTGGCGGCATCGCAGGTTCCACGGTCGCCGACTGGCCGATCACGCTCGAGGAGCTCCTGCCTTACTACGACGTGATGGAGTCGCGCATCGGCGTCTCGGGGCAAGACGGCATCAACCCCTACGAGCACCGACTCAAGCCCTTTCCGCTTCCGGCGTTGCGCGCCCATCCCGCCGCCAAGCTGGTGGACGAGGCCGCCAAATCCCTTGGCCTGCACTCGTTCCCAAGTCCGCGCGCCATCGCCTCCACCAACGTGGGCTCGCGCCCACCGTGCAACCTCTGCGGCTTCTGCGGCGACTACGGCTGCGAAAACCACTCGAAGTCCTCGACGCTGGCGACCCTGCTGCCGCGGGCCGAGCGCACGGGACACTGCGAAATCCGCGCGAAGTGCATGGTCAACCGCATCGGCACCGACGACCGCGGTCGCGCCCGCTTCGTCGAGTACCTCGATGCCGACGGCCGCCTGCAGCGCCTCAATGGGCGCGCCATCGTGCTCGCCGCCTCGGCCATCGAGAGCGCCCGACTTTTGTTGCTCTCCCAGAGCAACACCTTTCCAGACGGCCTGGGGAACGGCAGCGGCCTGGTGGGACGCAACCTGACCTTCTCGACGTTGGGTAAAGGCACCGGAGTCTTCAGCCGCGACGCCGTGATGATGAAGGTGGGCCACAGCGGCATGGAGCTGCCCTTCCTGCAGCGCTCCATCCAAGACGACTACTGGAACCCCGAGCTGGGCTTCCCCAAAGGCGGCACTTACAACTTCATCCTCAGCCACCCCAACCCCATCTACGGCGCTCTGCGCCTGGTCGAGCGCTCGAACTTCAGCCTCTGGGGCGAGGCCCTCAAGACGCGGCTGAAGAGCTACTTCCACGACGAGCTGTGGCTCGAGTTCGAGGTCTTCGGCGAGTTTCTGCCGACGCCGGGCTGCTTCGTCGACCTCGACAGCCAGACCCGCGACCGCTGGGGGCATCCCGTGGCTCGCATCAACCTGGCCCACCACGCCGCCAGCGACCGCAACAGCAGCAAGATGGTCGACCGTGGCCTAGAGGTGCTGCGGGCCATCGAGCCCGCGGCGCTGGACATCTACGCCACGGCGAGGGCCGGCACGACCTACCACCTGCAGCACGGCACGTGCCGTTTTGGACACGATCCGGCCACCTCGGTCCTCGACCCCAGCTGTCAGAGCCACGAGGTCCCCAACCTCTACGTCACCGACGGCAGCTTCATGCCGACCTCGGGCGGCGTGCCGGCGACGGCGACCATTTTGGCGAACTCCTTTCGGGTGGCGGACCTCATCAAGGCGCGCTTCCTGCGTCGGGAGCTTTGATGAGGCGAGGCCTTGTTTCTTGTCGGACGGGACGCCATGCGCGATGCCGCCAAGCGTGGTGACCACGAAACTCCTGCTGCGTCGCCAACGCCGATGCCAACGGGAAATGCGCCCGTTTCATGGTTCGATTTTTGGACTAAAGCTGTCCAAAGATCGGCGCGACCAATATTTTCTGTCGAATATCTTGAAAATCCGATCATCTCCGTGTAGTCTCGGCCACCAATTGACACTCACTCGAGTCGAGTGGGTCGCCTGACCCTGTGAGGTCAGGCGCACGGGTTCGAACAACACAAACAGGAGGAATCATGCGGTGGAGAACCGGGGGGGGCTGATCTGCCTGCTCTTCGGGCTTGCTGCGGTCAACGGTGTTGGCTGCGTCGAGACTGAGGAAGGCAAATCCGCGACGTACGGCGTCCAAGAGCAGGCTTTGACCGAGGACGCGGGCTTTGACACAACGACGGTCGAGTCGCAATTGGTGGGGGTGTCCGGCGAGGTGGCAGCTGCCCGACCGGTCGATGAGAGTCGCACACCGTTCGAGCTGCCACCGATCGATGGCGCTGATTTGCCAGCTCCGCAGCGACACTACTTCCCCGACATGTGCCCCAACGACAAGCCGCAGCGGGCGGACTGGGCGGAGTTGGAGGCGAGCAAGCAGGCCAAAGAGCGCGAGCGGGCCGAGTCGCCTGAGGAAGCCAAGGCGATGGCCGCGCTCATCGAGGAGCTCGCCACTCGCAAGGTCCCGGCGCAGGTCGTCCAGAAACAGCAGGAGTATTTGGCCACCGTGGCCGCGCGCCAACGGGAGCTCGAAGGGCTGCCCGACGCCGAACGCGCGCAGAGCGTCGCTGACCTGAAAGAAACCATGCTGGGAGGCAACGATGAACCACTTCAGTAAAGTGTTCGTGGCCTTTCTGCTGGGTCTTGGCGCCGTCTTGTTGAGCGCGAGTGCCATGGCTGGAACGGGCGGGCGCTTACAGGGACAGAACGTGCGCTACATGTTCAACACGACCGCCACGCTGAGTGCCAACGTCGGCTATACGATCCGGGCCACTGCCGTCGGAAACGCGGATCCCGTTCTTCATGTGCAGTACAGGCCCTCGGGCGACTTCCTGGCTGGGAATGACGACTTTTCGGAGCTGTCGCCCTCAGTGACCATCCCATCCGCGGGTACCACCCGTCAGGTTTGGATTATTGTGCGTGCATACAGCAATGCCGCTGAGGGCTTAGCAACCTTCGAGATCGATCCGACCGTCGGGCCGACAATATCCTACCAGATTGCTGTCAAGGCGGGGACCGTGTTGGACTACGGCCCCCCATATACCTATCCGCAAAGCTCCCATTTTTTTACCGTGGAAGAACAGGGCGGGTCGGACAATACGGTTATCCTCGCCCTCTCGGGAGCTCCGGCCCACGCCAGTGCGTATGACGATGATGACGGTGTTGGTTTGATGTCCTGGATACACACCCCCGCCGCATGTACCTCTTATTGCAAGGTCCTCGTCGGGGTGCGCTGGTATACTGAAGGGTCAGCCACGTTCATGTGGGACGAGGATATTCACTACAACGACAGCGATGGCGATGGAGCGAGCAACGCCCTGGAGGCTGCGCTCACGACCGATCCCTACTCGGTTGACACCGACGAAGACGGGCTTGGGGATATGGCGGAGACGATGGGGGTGGACACGGCGGACGGGCTGCTGCGCTTGCCGTACTACGGGGCAGACGCAAAGCAGCCGGATGTGTTTGTCGAGGCGGACTGGTTGGCGTGTGATATCAACAATCCCTTGAATGTGTGTGGACTTGCGCCTGGCGATCCCGATCGCTACCGGTTCAAATCGACCTGGGCGTGGAGTGTTGGCTCGATCTACTACGACCCTGACTACAGCATGCCAGCAGACCACGAGCACTTGGTGCATACCCATGTGGACATTGGCTTGAGCAGCTCATCTCACACGCGCTATGGGGCCTGGGGGGGCGCGACACGTCAGGCCGAGAACACGAAAAACAAGTGTGAGTGGGGATCAGACTCACGAAGTGGGTATTTTCACTTCGCGCGCATCTTTGAAGATGGGGGGCAATCGATTGAGCCAGGCACGTGTTTCGATGCCTCCAACCAAAGTGCCGGCGGGACCTTCGCTCACGAGTTGGGACACAACCTCAATCTGAGCCATGGCGGGAAACAGTCTGGAACAGTAAACGCAAATTGCAAGCCCAACTACCGAAGCATAATGAACTATGCGATAAATGCGGTCCAGCTGCCTATGTTCTCGGCAGGGGAGTTTCTCGGTGTCGATCTGAATCCGGAGGACATGGATGAGTACTACGGGTTAGGCACCACAGACCCCTCTCTCCTCGCCCATATCGACAGGGATAACACTGACTCGAAGTTCGGCTTCTACGCGGCGAAGTGGGTTGGCGTGTATCTCGGTTGGATCGACTGGAATCGTGACGGGCTGTTTCAAAGCACGGTGCGTGCTGCGCCAACTTGGGCTGCAGGCAAACACAGTTGTGAAGTGGGGTCATACCAAGCCGATAGAAACGTCTGGGCAAATCGCACTGGGAGCGCCCTTGCGTGGGCACATACATGGAGCGGCGGTCGTCTATTTTGGTTTGCACGGAACCCTTCGAACAATCACATTGAGTATCGAGTCGCCGCAACATTTCCTGAGAATTGTGGTAACCCGCCGTCGGCCAACTGTAAGACGAACTGGTCCCCCTCAGTAGCACTGCCGTGGGGTACTGACGTTCCAACAAACGCATCGGGGGCGCCCGCTGTTGCTCGCTACACCTATCTGAACGGAAGTGATAGGCTTCTTCTCGCCTACCCCCCAAGCATCTATGGCCGTCCAATGTACAAGATCTTCGACCCATTTTTCGGCACTTGGACGGGTCAAGCCTGGATGCCTGGGGCGATCACAACCCAAGGAGAGCTCGCTGCGACAACGTACAGTGATGCCGCGTATGTCTACGGGATCGGGGCCAACGACAACAGACTCTATAAGTGGAGCCTCTCCAGCCAGGGGGTGTGGTCTGGTCCAACTGCTCAGGTCTGGTCAAACGGGACTCCAGTTCTTGCCAAGTATGGCGTCGGGCTGACCTCAGGTCAAACCGCCATATTGGGGGGCACTCCCACTCAGCAGTTGTTTGCAGCGATCCCGCTTCAAGCACCAGACGGCAAGCTCGTGTTCGCGTGGACCGACCCTATTACGTCAAATGCTTGGACTGCGATGCCCGACTCGGAGTGGGATGTCGGCATTCAGTACGCCCGTGCACAACCCGGGCTTGCTTATGCACCGCTTGATCCACAGTCGCCAAGCGCGGGCCGCTTTTTCCTCGCATGGTCGCCGCCCGTCAATGCCGAAGGGAAGAAGACGGGGGATTTGATGGCTATGACACAAGGCAATGACCCAATCGACGGTCATTCACGAGAGTTGCGTTGGAACATCCCTGTCTCGCACCTCGAGACGCAATGGACCATCGGCGCCGCAAACACGACGCTGCTGTACGACATGGACTACGACACGAATGTTCGAGCCGCCTTCACGAAGGAAGATGATGACGGTTCGTTGTCACTGACTTTCGAGCCCTATGCCGA
>PFUG01000060.1 GCA_002789955.1 Deltaproteobacteria bacterium CG_4_9_14_3_um_filter_63_12 | reverse complement strand
GGGTGAATCGCGCGCGACCGCCAGAACCGATGTTATGCTCGCATCTTGGCGACGTAGATCGACGAGATGTGTACAAACGCCAGAGCGCGGCAAAGCCGCGCGGCTCGGAGCCTACCGAACCGCGCGATAAATCCGCCCCAACACACGCGGAGACACGCCCAGATTGTAGAGCAGCGGGAACGTGTTGACGCAGAGCGTGTACCAGACTGGTCGCGCGATAAACCGTCGGCCGGAGACGGTGACGCAAGCGGGCACGACGCGAAGCTCTCCAAGCTTGCTCAGACGGCGCGTAAACTCGAGGTCCTCCATGAGTTCGAGGTCCGCAAAGCCGCCCAGCGACTCGAAGCGCGAGCGCGGCAGGAAGATCGCCTGGTCGCCGTAGGGTTGGCTCGTCGTGCGCGAGCGGAGGTCGGCCAGGTGCAGCCATGGGCGGCGACGCTTGCCGTCGTCGTCGAGGGTCCACGTGCGAAAGGCGCCCGCGACCACGTTGGGCTCGGCCAGCGCCTCGTCGACCCAGCGGATGGTGTCGTGAGGCAGCTCCACATCGGCGTGTAAGAAGAGCAAGACCGTTCCTGAAGCCGTGGCCGCACCGGCGTTCATCTGACGCGCGCGGCCCGCCTCACAGCGCAACAACAACACCGACGGCTGGGCCGCCATGAGCCGTGGCTGAACATAGGGTTCGACCACCACCAAAGTACCGTCGTCGCTGCCTCCGTCGACCACCACGAGCTCGTCGATTCCCGGCGTGGCCTTCAGGCGCTCGAGCTGCGGGCCAATCCGCGTCACCTCGTTCAAGACTGGGAGCACGACGCTGAGAGTGGGGACGACGAGCCCTCGTCGCTTCAATGTTTCGATGGCCGCCGCGCTGCGGGGCGCGACGGCCGGTCGGCTCTCGACGGCACTCATGAAGCGCACGAGGTCGGGGAGCTCGTCGATGTCGAACCACGGCTCGAGGAGGACCACTTCGAGGCCCTGCGCCTCTAAGCGCGCGACCGTCTGCTCGAGGGTTCGCGGGCTGCTCCACTCGATACCATCGAGCAGCTCGGGGGTACACGCCCGCAACCCAATCAGGGTGTAGCCCCCATCCGTCGCGGGAACGAGGACGACGTCGGCCACGCCGCTCTCGAGGCGCTCGGCGGCGTCACAGATACGCTGCGTAGGGCAGCCGGGGGAGTCGGAGCCGATGCCGATAGCGACCTCGCTGTTCTCGAGCGCTCGCCCCAAGATCCGCGTCATGCGACGGCCGAGATGCCCTTCTCCTTGGTCCCAGTGCTCGACCGCCTCGAACCCCTCGATGGGAGCTTCGCTGGTGCTCGCGAAGACCACCCGAAACCCGAGCTGCGCGACGGCTTCATAGGTATCCTCGACGAATGCCTTGGCCAAGAGGGCCGCCGCTTCGGCACCAATGCGGGCGGCGAGCCGAGTCTTGACCGCGCCTGGCACCGGGGGTTTGGCGAAGATGGCCAGGGTCGTGTGGGGTTTCAGGTCTGTCACGCTGTTCAAAGGACGTAGGGGCGACCGGCGTCTGCACTGAATCGACTGAACGTAGGGGCGGCCGGCGGCTGCCCAAATCAATCGATGGCCCCGCTGCAGCTCGAGCCACAGCCGGCCGTGCAGCCGAAGCAATGGTTGGCCAGCGCGATGGGGCCGCCTTCGAGCTCGTCGAGGGTCTCGAGGTCGAAGATCGTGGTCTTGACTGGGTTCGAGGTGGGGATCACCCCGAGCTCGAGCATCTGATTGAAATCGCAGTCGTAGAGTTCGCCTTGCCAGCCGACGCTGACTTGGTCTCGGCACATCAGCCCGTCGAGGGTGCGGGGATTGAACGCGTCGACGAGGAGTTGCTGATACTCATCGAGTCGTCCCAGGTTGACCAAGGTCTTGCGGAAGCGCGCGATGGGCATGTTGGTGATGGTAATCAGCCGACTGAAGACGATGCCGAACTGCTGGTGCAGCTCTCGTTTGTAGTCGACCTCGAGGGTGGCTTGGCTCGGGGGCAGCGACGGACCGAAGGGATTGTAGACCAAGTCGAGCACGAGCCCGCTGCCGGGCTGGCCGTAACCGAGCGCGTTGAGACGCCGCAGGGCGATGATGCTCTTGTCGAAGACGCCCTTGCCGCGCTGCCTATCGACGTTCTTGGCGCTGTAGCAGGGCAGGCTTGCCACCACCTTTGCACGCTTGTCTGCGAGGAACTGGGCGAGGTCTTCCTGACCGGGTTCGAGCAAGACGGAGAGATTGCAGCGGTCGAGGATTTGGCGACCGCGTTTCGCCGCAACTTCGACAAGACCCCGAAAGTGAGGATTGAGCTCGGGGGCGCCGCCGGTGAAATCGACGGTGCGCAACGCCTCGCTGTGCTCGATGAGGTGCGCGAGCTTCTGCGCAACCTCGCGCCCCATGAGCTCTGGCCTTTTCGGGCCGGCGTCCACGTGGCAATGGGAGCACGCCTGGTTGCACAGCTTGCCGACGTTGAGCTGCAAGGTGCGGACGGGCCCTCGGTTGAGTTGGATGGCGAGGCCGTCGAGGGTCTCCTCGAAGCGGCTGGGGGCGGGGGTGAGTGCGGTGGACATGAGCTCCTTGTCGGGTCTTCTCGCAGTCGGGTCAAGCTCTGTCTTCTGGGAGGTCAGATCGTTACGGAGGCGATGTGTTTTTCTTTCTGCCTGTTGAGGCGAGGAGTTTCCAACGGGACGGAATCGGCGTAAACCCTCGCGCATGTCATCGAATCCCCTCATGCCGCCGGGCGACCTGCTGCTCGAACGCATTCGAGGGGGGAAGAGGCTATCTGAGGCAGATGGAGGCCACGGTCCGCGCGTTGCAGGCGCTCCCCGCCGATGACACGCTGCCGCCGAAGGCCGAGAGCGAGCTGATGGGGTGCTTCAAGAGGTGGAAGGCCGGCACTCTGAAGTGACTTCAGTCGCGCAGACGCAGGCCGTGACCTTGAAGTTGAGTCCTGAGCGTCGCGACATCGTGAGTGGGCGCGTCGCAGCGGCCCGACTGGCAGACGTAGACCGTGCTCTGGCCGTTGAGAGCGCGCTTCTCGTCGACCAATGGCGCGACCTTGGCGTGTGCGGCGACGTCCGCCTCGTCGGTGAGGACGAAGACGGCGTTGGGGATGAAGTTCTCGCGCAACACGTCGATGAGGGCTTTGGCGTCGTCGCCTGCGGCGCGCACCACGACAACCTCGAGAGCGTCGGCGTGGGCGAAGTCTAGGGCACAGAGCAGGGCGGGCGAGCTGGTGGGCCGGGCGCGCAGGTCGGCGTCAAAGGTGGCGAAGAGAGCCTGGGCCTTCTCTTTGTAAGCAAAATCCGAGGTGAACTCGGCCAGCCGGATGAGGTTCATGGCGGCGACGGCGTTGCCCGAGGGCTCGGCGCCGTCATAGCTGGGCTTGCTGCGCGTCAGCAGAACCTCATGGTTGTTGCTGGTCGAGAAATAGGCGCCGTGGTCGTCATCCCAGAACTGCTGGTCTAGGGTCTCTTGGAGCGCGAGAGCTTGGCTCAAGACCTTGGGCTGGCTCGAGGCCTCGTAGACATCGAGGAGCCCGGCGATGAGGAAGGCGTAATCGTCGAGGAAAGCGTCGATCTGCGCGGTGTCGTGCCAGTAGGAGCGCTGCAGCTTGCCGTCGACGGTCATCACAATGAGGAGCTGGTCGGCGGCGCGGGTGGCGACGTCGAGGTAATGGGGCTCGTTCAAGACGAAGGCGGCGCGGGCGAAGGCCGAGAGCATGAGGCCGTTCCAGGAGGTCAGAACCTTGTCGTCGAGGCCCGGCCAAATGCGCAGGGCGCGGGCGTCGTAGAGTTTCGTGCGGGCGCTCTGTAAGAGCGTGGCGGCGTCGCCGCTCTGTCCTGCGTCGGAGAGCGCGCTCTGCACGGCGTCGAGGGGGGCCACGACGTGGAGGATGTTGCGGCCCTCGAAGTTGCCCGCAGCGGTGACGCCGAAGCGGGTCTTCACGGCGAGGGCCTCGGCGGGCTCGAGGAGGTCGTCGAGCTGCGACTCATCCCAGAGGAAGAAGGTGCCCTCCTCGCCTTCCGAGTCGGCGTCGGTGGCCGAGAAGAAGACGCCCTCCTCGGCGAGCATCTCGCGTTCGACGTAGCGCAGGACGTCGCGGGCGACGTCGGCCAGGGCGGGGTCGCCGCTGACCTGATAGGCTTCGAGGTAGGCCACGACGAGCTGAGCGTTGTCGTAGAGCATCTTTTCGAAGTGAGGCACCAGCCACTCTCGGTCGGTGGAGTAGCGATGAAAGCCGCCGCCGACGTGGTCGTAAATGCCGCCGTCGGCCATATGGCGCAGGGTCTCGCTGACGACCTGGAGCGCGTCTGGGTTCGCCTCGCGGGCGTTGGCCCGCAGCAGCAGTCGGAGGATGGAGGGCTGCGGAAACTTGGGCGCCGAGCCGACGCCGCCATAGACGGGGTCGTACATCCTTATGTAGCGCAGCGCTGCGCTGTGCAGAAGCTCGACGCCGGGCATGCTGTCGGGCTCGGCGGGGGCGGTGACCAGGGCCAGGTGGTTGGCGATCCGGTCGGCGGACTCGAGGGTGGCGCGCTTGTCGACGTGGTAGGCCTCCTCGAGTTGGGTCAGAATCTCGATGAGCCCGTTGCGCGAGCCGCGCACGCCTCCGCGGGGAGGCAGGTAGGTGGCGGCGAAGAAGGGTTTCTTGTCGGGCGACAGGACGATGCTCATGGGCCAGCCGCCGCTGCCGGTCATGGCTTGGACGGCGGTCATGTAGACGTCGTCGATGTCGGGACGCTGCTCCCGGTCGACCTTTATGGCCACGTATCTCTCGTTGAGCAGCCGGGCGACCTCGAGGTCTTCGAAGGACTCCTCCTCCATGACGTGGCACCAATGGCAGGTGCTGTAGCCGATGCTGAGGAAGATGGGCCGGTCGAGCTCTTTGGCGCGGGCGAAGGCCTCGTCGCCCCAGCTGAACCAATCGATGGGGTTGTGGGCGTGCTGGAGCAGGTAGGGACTGGACTCTAGGGCGAGTCGGTTGATATAGAGCGGCTTGCCTGCAGAGTCTTTGTGGAGGGCGCGGGCGGCGACCTTGGCGTCATGGCCCTCGGCGGCGACGGCGAGCCGTTGTCGGAGGGCGGCGGATTGGGCGACGGCGCCTGGGGGAAGCTCGTACATGTTTTGGGCCTCGCTTTCGTTACCGCTGACGGGCTCGTCGGTGGAGCTCGTCGCCTTGGGATCGCTTGATTTGGGCGGGGGATCGCAGGCGGCGATGAGGACGATACCCAGAACCAGCGCCGAAAGTGTAATTTTTCTGAGCCGGTTTCGCGCTGTCCCGGAACACATGGGGTGCCAGTGTCTCGAGGTGTAGGTTGTTGCGCGCTTCCTGCGCGCACCCCTTCGGGTTTGCACGACTCTCCGCCATCCCTGGCTGCGAGTTCTTGGCGGACTACGCTCGGCGTTAGGCGAGAGATCTCTTTGTTGGGCTAGAGGATGTGAGCGCCAACGATAGCGAGGCGCTTTGCAGGGTGCTTGCGACGGGTTCGGGGCAGAGAAAGTCTAGGCTTCGCCATGGGAGATGGTTTACTTCCAGGCCTGCCGCTGATAACGTTTTGGGGCACTCTTTTCAGAGTTTGGGTCGCTGCTCTGTGCAATCAAGCTGGGCGACTCGAATCAAACGCCACGTTTTTGAGAGGAAGAATCCATGAAGCCAACGATGGGAAAGCGCACCGAACGACGCATTTGGGCTTATGGGCTCGCAGTAGCGCTGCTCTTTGTCGCTGCGCTCGCCTGCAACGACCATGCATTGAACCCGTTTGGTTCGGCGCTGCGCGCTGGCGCGGTCGAGACCACCGAACAAGGGGACGTGCGTACGGTCGACATCCTCTTCGTGGTCGACAACTCGAACTCCATGTGTGAGGAGCAAAAGCGCCTCAAAGAGAGTTTCAACACCTTCATCCAGATCTTGGCGACCGCCAAAGCCAACTTCAATCTGGCCGTCGTCAACACGGACATGGTCGATCTGGTCGGTGGGCAGGGCATCTTCCGTACCTCGCCCGGTACCTACGTCGAAAACTTGGCGAGCTGCTCCGAGACGATTCCGGACACGAGCTTCTGCGCGGGCAAGGCGCTGCCGAAGTTCTTGACCTCGTTGAGCTACGGCGGCCTGGAGACTCCGGAGCAGATCGCGGCCTTGCAGTCCGACTTCAGCTGTATGGCGCTGACCGGCATCGACGGCACGCCTGTCGAGATGGGTCTCGAGGCCGCGCGGCAAGCGCTGAGCCGGGCCGACCAACAAGACTTCTTCCGCCCCGGTTCGCTCCTTGCGATCGTGTACGTCAGCGACGAGAACGACTGCTCGGACACCACCGGGACCAGCGGCGCCGTCACCGGCCCCGTCTTCCCGTTCAAGGACAACGGCTGTGAGTGGAACCGCAACATCGAAGACAGCTGCCTCCTACCTGACCCCAACGTCACCTTCGACGGTTTGACCGCCCTCGAGGTCTGTGTCGAAGGCAACCGCGACAGCATCGCGGGCTTGGCCTCCGAGCTCGGCGTCAAGTGCGACCCGGACCCGAGCACTGGCGCCCCCTGCAGCAACAAGCTGGTCGCACGTCGCACCTTCTATGACTTTGTCGTCAACAAGGTCGCCGAGCGCAACCAATACAATACCGACAAGGAGGGGCTCGCCGCGGCCGCCAACGACATCATCGTCGCCGCCATCATCAACACCGACGCGGGCGTGCGCTACAGCAGCACCGAGGCTCTCGACGGCAACTGGTGCAACGGCAACTTGAGCTTCAGCACCGCCGGAACCCAGGGCTACCGCTACGAGCTCTTCGCGCAGATGTTCCCGAAAGAGCACCACGTCATCTCCCCCATTTGCGACAACACCAACGGCCAGGCCGTCAACTTTGGGCCCCCTTTGCAGCTCATCGCCGACGTCATCGGCAAGGCCATCAACAGCGTCTGCCTGCATTCCAAGCCCATGCAATGCGATCCCGACGGGATGGACGGCGAGACCTGCAAGCCCGGCGCCCGCTGCTGCCCAGTCGGCCAGACCTGCAACCCCGAGCGTCTGCTGGCGGGTGTCGAGGGTTTTGAGTACTCGGTCTGCAGTGGCTTCAAGGTCATCGTCGAAGAGCGCACTCCCGTTCCCAACACGGTTTGCGAGAAGGACAGCGAGTGCGTCGAGCCGCAGAAGTGTGGCAACGGCGTTTGCAACACCGTCAACGTGCTGCTCCGAGACGAGGACTACGCGCTCGACCTCGAGTCCCAGTCGTGCGCCAGCACGACCGGCTCCCCCATCGAGATCGGTCTGAAGGCGCCGCCGGCGTCGGGCTCTAGCCTGGTGGTCTCGTATCCTCGGGAAGTGTCGTCGGTCTACGAGTAGCCTCCCCCTCCCCCCTCCCCCCGGCCCCCTCCCCCGAAACGGGAGAGGGGGAGGACGGACAGCCGGCGCGTTTGGCACGACTTCCTCCCCCTCCCCCCGGCCCCCTCCCCCGAAACGGGAGAGGGGGA
>PFUG01000280.1 GCA_002789955.1 Deltaproteobacteria bacterium CG_4_9_14_3_um_filter_63_12 | reverse complement strand
ACAGAGAGCACAGAGAGCTTCTCCTCACTCCTCTGTGCTCTCTGTGTTCTCTGTGGTGAGCCTGAACCTTTGAATCGCACCTTGATTCAATGAGATATGGCGCGTGCCCAACCTGACGAGCGTGGGATTTTCATGGCAGCGAGAGCGAACTCGCCATATTTGGAGCGCCGCGCGGTTCCCTCAGTACCCCGTGTCCTCTGGAATGTCGTAGTTCACCTCGAGCGGGAAGAGCTCGTCGATGAGCTCGGCCCGCACCTCTGGATCGTCCTCATAGAGGGTGATGTAGCGCAGCATGTGCTCGGCGACCTTGCGGCAGTAGTGGCGCGACTGGTCGAAGGTGAAGTCCTCGACGAGGAAGTCCAACGGCGCGCCGTCGCTGGCCTTCATCCAGGCCTCGACCTTGTGGGGGCCGCCGTTGTAGCTGGCCGCGGTCAGGGTCAGGTTCTGGTTCCACATCTCGTGGTGCTTGGCCATATAGAAGGCGCTGAACTCGAAGCCCACGCGCGGCTCCATGAAGGTGTGCCGGCGGTAGGTTTTGCCGATCTCGGCGCCAACTTTGACGGCCGTCTTGGGGATCATCTGCAGGGCGCCCATGGCGTCCCAAGACGACACTTGGTACCAGCGGAAGCGGCTCTCCTGCAGCATGATGCCGTATATCAAGTAGGGCGTAATGCCGTATTCTGCGGCCAGCGCCTCGACCATCGGACGGTAAGCGCGCGGGTAGGCGAGCTGCCAGCGGGCGTCTTCGGCGTCGGGAAACTGGTCGCTCATGGCGCGCACCGAACCCGAGGCCTGCTGCCAGCCGTGGTAGTAGTTCTGGACTTGCTCGCCCATGAAGGCGATGAACTCGTCGCGGTGGGCTCTTGCGACGGCGGACTCAGCGGCGCTTCGCACCTCGGCGTACAAGCCCCGAGCGCGCTCCAGCTCGTCCAACTCGACCAAGTGCCGCACAGCGGCAAGTTTCTTGGCCTGGGCGGCCGAGAGCGTGGGCCACTCCCAGGCCTCGTCGCCGACCTCTAGGTGAGCGGCCTTGCCGGCGCCCTCGAAGATGGGGAGCTTCGAGGCGGTCGGATCTTTGCCGTCCCAGCGGGCCTCCATCTGGTAGGCCAGGATGTCGTAGTAGGTCAGCGGGTAGGAGGCGTGCAGCGAGGCGAGCTTCTCTTTGGCGGCCGCGACCTTGCCTTGCTTTTCCAGTGCGTAGGCCTGCCAGTACCAGGCTTTGCCGCGCACGATGGGGTTGCCGTACTTGACCAGCTTCTCGAAGGCGGGGACGGCCTCCTCCCAGCGTTTTTCGCGAATGAAGCACCAAGCGTAGAAGCCTTTCATCTCCGAGTCGCCCTTTCGCTCGCCGTATTCCTTGAGATGCGGCATGGCGTCGTCGCAATCCCGCGCGATGTAAGGGATCCAGCCGCGGTAGAAGGCGCCGTCTTCCTTGCCGCCGAGTTTCTTGGCTTCCTTCAGTGCGTTGCCGTAGTCGTTCTCGCGCAGGTAGGTCTGGGTGACGCGGAAGGCGGCCTTGCCTCTGTGGGGGCCGCTGCGCTTGGCCAACTTTTGGTAGATCTCGCGGGCCTCGACGGGGTTGTCGCGGTAGGTGCGCTGGCTGATCTCGGCCACTTCCCACATGGCCTCGTAGCCCAGGGTCTTGTGGTCCATGAGGCGGCGGAACTCGTCCCGGGCTTCGACGTAGTTCCAGTCTTTGGCGAGGCGTTCGGCGCGCTGGAAGCGCTCCTTGTCGCTCAGGTCCTCGACGGTGGTGGTCATGCCTTTGCGGACGGTGGCTTCTTCGGCGGGGTGGGTGAGGAGGAGGTACTTTTCCAGCGCGGCGCTGTCTTTGGGCGAGCTCTCGCGCAGGAGGTCGGCCTTGGTGCGCAGGGTTTCGGCGCGCAGCCAGCGCGGCACGGCGGAGCCGGCCCGGTCGTTGGGGCCGAGCACGTCGAGCGCCCGCTTGCGTTCGCCGGCGTCGCCGAGCAAGCGGCTCTGGATGACGCGCAGCTCGTAGAGGAGCTCCGATTTGGGCTCGCGTTTCTGCAGCAGGTCGACGGTCTCGATGGCCGCGGCGGGCTGCCCGGCGAGGACGTAGGCGCGCGCGAGCCAGTTGAGGCGCAGGTCGTCGATGGGCGAGTAGGGGTCTGGGAGGGCTTGGAGAACCTCGAGGCCGGCGGGGTCCTCGAGCTGGGTCAGCGTGCGTCCGAGCAGGTAGCGCGCGGTGTCGAGCTCGTCGCCGGTGAACTGGTCGAGGGAGTAGGCCAGCGCGGACGCGGCCATTTCTAGGCGGTTGGAGCGCACGAGCCAGCGCAGGGCCTGCATGGAGTGAGGCCGCAGGCCGGCCGCGGCGCCGTGGCTCTGCAGCAGGCTGGGCGCGAGCTCCGCAGCGATTTGGCGTGGGCTCGGTGGAGGCTCGAGTGGCGGCGGCACGCCGGCCTTCTCTTTGGGCGTGATTTGCGTCGGGTTGACGTTGGGGGCCGCGCTCAGGTGGGTGCCCGGCGGGGCCTCGGGGCTGCACCCTTGCAAGAGCGACGGCAGGGGCGAAGCGATGACGGCGGCGAGCAGGAGAACGCCGAATCCAACACGGAAAGCGCTACGAGCAGTCAGGGCTCCGGGAATCGAGCGATTCATTTTGGTCAGCAATGGTGTCGCGAGGTCGTTCGCGGTTCATGGGGCACATCCTTGTCCGTAGGTCGAAGATAGGGGAGGCGGCCGGCGTGGCCAGAAGTGGACCTTTACGCAACCGGGGAGGGGATGGATTTATGCGGCGCTCTGGGCGGCTTGACCGGCAGGGCTCTGCCCTGACCCGGCAGGGCTCTGCCCTGACCCGCCTGGGGACTTCGTCCCCCGGGCCCCCTTTTGCCTTCTTTTCTTGCGGTCTGGCCGGCGTCCCCCGAGGCGCTGCGTGTCGGGCGCCGCGGTAAGGCAGCGCCTGATTCTTGTGGGCTCTCGGGACTTCGAATGGGGCTGCGCGCGTTGTCGACGAGGAGTCGACGGAGGCTCAGGGCTGGTGTAGATCGTCGGTGATTTTCGGCGTTCAGGTTCGAACCGAAGGAACTCTTATGCATACGCACCGTCCAGTCCGAAAGCTCGCCCCCGAGCGGTCGACCGCCTCGCTCGTCGAGTCGGCGACGCAGACGACCAGTCGCAACTATGGTCCGAGCCCGATCGTGTTCGATCACGGCGACGGGGTGTTTTTGGTGGATCGAGAGGGTCGTCGCTATCTGGACTTTCTGGCTGGCATCGCGGTGAACTGCCTGGGCTACGGGCACCCGGCGCTTGTCGAGGCCCTGCAGTCGCAGGTGGGCAAGCTGCTGCACGTCTCGAATCTGTTCTACAACGAGCCGCAGCTCTTGCTGCAGGAGCGGCTCGTGGCGCAGTCATTCGCTGACCGGGTGTTTTTCTGCAACTCGGGCGCCGAGGCGAACGAGGCGGCGCTCAAGCTCGCGCGGCGCTATCACGGAGTGGTGGCGCAGAGCGGGCGGCGGACGATTGTGTGTGCGCAGCAGAGTTTTCACGGTCGGACGTTGCAGGCGTTGGCGGCGACAGGGCAGCCGAAGTATTGGGAGGGATTCGACCCGATGCCCGCTGGGTTCGTGCATGTGCCGTTCAACGATGTTGCAGCACTGGAAGCGGCGGTGGATGGGACGACGTGCGCCATCTTCTTGGAGCCTGTGCAAGGCGAGGGGGGCGTGCTGCCTGCGACTCGAGAGTACTTGGCCGCGGCGCGTCGACTCTGCGACGTGAGCGGTGCGGTCTTGATCTTCGACGAGGTGCAATGTGGTGTGGGGCGCTTAGGGACGCTCTGGGCGTACGAGAGCTTTGGGGTCGTGCCCGACATCGCGACGTGGGCCAAGGGCATCGCCGGGGGGGTGCCGTTGGGGGTGATGCTCTCGACGGAGAAGCTGTCGGAGGGGTTCAAGAAGGGCAGTCACGCCTCGACGTTCGGCGGGAATCCTTTGGCTTGTCGGGGGGGTCTGACGGTCCTGGACATCGTGTCGACGCCGGAGTTTTTGGCCAATGTCGTGGCCATGGGGGAGCGACTCCAAGCCGGTCTGCGCGGGCTCGCGGAGAAGGGTGGCGTGATCAAAGAGGTGCGCGGGATGGGGCTGATGGTGGGCGCGGTCGTCGGCAGCGAGCTGGCGCCAAAGATCATGGCGGCGGCGCTCGAGCGCGGGTTGCTGATCAATACGGCTGGAGGAGACACCCTTCGCTTCGTGCCGCCGCTGATTGTTGGAGCCCCCGATGTGGATCGCGCGGTGGAGATCATCGAGGGTTCGATCGAATCCGTCCTCTCCAGCGGACGCTGAACAACGGCCTGGGTCCTGCGATATCGGGCAGGCAAATGAAGCGATTCGGCCGAGTTGCCACGGGTTTGGGCAGAGGTTTATAGTGTCCTTCTCCAATGGCCCGAAGGGAAGGCTCGATGTCTGATCCAAACTGGGAGCAAAGTAAACTTGCCGCTGTTCCACGGCGCGCCGCAGAGATGCTGTTCGAAGGGCTGGATTTACGGCCTGCTGACTGGCTGGTCTTGTATCGCGTCGACGGCAAGTCATCGTGCAAAGAGATCGTGGTGGCGTCACCTCTGACCTCGCAGCAGACCTTCGAGAGCCTGGAGAAATTGCTCAGCACGAAGCTGATCGAGCTGCCCAGGGTTGAGAAAGAAGTGCCCGAGGAGGCCGAGGCGAAGGCCGCCTTCGTCTTGCCGGACATCCCGGCGAGCTGGCCGGTCCCGATGGAGCGGACCCGTTTCGACCCGGACTTGATGGCGGCAGAGGAAGGGCCAGAGGAGGAGCTGCGACGGCTCATTTTGTACTATCACGGCAATCTCAAGGCCGTGAACTACTACCAGTTGTTGGGTCTAGAGCCTGACGCCGACGTAAAGAGCGTTCGCCGCGCGTATTTCAAACTCTCGAAGGTCTTCCACCCCGATCGTTTTTTTCGGCAGAAGCTGGGGGTGTTTCGGGAGATGGTCGAGACCATTTTTCGTTGGCTCAATGACGCCCACAAGGTGCTGAGCGACAAGCGGCGGAAAGCGGAGTACGATGCGCTCCTCGGACGAGGGGTCTTGGGGCCATGGCAACTGGAGGAGGAGCCTCAGGTTCAACAGCGGGAAGCGCCAGCGAAGGAGCGACAGGAGGTCATGAAGCCCAGGCGCCCGCTGGCAGATTTGCTGGCGGAGGCAAAGATCCATGAGCGAGCCGGAGAGTTTAGAGCCGCGTTCGACCTCTACGAGGAGGCCTTGAAGCAGCGGAGAAGCCCAGAGTTGATGAATCGGTCCGCCGAATGTTTGATTCGATTGAAAGAGGACCTCGACCTCGCCGAGTCCCGAGCGCGAGGGGCCATCTCCGCTGCACCCGACGTGGCCAGGTACTGGGTGGCGTTGGCCTTCATTTGTGAGTTGACGGAGCGAGCAACGTCTGCGATTGAGCACTATGGCCAGGCCCTGGTCCTGGACCCACATCATCAAGGCGCGCTGACCCGTCTCCAGTTTCTGATGTCTCACGAGTCGTAGTAGCCTAGCACCCCATTTTGAGCTTGAGAGTGATATCATGAGTGATACTGGCCCGGTCATCGGGATCGACCTTGGTACGACGAACTCGTGTGTAGCGGCGGTTGAGGGAGGCAGTCCGAAGGTCATCCCGAACAAGGGGGGCTACAAGACGACGCCTTCGATCGTGGCTATCACCGAGTCTGGGAAGCGGCTCGTCGGCCAGATGGCGAAGCGCCAAGCGATCACGAACGCCAAGAACACGGTGTTCGGTGCCAAGCGTCTGATTGGGCGCACTTGGGGGTCACCGCAGGTGATTCACTGCATGGAGACGTCGCCCTACACCATCCAAGAAGGGCCCCACAACGACGTCCGTATCAAGCTTGGCGATAAGGTCTACAGCCTGCCTGAGATCGCCTCGATGATCTTGACCGAGCAACGCCTTGTCGCCGAGGAGTACTTCGGTCAAGAGGTGCACCGAGCGGTCATCACGGTCCCAGCCTATTTCAACGACGGGCAGCGGCAGGCCACCAAAGACGCCGGACGCATCGCAGGCCTCGACGTGCTGCGGATCATCAACGAGCCCACGGCGGCGGCCCTGGCGTATGGTTACGGGCGCGAGATCAACGCGACCGTGGTCGTCTACGACCTCGGCGGCGGCACGTTCGACATCTCCTGCATGGAGATCGGTGACGACGTCTTCGACGTCATTTCGACGGCGGGGGACACGTTCCTGGGCGGCGAAGACTTCGACGCTCGAATCATCGAATGGTTGGCGTTCAAGTTTGCGGAGAAACACCAGGTCGACCTGCGCGACAACGAGATGGCGCTGCAACGCCTCAAGGACGCGGCCGAGAAAGCCAAATGCGACCTGTCTTCTTCCATGAAGACGGAGATTAACCTGCCCTTCATCTGGACCTCCGATGACGGCGAGGCGTTGCACCTGCAGGTCGAGTTCGGCCGCGAAGAGCTCGAAGGGCTGGTCGTCGACCTGGTCGAACGCACCATCCGCATCTGCGAGGTTACCTTAGGTGAGGCCGGGATCGAGCCCTCAGCCATCGACGACGTCATCTTGGTCGGCGGAATGACTCGCATGCCGATGGTGCAGCGAGCGGTGAAGGAATACTTCGGAAAGTCGCCGTCCAAGGCCGTACACCCCGACGAGGCCGTGGCGGTCGGTGCGGCGATCCAGGGCGCGGCCCTGACGAAGGACACCAACGACATCCTGTTGCTCGACGTCACGCCGTTGGATCTGGGGATCGCGGTGCACGGCGGCGGGTTCAATGTTCTCATCGAACGCAACACGACGATTCCCGCCAGCGAGTCGCACGTCTTTACGACAGCCCGCGACAATCAGACCTCCATCAAGGTCGTCGTGCTCCAAGGCGAGAGCGATCGCGCAGACGAGAACGAGCTCCTCGGCGAGTTCACCCTGACTGGGCTGCGACCGGCCCCCGCGGGCGCAATCGACGTCGAGATCACCTTCGACATTAGCGCCGACGGCATCACCAATGTCTCAGCCAAGGACATGGAGACTGGGGTCGAGCGCCGGATCGTCGTCACCGCTTCGAGTCAGCTCACCGAGGACGAGATCGGCGACATGATGGCCGAGCATCAAGACTACCTCGCCGAGGCTCGCCACGACGACGTCTTCGAAGAGAAGAAGGTCGAGTTGGGACGCACGCTGCGCGACGTGGAACGGATGATCCCAGAAGTCCAGGTCGCCATGGGCAACTCCACTCTTGGTGCCAACGCTCTCGAACGCGCAAGGGTCGCGATGAAGAACGCAAGCGATGCGTTGGACAGCGGCAGTAAAGATGACCTCGAGACCGCCGGAGACGCCTTGCGCAGGACCCTGGCCGTGTTCAAAGGCATCGTAGAGCGGTCCTAGTTAGTGTCCATCTTGAAATGGCGTGTTTTGCTGAGATCGGTGGAAAATGCGACCGAATTCCGAACTCTTCCCAAAGGACATCTTGTGAGTGCCCGTTCGGAAATGCCCCAGGTGCAAGG
>PFUG01000236.1:24059-27531 GCA_002789955.1 Deltaproteobacteria bacterium CG_4_9_14_3_um_filter_63_12 | reverse complement strand
CTGGTTGGGGGTGCACGTCTCATCGTTGGTGGCCGGGTAAGCGCAAACCGTCCCTGTTGGGCAAGGTTGTGTGGACAGCTCGCAGAGCTCGATCCCGCCTGAGGAGGCGGAGCGGGTCAGAACGAGCTGCGAGGGGTCGCCCAAGACGCAGGCCGCTTCGATGAGACAGCTTTGGAACCCTGGCGTGTTGGTTTCAGGGTAGACATCTTCGTAGGGGTCAAAGTCGAGCGCACCACAGCCCGCCAACCCACCAACCAGAAAAAGCACAAGCCATGGACGCGACACGCACACACGCGAGCCTCGAAGGCTAGCTCTGGACGGGGGTGGGTTGAGCGTCAAAGGCAAGTCTCGTCCTCATGTCAGAAGATCAACACCAAAGGATTCGAGAACGTGTGGAGCCGCGTCCCCCCTACCGTCGCACGACCCCCACCAAAAGTCCCAAACGTCGAGACGAGTTTCGCCCCGTCTCCTCGGCTGGTGCCCGCACCTGGGCTGAAGGGCGCGAAG
Source organism: Deltaproteobacteria bacterium CG_4_9_14_3_um_filter_63_12 (assembly GCA_002789955.1). Classification (GTDB taxonomy): domain Bacteria; phylum Myxococcota_A; class Bradymonadia; order UBA4248; family UM-FILTER-63-12; genus UM-FILTER-63-12. The sequence continues at coordinate 27,024 of PFUG01000236.1, read as the reverse complement.
GTGACGGGCGGTTTGGTGATGAGGTTGTCTTGATTGATGGGGTGAGTGGTGAGAGGCACGTCCGGGCGTCCGGGGAGCACGTCCGAAGGCACCGTCAAGCTGTCGCCACCTCCGTCGCTGGCGAGGTCGTCCGCGATGTCCGATTCTAACGATGGCAACTCCTCGAGGTCCTGAGCCTTGTTCTCGGCGTCGCGGCTTGGCGCCTCGGCGTCGATGGGAAGGCAACCCGCGAACAGCAGGAGTGGCAAGAGCCCTGTGATGAGGTTTCGCATGGGAGTAATCGGGTCCTAGAAGGACGGGATGCAAGCGATGGAGACGGTGACGCTTTCTTGGACGGTTCCCTTGTTGCAGATCGTGCAGGCGAACGAAGCAATCTCGCCGTTGTCCCAGCCAGACATCTGGGTCGCCTGCATGCTGGCATTGGACAAGCCTGGGGGAACGCAATCCCCCTGTAGAGGGAGATCCGTTGCTGCACGACAGGACGCCGTGATGGTTCCGCATTGGCTCGCCTGAATGGGCAATGTCGTTTTCTCAATGTAGATTGCCGACTTGCTCGAATAGACTCCACCCGTCGGATCGATCTCAGACGTGCGAAGGGTCCCAAGCTGAATTTCGGATCCAGACAAGCTGCGATCCTGGATATCCTCACCGGTCAGTGATTGGTCGACGATCTTCGTCGAGTCGATAGAAGCAGGAGCGATGGCGGAAGCTCCGATGGCACCCGCGGAGATTTTGGCAGCGGAGATGGACTCATCGGCAATGGCCGCACGAGAAACGCCTTGCGGTGCAATTAGGCTTCCTTTGATGCAGCCTTCACACACCACGGACTCGGCAGCGATGGCAAAGGGCACGGAGGTGATCTCCTGCCTCGGAGCGAAAACGACCTCCTGCAGTTCACCACCTGGGCGGAGAGTCACTTCGAGAAAAAGCTTTGGGACTCTCAAGGCAGCCAGGTCAAGGGGGATGTCCTTCCCCAGGACCACCGAGTAGTAGCCTTGTTCGAAGCTTACTTGGAGGGTCTCACTGAAGAGCAGATTCGCGTTGTCGATCTCGTCGGGGTAGAGCGAGAACCGAACGTCGAAAAGACCAGTCAGCGGTGCATCGTTCTCTGTGAGAAAACCCTGGTGGGTCAAAGTTCTTGGAATCTGTGACCACGCTGCACTCGACACAAACAAAAGTGTGGTGACCACGATGAGGATGGAAAGAGAACGAATCATGTCCAACTCCTTTTGCTCCAATGACCAATCATTGGGCTACGAAATGACACAAGTTTCCATCTCCCTGCAATAACAACAGGTTGAGACCGTCCGAACTCATGCCAAGGACGTGTGCTGAACCAATCTGTTTGTAGGATGCAATTTTGACGACAGGATTTGACGCGTCCAACGCATCCAAATCCACCCCAAAAAGACCGTTTCCTGAGGCAATCATCAAGACACTTCCGAGCATCTCGATCTCGAAGATTTCCCCCAAGGTTTCGTTGAAGAGAGGCTCCGAGAACGCCTCGCCCGTGACACGGCGAGCCCCGATGTCGTTGCCTGCGACGTACGCGAAAACGAGCGTGTTGTTCGCATCTTTGTACAGGACAGAGTCTGTGTATATGCCACTTCCAATTGCACTGTTGGCCAAAACGGCAAACCCACTAGCCTTGGAACTTGCGCTTACAATACCCGCTTTGTCTTCACCATCGTCAGTAATGACGCCAATCACCGTCGAACCAATTTCATCTTCGGTAACCGCCATCGTTTCAAGACCTCCAAGACCTTTCCTTGGCGCGATCACACAAGGCGAACCACCAGTGCAAACGGTGTTATCCCCTATTGCCAACCACACTAGCTTGCCTAAATCATCGAGCGCCACGAACTCTCCCAGCGCATTTTTTTCGGTCTTATGAGGCAACCCTACAACCGGCGCTCGAAATTCAGCGGTTGGGAGGAGCCCCTCGAGAGTGATTTTGCTATCTCGGTACTTTGCGAAATGCACTCCGAAGTCCGTTCCTAGCCCAAACACTGGTTCTGTGGAGTCTTTGAAGACGGTGATACTGACGTCACCCACCGTGCCCAGAGCGTCGAGTGCGGCACAGTCAATCGATTCGTTTTTATCTAGAGGAAATATGCACAGTGTCTGCCGAACCGCTCCGCCAAAATCCCCAACAATGGCGACAATATCAGACCCCATGACTAGAACTAGACCTGGTTTCGGTGCCTGCACCGGAACATCGACTTGTATTTTCACACATCCTACCGATGCGAACGAAAACTCACATCCCATCCGGCCGTCGAGATCGAACAAATCCGCATCACACTCGCACACTCCCGCGTCGCTGCATTTCCCGCCGAGGCAACTGGTTTCGGTGCAGGGTTCCAAAGCGTCCACATCTATGATGGCATCCCCGCTTCCATCCCGCTCATTGAGCCCCGCCAACGTGTTGCATCCTGGCAACAATCCCAACAGGGCAATGACCAACACACAGAAGAGCCCTAGCGTGCCGTAGCCACGCCCAACTAGGACAACCCTTTCGTGCCGCTTTTCGCTGATAAAAGTGTTCACTTCGAAGTTCATGCGCGCAAGTCCCAATTCAGAAGAGGAGAGCAGCAGAAGAATCCGGAACAGCCTGTTGCGCATCAATACGCACCATAGGCCGGCTCCAGACGGAACGCAAATCACTCTGTAAACCGCAGAAACTAAATAATAAACAGGCCAATCCCGAGCGCCGACGGCCCGCCATGGACGCGCCGCATGACTCGCCAAATCAAGCGACGACGCGACGATGGCTGGCAACCTGACTCTGTTCTACACCAAGACGCCGCACGAAACGACCCCTCGCGTCCACCGAAGCCGACGACGACGGGGCCTGAGGCACACAACGAACGCACCAGAGACAACCCTAGAGCGACCTGACCAGCGGCATCAGCACCGCCAGCAACTTGGGCACGGTGAGAGGGTTGATCACGTCCGCGATCGA
>PFUG01000236.1:0-24003 GCA_002789955.1 Deltaproteobacteria bacterium CG_4_9_14_3_um_filter_63_12 | reverse complement strand
CCTCGACCGCCTCGCGCAGCGCCACCGCCTCAGTGACGGGCACCATGGTGTCCGAGGGGTCGTGGAGCAGCCGCACCTCGCAGTCGAGCCCCTGCAGCTGGCCCGCCGGAGTGATGCGCCGCAGGGCGCTGCGGTCGACCCACTCGCAGTGGCGGTTCACCAGGTCTAGGTCCACCAGGTGTTGGGCGAAGAAGTCTTCCTTTTCTTGCGGGCTCGACCCCTCGCAGTAGCGCTTCAGGATGTGCTCGAGCGCCTCGATCTGCTCCGCCGACAGACCCAGGCGCTCCCGCCAAATGTGCGCGTAGACCAGGTGCTGGTAGAGAAAGCTGTCGCGGCTGCGGCTGCCCTCGGCCGGACGCAGGGCGTCTTGCTCTTGGTAGTAAGTCAGACAGCTCTCCAAATCGTGGTACGCCCCGAAAGTCGCGACGAACTCCACCAGACCTGCGTTCTCGGGCCTCGCCGCGGCGAGGAGAGCGGCGCTGCCTCCGTAGCTGAACCCCACCAGCCCAACCGCTCGTCGACCTTCGTCAGAGGCCACCTGAATCAGGCTCCCTAACGCGTCGATGTCCTCGACCTCGCTGATGGCGCGGGTCAACCCAGGGAGAGTTGGCGCGAAGCAGCGCACGCCTTCGAGGGCGAGACAGGTGGCGAAGTGCTGTAGGCGCTCGTCCTCCTTGCCTTTGAAGGAGACGCCATGAATCAATACCAGCGACGAACGGAAGGCTCCTGTGGGATCGTAGCGGTCCGTGAGGCAGCCCCCGAGCCGCTCTGTGGTGCGGGCGACGCCATGATCAGCGGGCAAAGTACCCGGCCCCTTGGCGACTCTAGCCATCAGGCGAGTGATGCGTGTGACCTCTTTCAGTCCCATCGTGAGATGACCTTCACTCAGCGGTGTCCCTGGCTCCTCGCGCGACGCTACTTGTTGTCGGCTCCGGAGACTTTGGTGAGGAGCTCGGCGAGTTGTTTCATACGGAAAGGCTTCTGCAGGACCCCGACGAGCCCTTTGCCGACGAAGCGGGTGATCATCTCTTGACGGTTGTAGCCGCTCATCAAGATGACCTTGATGTCTTTCTTGATGCGTTTCAGCTCGCGATAACACGCCTCGCCGTCCATGTTGGGCATGGTGAGGTCGAGCAGAACGCAAGTGACCTCGCCGCCAGCGTCCTCGAAGGCCTTGATGGCCTCGTGTCCATCGTTGGCGATGAGGACTTGGAAGCCGAGGCGCTCGAGCAGCCGACGGGCGATGGTGCGCACCGTCTCGTCGTCGTCAACGACCAACACGGTCCCAGAGCAGGGGGAGGATGTGGCCGCCGCTTTCGCGCGGACCTGGGCATCCGAGTCACCGCTCACGGCGGGAAAGAGCGCCTTGATGGTCGAGCCCTTCCTCACCTCGGAGTAGACCTTCAACGCCCCTCGGTGCCCTCGAATGATGCCAAGAGTGGCGGCGAGGCCGAGCCCACGGCCTGTGAACTTGGTGGTGAAGAAGGGATCGAAGATCTTGGTGACGATGTCTGGTGCGATTCCGCAGCCGGTGTCCGAGACCTCGATGTAGCAGTAGACGCCTGCCGAAAGGTCGTCATCGAGGTAGGTCTCCTTGATGTAGTTTTGGTCGCACTCCATGGCGCCGGTGCGGATCGTGATGATGCCGCTGCGGCCGGCGATGGCTTCGGAGGCGTTGGTCACGAGGTTGATCAGGACCTGTCGGACCTGCGCCGCGTCGGCCATCACCTTAGGGAGGTTCTCGGTCAGGTCGTACTTGATGATCGAGTTGCGGGCGACGGAGACCTCGAGAAGGTGGGTCATCTCCGTGACCACCGAGGTGAGATCGAGGCGCTCGATGTTGAAGCGCCCCTTCCCCGAGTACGCCAGCATCTGTTGGACCAGCTTCGCCGCGCGGATGGCCTCCCTCTCGATATCCGATACGTACTGACGGGCTGGCGCCTCGGGAACGAGCTCGGTCAGACAGAGTTCGGCGTTGCCCAAGATGCCGACCAGCAGATTGTTGAAGTCGTGGGCGATGCCCCCAGCCAGGACGGCGAGACTCTCGAGCTTCTGCGCGTTCTGGATCTTGGCCTCCAGGGCCAGCCGATCTTCCTCTTGTGCACGCCGGTGTGTGATGTCACGGGCGAAGCCGATGATGTAGGGGCGACCACTGACGTCCGCCGGAAATCCGGCGATCTCGGCGTCGAAAAGGCTGCCGTCCTTGCGTCGAAGCATAGCCGACCGCACGCCTGGGCGCCTCTCGTCTCGAACCTTGCTAAAGAGCGGCGTCGGCTCCGCTGGCTGCAGGACGTCGAAGATGGTCATCGCGAGCAGCTCTTCGCGTGAAAATCCCATCATGTCGCAGAAACAGGGGTTCACGAAAACGTAGCGCCCGCTTGGGTCAGCCAGGGTGATGCCCTCGCCCGACTGCTCAGTCGCGGCGCGGCGAAAGCCCTGCTCCGTGGTCTCGAATGACAGCGCGGTGGCGATGAGGGCTCTCTCGTGCCCCAGCGGGGCGATAACCAGCGCGGGTTGAGTCGCACTCGAGAAGCAATGCCCATCGTCGAGCACGGCGTCGAGCTCGGCCTCAATAATCGCCCGCCACTTCTGCGGCAACGCAGACACCGGCTGTTCGTGAAAGGCGCCGTCTTCCTCACCGAAACCACATGCACACTCAATAATCGTCCCTTCGGGAGACCTTCGTAGGACGACCGACACACCCAATGGCAGCGTCGACATTTCCCCTCCAACGGTTCAGCTGGCCTGGCGAGAGGCCCGGAGCCATTCGCTTCTCGGTGAGTTACGGCGTTACTATCTCGGAGATCTGAGACGAAATGTCCAACGTTTCGTCTGTCGCACGAGGTGAATACTTCGTGATTTTGCGCGAAGTTCGCGCTACGAGAGGACCACCTTTGGGAAGCGAGGAGCCCTCATGAACAATAGGAGCGTCGTCAACGCGGCGGCTTCTAGCTCGAGTCCATCTTGAAATTCAGAGTTCGGTCGCATTTCCGCCGATCTCAGCGAAACACGCAATCCTTCCCAAAGGACATCTTTTGAGTGCCCGTTCGGAAATGCCCAAGGTGCAAGGAGCCGACGACCGAGCGACACAGGCGTACACCCGCCGAGGAGCGAGGGAGGAAGGCGACGACGCAGATGGGGTTTTCCGAACGAGCACTAGCTCATCTCGCTTGCGGAGAGGCGCCGTACACGACCTTGACGCGATGCGTGCCGGCGCTGACGGCGAGCACGGCGAGCACTCCATCGCCCGAGTGGCCCAAGGTCTTGGGCTCGACGGGTTGGCCGTCGAGGATGACGCTCTCGATGTTGCCCCCCTCGAAGCGCGCTGGGAACGCGAGCCCGGGAGAGGGCATCACCGAATCGTCGCGGGGTGAGCGCTGCGATGGGAGCTCGAGGTTCCCAGTCAGCGTCCGGGTCGGAGCGTCGAAGTCGGTGTGCACGCTCGCCTGCCTGCGAGCCTCGGTGAAGAGGACGAACTCGTGCAGGTTCGTGAGCCAGTGACGTTCTTGTTCGGCCATCTCGAGGCAACGAATCCAGGTGTCGAGCGTGGCCGGCTGCGGATGTCGAGCCATAGCGTCGGCGTCGATGTCGACGGTGATGAGCTGGTGGAATCCCGAGCGACTCTCTTTGAGGAGCTTGTCGACCACATCGAGGTCGTCGGGCCCGAACCCGACGTCGTCGCTCAGGACGAACGGGATCTCCAAGATTGGGAGCAAGAGGCCGTTGTCGTCGAGAGGATAGAAGGGCAGACCGGTGCCGAAGAGGTAACCGTACTCTTCGACGTCGCCTGGACCGTAGGAGGAGTCGACGTAGATGCTGGCGGCGGCGAGCTTGCGGAAGGTCTGGCTGTAGTGGCGGTCCCAGATCAGCCCACGTGAGCGTGTGGTGTGGAGGCGCCTTCCGGCCCAGCCCTCGAGTCGTTCTCGCTGTTCGACCAAGGAGAGAGCGCTCTGGTAGGGCTTCAGACGCCCGACCCCGCGGGCTTCGTAGATGGGATCGAGGGTGCGGTGCCAGCCCAGCGCGACGTCTATGCCGTGGCTTTGCAGTTCGTCGAGGGCGTTGTTGGTCATGTTGGTGGGGCTGACGAAGTAGGTGCTCGTGAAGCGATTCTTCGACTCGAACTCGGCCATGTAGGTGGCCTTGTCGCCGAAGCCGCCCTCCTCGTGCGTCATGACCAGCGCGCCCGCCAAGGTGTTGGGGAAGGACCACAACCGCACGGAGGGCCTGGCTTTCAGCGGGGCGTAGAAGATGTGCCGCTCGAGCAGGTCGGCGTACGGCACGGCCGCGGTGCGCATCTTGGGGTTGGCCACGGCGCGCTCGGGTCGCGTGAAGAGCGGGTCCTCGTCCTCCTCGCCGTCGAGGGGGTCGAGCAGCAGAGCGTCGCCGGGAAGGCCTTGCTGCAGCGCCGTCAGAGCCATGCCGAAGTCGAAGGCGACGACGAAGACGTGCCCCTGTCCAGCTGCGCGGTGGTAGTGCGCTGGCACCCCGTCGATCTCGAGGAGGATGTCGCTGCGATGGAAGTCCGGAATGTCTACGGTGTCGAGGCGCATCATGCGGCTGTTCATGGGGCAATCGATCAGGTGCTGCCCAAAGTCTCCTTGCAGCATGCTGCCGACCGCGGCCGTGATGCGCTTCGCCGAGCGTCCCATGAGGACGGGCTCGTCGATACCGGTGAGCCGCGCCCACTTTTGGCTGGGCATCTCTAGGATCAAGATGCCGCCGCTCTCGACGAAGACTTGCAGCTGGTTGATGTCGGTGGCGTCGAGCTCCTCGGCGGACCGGGAGGGGACGACCACCATCCGAATGGTGCTCAGGTCCTCGCTGCCAAAGCGTTTGGTGCTCTGGATTTGGAAGGCACCGAGCTCCTGCACCAGCGAGTTGTACCAGGCGTAGGTGAAGTCGAGCTCGTCGAACTCACCGCCCGTTTGGGCCTCCTCTGGCACGACCAGGAGGACCTCGCCGCTGCCGACCGAGGGTGGGCGTTCGCCGACCGCCTCTTCGTCCGTGCTCTCGAAAGAGAACGGGTGGTAGGTCAGCCAAGCCCCCACACCCAGACAAGTCAGGAGGAACAGGATCGCCAGATCGTACTTGAAGCGGGAGAGCAGGCTGTCTGGGTTGAGGATGGACATCAAGAATTCACGAGGTTCATTCGTACACGACGTCGATCGCGTTGAACCCTTTGCTCAGGGGAAGGAGAACGCGGGTGTAACCCATGACGGAGACGGGCTTGGGATCGAGCTGATCGGAGAGGAGACTGTCGCCCTGTACACGGTTGAGCCCCCGTCGGGCTTCGACGAAGGTCTTCTCGTCAATGCTCTCGGGCACCGAGACGGTCATGCCGATCTCGAGCGCCAGGGACTCGAGCCTCAAGAGCACGACCTCACGGCCGTTGATGACCGAGTCGCTGCGGCGAGAGCGCAGCTCGCTGTTGTGGCGTGCTCGGCTGAAGCGGTAGAGGTTGCGGACGCTGGTGATCCAGTGTCCTTTCTCGGCGGCGAAGCGGTAGGCATCTCGCCAAGTCCTGTAGAATTCGGCCGAGGGAGCTTCGACGAAGATGTCCGGGGCGAACGAGACCCCGAGCGCCTCGTGAAAGCTCTCGCTGGATTGGCGCAGCATCTCGCTCAGCGTGCTCAGCTCCAGGTCTCGCCCGGTAGCGATGAGCAGCACGGGGAACTCGAGCAGGTTGAAGCCCAAGCCGGTCTTATCAAGGGGCATGAAGGGCATGCCGGTGCCAAAGGAGTAGCCGGGCTTGGCCTCTGGCGCGGCGTAGGTGCTGTCGGTGCGCAGGTCGACGGCGGCCATGGCGCGGAAAGGGTCGACCCAGTCGCGTCCCCAGAGGTTGCCCCTGCAGCGCACCGAGACCAGCGGCGAGAGGTCCTCGAGCATGCTGCGCAGGTGCGAGCTCTGGTCGTCGAGGGTCAAGGCTTTGGAGACCGGCTCGATGCCCCACATGCCGATGGGTTCGTAGACGCCGCCGCCGCCCAGCGAGCGATTCCATTCGATGCCGACGTCGGCGCCTAGGTGAACGAGCTCTTCGACGCCAGCGCGCGTCACCGGACCGGGAGTGCGCAGGAAGTAGGACGAGCTGCCGTTGAACGCGGCCTCGTAGCGCGCCATCCAAGCGGCGTCGTCGCCCATGTTTCCGGTGTCGTGGGAGACGACGAAGGCGCCGTCCATGCCGTCGAGGAAGGGCCAGAACCCGACCTGCGGGAGCACCTCGCCGATGGCGCCGTAGACCATGAAGCGCTCGAGCACGTCGGCGATGGGCGTCATGCTGCCGATGAGCGACTCGTCGAAGACCAGGTCGGAGCTCTCGATCTCGTTGGTGCCGCGGTGATTGCGGAGGCGAAAGCCGTCCGTGGGCTGGCCTTGTTGGATGGAGGTGAGGACCATGCCGTAGTCGAAGTCGACGGTGATGGCCCAGCCCACGCCCAACTGCTTGCGATAGATGACGGGCACACCGTCGATGGTCAGGACCGTCTCGGCGCCCTCGAGGGGGCCTGCGGAGCCGATGATGTCGGTGGCCAGCGGGAGCTCTTCGAGCGCGGCCTGCAGCTCGGTCGCCAAGCCGTTGGCCATGGTGATCCGCTGTGGGTCGCGCACCCCGCCTTGGCCGTCGGCGCTGAAGGCCTTGCGAATCGCTCCGGAGGGCATCTCGAGAACCAAGGTCCCGCCTCGGTCGACGAAGCCTTCGAGCTTCGGCAACCAGGCGTCGTTGCCAGAAGCGGAGCGGGTCAGGATCACTAGGCGATAATTGGAAAGTTCGATGTCAGCGAGGCTCTCTGCGTCGCGCAGCGCGATGGGACCAAGCTCCTGTTGCAAGGTGTTGAGCCAAGCCAAGGAGAAATCGAGCTCTGCGAAGCTCTCTGGCTCGTCCTTGTAGGTGTCGTAGTCGACGACCAAGAGGACGTCACTGACGGCCTCGAGGACCAAGCTCGTGCCACCCTCGAAGGACTCGTCGCTGTCGAGCTCGATGGGGCTGGTGTCGAGATAGAAGAGCAGGCCCGCCAAGGCGATGCTGCCCCACAGGATCGCCCTGGCCAGTCCGTCGCGATGCGCCTTTCCCCTGGGCTTCAAGTTCGCTCGACTCTCTCGAAAAACGGGCGACGACAATCGCGCGTAGGGACGCAACGTGGCTCGAAGCGAGCCACCTTTGTTCCGAGTAGCGCGCGAACCCGATCGGGTGTTCGCGCGTTGCGGGAACGCCTCAAGATCACTCGTCCTGCACTGGCCCATTCGCCGCAACGCGAACGGATGGACCTAATAGACGCCATCGCCAACGGTGTAAACCAATCTTCCGAGCGAGCATGCGAGGCCCTATCAAGAGTTCGACTGAACGCTGCGCACGTTGGGCGACGCCGATGAAAGCTGGTAGTGAGCGACTTCAACGGCTAGAGAATGCCTGTATCGGCGGCTCGAGCGAACTTCAAAGGTAGGAATTTGCCCGTTCGCAACGAACTCGCCTTGCAGCACCACACCATGCGACCCAACCTCTTCCTTCTTCACACCGGACTCAGGGCCTGGCTTCGTTGCGCTGTCGCCGCCATGGTGCTGCCCGGTCTGGTGCTGGCGTTGGAGTCTGTCGCGACCTCGTTGGGGAGCTCCTCGGGGGGCCCGCTCGCCGGCCGTTATCTCTTGTGGTGGGTCGAGCTGTTGCCCCTCGCCGTCTCTCTCGCCGCCGTCGACCTCCTCGCCGAGCTCGACGTCAACGGTGAGAGCGTGGGCGCCATGAGCTTAGGGATCGCGTCGAGTTCGCTCACTTGGGTGGTCTGCGCCGGACCGCTCGTGGCCGGCATCGTCGCTCTTCCGCTTCAGTTAGAGGCCATCCCTGCGCAGCGACTCGCGGCGATCCCGGGCGTTATGGCGAACGGGGGGCCGGGGCTCGACTCGGTCTTGGACACGCTGGCCAATTGTCAGGTGCCGGAAGCCCGCGAGGCCATTCGCCGAGCGCGGGCGAACCCGCCCATGTCCCCTCCCCCGCCCCTTCGCGCCACGCCTTGGCGGGGCCTTCCAAGTGACCGCGCAGGCGAGCTCGAGAGGGTGCGCAGGGTGTTCGAGGCGTGGCTCTCGCTGCCTCTGATCCTGGCCGTCGTGCCGCTGCAGCGAAGGCTCTGGGGGGGCACGCGAGAACCCAGGCGCGAGCGCGCTTCGGCGTTGATATTGACGGCCCTCGGTGCAGTCTTGTTGTACGCTCTGTGGGCCTTGCTGTTCTTGTTCGTCTGAGCGCGCCGAGCCACAAGATTTACTACCGCCCAACGCCCCCAAAGTGTATGGTCCTGCGCGCACTTTGTGGCATTCGGACGGGAGAAGACGGGGACAGAAGATGCTGGAATCTTTGGCGACCAAGCAGAGAGAAAAGTTGCAGCACGTCAGCGAGACGTTCAAAGGGCTCGTCAACGAGCCGGAGAAGAAACTGCGCTACGTGCGCTCGTTCTTCGCCCGCAAGCTCATCCACACCAACCTGCAGATTCTCTACAACTGCAACTTCCGCTGCCAGATCTGCGACTTTTGGAAGAAGCCGGCGCGCATGAAGCCGAAGCTGAGCCTGGATCAGGTCGACATGATCTCGGACAAGCTCGCCCAAATCGGGCCGCAGATTGTCTCCATCGGTGGCGGTGAGCCCCTGCTGCACAAGGACCTGGACGGCATCGTGCGGACCTTGGCCCGCCACCATTTTCCGGTCATGATCTGCAACGGCTGGTTTATGACCGAGGAGAAAGCTGCGCAGCTCTTCGAGGCCGGCATCCACGAGATCAGCGTCTCGGTCGACTACATCGACCCCGCCAAACACGACGCCCAGCGCGGCGTCGAGGGGGCTTGGCAGCACGCCATCGACGCGCTGCAGAGCATCGAGCGCGCGCGCACCAAGAGCTGGCAACGCGTGCACATGATCTCGGTCATCATGTCCGACAATATCGACCACGTGGAGCCGCTCATCCAGAAGTGCGGCGACATGGGAATCACCTACCTCGTCACGCTATACAGCGACGCCCGCGGCCGCCCCGAGGACCGCAAGGCCAAGAACAGCCGCGTCAGCGAAGAGCTCCTGCGCCTCAAGGACAAGTACCCCGAGTTCGTCCAGCTCAGGGGCTACCTCTCCCGCTTCTCGGAAGCCGTCGATCACGGTGGCGTCGGGCCTTGTTATGCCGGCAAGAACCTCTGCAACATCGACAGCCAAGGCAACGTCTCGCTCTGCATCGACCACCTCGAAGACTCCGTCGGCAACATCCTCGAAGAGGACATGCAGGAGATCGAGCGCAAGCTCGTCGAGAAGCACCTCAACAACACCTGCAAGACCTGTTGGACGAGCTGTCGGGGCGCCATCGAGACTTTGATGCACGGCGACTCGGTGTTGAGCAACCTGATCGACTACTACGGCATGACCAAACCCATGCCGCTCGGTCGCTAGACCGCGGCAACGGTGTTCCTCAACCAGGAGGGAACTCGCAGCCTGCAAGGCTCCAGGGGTTCCGAGCCTGCATCCCAAAGATGCCAATCTGAACCTGCCATCTCGTCTCTTCAGTCATGGGGTTACAGACGTCCGAGGCGCGAACAAGCGCCCTAATTATCTCGGTTTCTGAGGAAAATAGCCACCCTATCGTTACTTCAACGCCTCCACACCCGACGCCAGCAACCACCCTTGCTGCCCATCCGCCAGCTCGACCTGCACCCACGAAGACCGCGCCTCGACGACGTGGACCTCGGTGCCAGCGGGCAGAGGCTCGACCAACACCGCAGTCGCACCGGGGCTGTCGGCCGACTTGAGCACCAGACCGTCGGTCACCACCACGGCCGCGTTCCCGACGTCGTTGGTCGAGACGAAGATCGACGCGCTCATCCACAGCCACAACAAGAACGGCGCCACCGCGGCCAGGCGCAGCGCCCTGCGGCGGCCGGCTGGGCCGCCCCAGGGCACCAAGAGAAGGGCCCCGACCGCGAACGCCAGCGCCGCCATGACGGCCACCATGGACTTCGAAAACAGGTCGCGCCAGAAGAAGAAGGCGTCCACCGCAGAGGGCTCGCTCTTGGGCTTGGGCAGCCAGCTGGGAAGCGCGTCGCGGACCCAACCCAGGTTCTTGTGGGCGCGGGCGTTGTTGGGATCGAGGACCAGCGCGCGCCGATAAGCCAACACGGCCACACCGAGCTCCTGCGCGCCCAGCGCCGCGTTGCCCCAGTCCACCAGCACCTCCGGGCTCTCCGGATGGGCCTGCGCCAAGGCGCGGAACGCCTCTTCGGCCCGCTTGAACTGATGCGTCCGTGGGTCTCGGTCCTGGGTCTCCATCGCCGACTGGTAAAGATCGCGGGCGTCCGCCAGCTCATCGGCCGACGCAGAATGGGGCGCGACGAGCACGCTGGCGAGCGCCAAGACGACGACCGAAGCCTTCGCCACCCCGCCGCCAGACGCGCTCGCCGGCTGCTCGCCCCACGACTTGGCCACGGCCTCGATCTCCGTGCGCAGCTTCGCGTCTAATGGAGCCTCGGCAGCGCGGGGATCAAAGGCGGCCACGTCGAGCTTCTCGAGGATCGGGTTGGCGTCCGACAAGGGGCGCTCGAGGGAGCGCAGCAACTCACGCAGGGCCGACGAGAGCGCCGTGACGCTCTCGCGCGCGGCCTCTCGTTTGGCGGCGGCGAGCGCCTCTTGCAGCGCTCGCTGGGCGCTCTGCACCTTGCTCTGCTGCGCGCGACTCCCTGCGGTCCGTCTCTGCACGACGCGCCAGCCGAAGAAAGCCAGCGGCAGCAGGTACAGCGCCGCCAAGGCTGGAATGACCTTGGTCAGCGTCGGGGCGCTCTCCAAAGTCGCATCGGGAGCGCTCAGGCCCATGTCGGCACCCACCAACGACACCGAGCTCGACGACGTCTCAGCGGCGCTCTCGGGCTTCGCGGGCTTCGAGGCGCTCGAGCTCGACGGCGTCGGGTCCTTGAACGGCTTCTGGCTCACGACGTCTTGCGCTCCCACCACCTTTGAACCCGAGACCGAGAGCGCGATGGGTTCGCTGCGCACCGTCTGGTACTCGCCGCGCTCGGGGTTGAAGAAGGAGAAGGCGAGAGGTGGGATCTCGGTCACGTTGTCGCTCTTGAGCCGCACTCCGACGACGAAGGTTTTGACCAGCACGCCGTCTAGCTCTTCGACGACTCCAGAGGGCGACTGCGCTGGCAGAGTGAAAGCCGCAGGGTCGAGTCCGCCGTCGGCGTCCAGCTTCGGCAAGATCAAGCCCTTCAAATTGCCATCGCCGCGCACCCTCAGAGTCAGGTTGAGGGGATCGCCGACTTTGAGCACGGTGCGCTCGGCTTTGACCTCGATGGAGAAGGCGGTGCCGACTGCGTTCGAGAAGCTGCCGGGGCGCTTATTGTGAGGCAGGGCCTTGATCTCGATCTGGCTGTTGAGGCCCGAGGCCTTGAAGAGCTTGGTGTTGGCGGTGGGGAAACCGAAGCGGTCGCGGCCTTGCCCACCAACCTGCAGTGCGGCCGTCACCCGCGGGGGCTCGACCACGAGAGCGCCGGCTTTCAGGGGCGTCACCTCGACCTTGAAGCGGAAGCGGGTGAACTGCTTGCCGTCGAGGGTCGCGTTGTCGCGCTCGTAGGGCAACGCGATGGTGCCCGTCGGCGTCTCCATCTCCAGCATCTGCGCGCGGCCGCTGGTCTCTGGCGCCTCGAACTCGAAGAGGTCGGGGTGCTCGAAGAGGGGGATAAAAAAGTTCTGACTCTTCACGTCGGCGCGCAGGTACCAGTCGATGGTGGCCTCGAAGCTCTCGCCGATCCAGACGGGCCGCACGGGCATCGTAAGGCGGATGGCCATGTCCTCGGTCTCCTCGATGGAGCCCGCCTGAAACGCCGCTTCTGGGCTGCTCGCCGTCATCAGGCCCTGGCTCGCCACGATGGCGCCGACCGCGTAGCGGCCTGGGCCCGGGACGGTGATGCGGTAGCTGTAGATGAACGTCACGTCGTTCGAGTCCGTCCGGCGCCCGTTGATGATGGTTACCATCGACGAGACCTGCGGCTTCATCCCAAGAAAGGTCACCTCGGCGTTATCGACCGTCACCGGCGTCAGAATCGGCTCTGGGGTTTGTTCGAAACCCTTGACGATGACCGACAGGGTGAACGGCAGCTCCGCGTAGATGTCCTTGCTCTCGACCTGCAGTTGCACGCTGGGTTGAGCCACGGCCGTGCCCGCGAATCCAGCGAGCAGCATCGCGATAACTAAGGCGCTAACGAGCTTCGTGAGGACAATTTTAGGCAGTGGGTCCATGATCGGGTTCCTGGGAATCTATTGGCAACTCGCGTTTCTGGCGCCCGCACAATTCGGGGCTGAGTTCCCGTTCGGAAATGCCCCGGGTGCAAGGAGCCGACGACCGAGCGACGCAGGCGCACCCGAGTACGCCGAGGAGCGAGCGAGGAAGGCGACGCCGCAGATGTGGGTTTTCCGGACGGGCATTACCAATCCTTTTCGACGATCTCTTCGGGGCCCTTTTGCTCTTTGTTCTTTCGGCGCTCGGCCTCGCGGTCGCGCACCTCCTGCAGCTTGCGCTCGGCCTGCTCCTTGGAGATCTCGTCCTGCTGCTGCTTCTCGTCCTGCTGAGCCTTGTTTTCCTGGGGCGGCGGCGGCGGCTGCAGAATCTCGAGTGCCTTCTGGAGGTGGTTGAGAGCCGCCTGTTGATGCTCGATCGTCCCCGAGAGATCAAGGGGCGTCTGGGAGAGCGCGCCCGTCGCGCTGCGCATGGAGCTGGAGGCTGCCGTGATCTCGTCGGCTGCGGCCGCCAAGGCGTCCGCCTGCTGTTGGGGAGCTTGCCCGCCCTGCCCGCCCATGCCGGGCTGCGCGGGCTGCTGCGAGATGGCGTCCGCCTGGGCCCTGAACGCCTCGGTCAGCGCGTCGGCGACGTCGGCGTGCTCACTCTGCTCGCCCGACAGCGGACCGGCGGCGAGCATCCTCTCGCCCTCGAGCTCGGCCTCCTTGTCGGGGTCGTCGTTTTTGGGGTAGGTCGCGGCCACGGACGAGCTCTTGTCCAAGGTGTTGGCCTGGCGTTTGGCGAGCTCCTCGAGGTGTTCGACGGCGGAGAGGAAGAGCAGGCGCAGGTCTCCGATGGCCTCCTCGGCGTTCTGGGCGGCCTGGACGACTTTTTGAGGGTCGGGTCGAGGACCGACAGGGGCAACCGCCGGAGCGGGCTGCGTTGGAGCGACGGGCTGCGTCGGCTCGATGGGCTGCGTCGCATCGGCGGGCTGCGTTGGAGCGACAGGCTGCGTCGCATCGACGCCCAACAACGACGGGACGTTCGCCGCGGCCTCCGCCGCCTTCAGCTCGTCCATGGCCATCTTCATCTGGAACGTCGCCGCCAGCGCCCGACGCCGCAGCTGCTCGGCCTGCTGGTAGCGCTGCTTCTCCCGGTCGGTCTGCTCCTGCGGCACGGGTTGGCCGTCGGGGCCAGGCTGGGGGTCGTCGAGCTTGGCCAGCTCATCGGCGAAGAAGCCCTCGAGACGGGTCAAGCGCTCGATGTTGCGACCGGCCGCGTCGTTGAGGGTCTGCTCGCGGTCCTCGGCGCTGAGCGGCTGCTGCGCCGGGTCGTCGAGCTTGAGCAGCGCCACAACCTGCTGCTGCTCGCTGTAGGCGATCTCGATGAGCGACTTGATGTCGGCGAACCGCTCCATGGCCTGCGACAGCGCCACGAGCGCCTCGAGCTCCTTCTGCGACGCCTCGCTCAGCTTCGACTCGGTCAGGCGGTCGACCGTGTCCGACATGGCCTGATCGGCCGTCTGGAGCAAGGGAATGGCCTCGGTCGCCGATTGCAGCAGCCTCGCCTTGTCCGGATCGGGCGGCGCGGCCGGGTCTTGCGGGCTCTGAGTCCCGGCTTGCAAACGCATCAGCAACTCGGCGTTGCGCTCCTTGATGTCGCCTTGGGTCTCGCTCAAGAAGGCTTCGGTGAGCCAGGCGGGGGCCTGCGGTGGGGGCTCGGCGCCGGGGCTGGCGGAGATGGGCGCGTTGCGCAGCCCTTCGAGCCCCGCGGTCTGCTTCATCAGCTGGGTTTGGTCGGCGATGGCGCTCTTGAGCGCCGCCAACGGATCGGCCAGCTGCTCGCGAGCTCGCTTGAGCTGCCGCAGCACGTAGTCCGCCTTGCGATGTCCCGCCTCGCCCTGCAGCTTGCGCAGCAGCTGGCGAGTGTCCGCCATGGCGCCTCGGCCCTGGTCGAGGTAGTGGGTGAGGTTCTTGAGCTGCACGATGCGCACTTTGTCTTCGTCGGTCTTCTCCTCGTCTTTCTTGCCTTCGAGGCCGCCGAGCTCGGCGCCGACGAGCTCGGCCAAGCCGTTGGCGTCGGAGAGTAAGGTGCGCTCTTGGCCGGAGAGGCCGCGGAAGTCTTCGCGAAAACCCTCGGGATCGGTCGTGTCGCCCGCCGTGGCCACGGTGTTGGTCAGGGCGCGCACCGACTCGCGCAGGCTGCGCTGGTCCTCGATGAGCCGGTCGAGCTTCTCTTCCAGCCCGCCCTCTTTGTTGAGGAGGTTGGCCAGGACCTGGATGCGCATCAGCACGACCTCCAAGTTCACGCGGGCGTCCTCGTCGTCGGACTTCAGCCGGATGGCGTCACGAAAGGCGTCTGCGCTCTGGCGCAGCGCCGCCATAGCTTTCTCGGCGTCTTCGGGCTGCAACTGCCCGGCGATGCCGAAGGCGTCGGCCCGCGCGGCGTAGGTCATGCCCAGGTTGAAGGCGGCCCGGAAGCGCACCTCGTGGTCCTGCCCGCCCTTCTGCCGGGCCTCGAGGAAGGCCCCTTCGGCGCGGTCGAGCTCGCCGGCGTCGAACTTCTCGAGCCCGGCGTTGTAGCTCTGCCGCGGAGTGAGCGGCTCGGCGTCCGCAGGCGGCGCCTCGTCGACGGGCGGTTCGGGCTCGGCGGCTGGGTCGGCCGCCGCAGGATCGGTTGTGTCCGGCGGGTCGGCGAAGGCCATGCCGCTCAGCGACACGTTGAGGAGGCCAATAAGCAGCCACTTGCAACTGGTTCTTCTCATCGAGTTCATGCCTCGCCTCCGTTGCCGTTGGCGACCGTCTCCAGTCGACTCCCCTGCCCCATCAAGCGCGTGCTCACCAGCACGGCGCCGAAGAGCGCCAGCAGCGCGCCCAGCAAGGCCCAGGGATAGAGCTCGTGACGGATGTCTTTGGTGACGGTGATGTCTGGGTCGTCGAGCAGTGGCGTGATGTGCTCTTTCAAGATGGAGTCGAGGTCGAGGACCGCGGTCCCTGCGGGCACATAGACGCCCTTGGTGCGTTCGGCGATGGAGCGCAGCATCGCCCCGTCCAGCTTAGTGCGGATGACGTTCCCCTCGCGATCGACGTGCTTCTTGCGCACGCCGGTGTCGGGGTCGACGATCTCGATCTCGCTGCCGTCCTCGTCGCCGAAGCCGATGGCGACGACCGGAACGCCCTCCTGGGCGGCCAGGTCGGCGGCGTCCAGCGGGTAGGAATCGTGGTCCTCGCCATCGGTGATGAGCAGGATCGCGCGCGGCCCGATCGCTCCCTCACCGAAGCCCTCGAGCGCCTTGCGCAGCGCGTCGCCAATGCGAGTGCCACCCTTGCGCACCACGCCGACCTCGACCGAGTCCAGCACGAGCTGGAAGAAGCCTTGATCGGGCGTGAGTGGACACATGACCGAGGCGCGGCCTGCGAAGGCGATCAGGCCCATTCGACTGCCGCGCAACGAAGGCAACATGTCGCGGATGTCGGCCTTGGCGCGCTCGAGCCGGCTCGGCGCCGTGTCGGCGGCGAGCATGCTCTTCGAGACGTCGAGCACGACCATGACGTCGGCCTTGGCGCGCTTGCCGGTCTTGGTTTCGGAACGCGTCGTCTGCGGCCGCATCAGGGCCAGCACGGTGAAGGTGCAGACCAGCCCGATGAGGACCAGACGAACGATGCGACGGCCGCTCGACATCTGGCGCACGAGCTGCACCTGCATGCGCTGTGAGACGAAGCGCGCCAACGCATCGCTTCGCCGCATCTCCAACAAGGCCAAGAGCCCGATAAAGAGGAGGGCGAGCCAGATGATGTGGATGCGCAGAGGGAACAGGAAGGCGAACTCGTTCATGGCAGCCTCCTGAAGAGGGACGCGCCAAGCAGCCAACCGCTGCAGGCGATGAGGAGGGCGAGCCCCATGCTGAAGTCGTAGTACTCGTCGTATTCGACGATGCGGTCTTCGGTGACCCGGCTCTTCTCGAGGCCGTCGATCTCGCGGTAGACCTCGCGCAAGCTGTCGCCGTCAGTGGCGCGGAAGTAGCGCCCGCCTGTGCTGTCGGCGATCTGGCGCAGGGTGCTCTCGTCGATCTCGACGCGCATCTGGGTGAGGACCTCGCGGCCGCTGAAGGGGTCGGTGGCGCGCACCGGAGCCAGTCCGTTGGTGCCGGCGCCGATGGCGTAGACCTTGATCCCCAACGTTTTGGCGAGCTGTGCCGCTTCGAGCGGCGAGTCCTCGCCGGCGTTGTTCACGCCGTCGGTGAGCAGGATGATGATGCGAGAGGAGACCTCAGACTCGCGCAGCCGCTCGACGGCGAGCCCCAAGGCGTCGCCGATGGCGGTGCCGTCGTCCTCGCGCTGGGTGACGATCTCGAGGCCTTTGGCGATGCTCACGAGGTTGCCGTGGTCCAGGGTCAAGGGGCAGGCGGCGTCGGCGTTGCGCGCGAAGCTCACCAGCCCGATGGCGTCGTCGGGGCGGCCCTCCAGGCCGTCGTCCGGGTTGCCTTCGACGAACTCCACGAAGACGTCCTGTACGACGTCGAGACGAGTGTCCTCGACGCCGTTGGTGGCGAGGTCGAGGGCCTTCATGGAGCCCGAGATGTCGACGGCCATCATGATGGCGATGCCCTCGCGTTGGACGCGGGTCGACCCGCCCTCGAGCCGGGGGCCGGCCAAGGCGACGCCGAAGACGACGACCGAGAGGGCGACCAGGGAATCGGGCACCCAGACCAAGCGGGCCCGCAGCGTCGCTGCCCCCTTGGGCAGGATCCCGAGAGACGAAAAGCGAAGACGGCCGACGGTCATGCGGGTCAAGAAGAAGACCGGAATGGCCAGCAAACAGAACAGCAGAAACAGGGGCTCTCTGACGCCAATCATGCCGCCCCTCCTTGCGACAGCGTCGCGTTGGACTCTTCGATGAAGCGCCGGGCGGTCTCGATGGCCTCGCGGGACTCGTCGCTCTGCGGCAAGTAGCGGGCGAACTTGACGCGGTCGGCGCGCTCCAAGAGTGAGCTCAACAGGGCGCGGTGCTTGGCCTCGAGGCCTTCGATGTCATAGGCGAGCAAGAGGAACTCCTGGGTCGTGAGCTCGGGGGCGCGCAGGCCGTAGCGGGCTTCGAGGTAGCGACGGACAATGTCCGACAGGGCGACGTACCAGTCGTCGACCTCGTCGGGCTCCGGCAGCCCTTGGGCTTGCAGCGCGAGCAGCTTCTTTAGCGCCACGTCGAAAGCCGACTCCTTGGCGCGCTCCAGGGCGCGGCGTTGGATGAGCACGAATAAGAACCCCGCCAAGAGCACGAGAAGCAAGGCGCCGACTGCGTAGTAGGGCCAGCGGACCGGCTCCTCGCCCGGCAACGCCTCGAGCTCGTCGAGAGGGCCGCGCAGGGGGCGCAGCTGGACGGTGACGCCGGACTCGGGCAGCACCGACTCGACCTCGAGGGTCAGCTCGTCGGTGAGGACCTCCATGAGCTCGCCCGGCGTCGGGCTGTCTTTGCGGTTGTCGACGAACTCGACCAGGAGCTGTGGGATGCGCTGCTTGCCGCTCATGGGCAGGTCGAGCGTGTAGGTCTGCGAGGCGTAAGAGCTGTCGTCGGCGTTGGTGCCCGAGTCGGGCTTGTAGTCGACGATGTTGAAGCGGCCCAGCTGCTCGCCGAAGGCCGGCATATGCAGCTCGACGCCGGGCTCGGCCTTGGCCTCGAGGGTCAAGAGGACCGGATCGCCCAGCTTTGGCGCGGCCGGCAGGGCCGTCACCGTCACCGTCACTGGGCCGACCGTGGTCGTCTTGACCAAAGGCTCGCCCTTAGTGTCGGCCTCCCATGAGGGCTCGGGCGCGGCCTCTTCGTTGGAGCTGCAGGCGAGCGGCAGCAACGACAGCACCAAGAGCACCAAGAGCAAGACAATGATGAGTTTCTTGGTCATCGCCGAATCCTCCGTTGCCGGGCTCGGAAGAAGGAGATCAGCGGCTCGGCGATGGAGCCGTCGGCGTCGATGCGGATGAGGTCGATGCCCGAGCTGGCGAGCTCTTTTTCGAGGCCCTCGAGCCGCGCCTCGGACTCCCGCTTGACGGTCTCGCGGAAGGCCACCGACGAGGTGTCGATGACCCGCGCGACGCCGCTCTCGGCGTCCTCGAGGGTGAGCAGGCCGGCGTCCTCGCAGACGCGCTCGCGTTGGTCGCTGATGTGGATGGCGACGACGTCGTGGCGCCCGTTGGTGGAACGCAGGAGCTGCAAGTAGTCCTCGTCGATGAAGTCCGAGATGAGGAAGATGACGGCCCGGCGCCGGATGACCTTTTGGCAGAACTGCAGCGCGAAGGCGATGCTGGTGCTGCGTCGCGGCTCGCGGCGAGTGAGCTCTTTGAGGCGGGTGAAGCGCTGCAAGATGAGCTTGGGCAGGCGCCAGAGCGAGGTGTCGGCGGGCTCGGGGGCCAGCTCGGTGCCGCGGGCCAGGACCTCTCGGACGACGCGCAGGGCGTGCTTCTGGCCTTTGCGGGCGGGGATGTACTCCTCGGCGCCGCCGTGGAAGAGGAGCAGGCCGATCTTGTCGTCGTTCTGGATGGCCGAGAAGGCCAGCAGCGCCGAGAGCTCGGTGGCGACCTCGCGCTTGGAGCGGCGGCCAGAGCCAAAATCCTGCGAGGCGCTGACGTCGACCAGCAAGATGACGGTCAGCTCGCGCTCCTCGACGTAGCGCTTGACGTAGGGCAGGCCCATGCGGGCGGTGACGTTCCAGTCGATGGTGCGAACGTCGTCGCCGGGCACGTAGGGCCGGACCTCGTCGAACTCCATGCCGCGGCCCTTGAAGACCGAGAGGTATTCGCCGGCCAGCACGTCGGCGACTTGGCGTCCCGTCCGTATCTGGATCTGTTTGACTTGTTTGATGATCTCCGATGTGAGCATCGTTCATCCCCAAAGTTCTGCGAGAAGGAAGGTTCCACCTGGGTCGTTGGACGAATTCGCGCGACCGGTCGCCTTTTCGGGACCGTAAGTCGCACCGCGGCAGCGGCGTCACGGCGGCGTGACGCCTGGGTCCGCGCGTTGCCTCAGGGGACCTCGATGTTCTCGAGGATGGTGGCGATGATGCTGTCGGGCGTGCGTCCCTCGGCCTCGGCCTCGTAGGTCAGCAGGACGCGGTGGCGCAGGACGTCGGTGGCGATGGTCTTGATGTCGTGGGGGCTTAGGTAGCTGCGGCCCGAGAGGAGCGCGTGCGCCTTGCCGGCCTTGATGAGGTTGATGCTGGCGCGGGTCGAGGCGCCGTTCTCGATGAAGTTTTTGAGCTGCGGCATGCCGGCGGCGCCTGGGTTGCGGGTGGCGTGCACCAGCTCGACCACGTAGCGCTTGACCTTGTCGTCGACGAAGACCTGGCGAACCAGTTCCCGGGCCTTGTGGATCTCCTCGACCTCCATGATCTGCGAAACGACGGGCTCGGCCGAGCTGCCGGCCATGCGATCGATGACCTTCACCTCGTCGTCTTTCGACAAATAGCCCACGAGGACCTTGAGCATGAAGCGGTCGAGCTGCGCTTCGGGCAGGGGGTAGGTGCCTTCCTGCTCGATGGGGTTCTGGGTGGCCATCACCAGGAAGGGCGAGCCCAGCTTGAAGCTCTCGTTGCCGATGGTGACCTGTCGCTCTTGCATGGCCTCGAGCAGGGCCGACTGCACCTTGGCCGGGGCGCGGTTGATCTCGTCGGCGAGCACCAGGTTGCCGAAGATCGGGCCCTTCTTGATGGAGAAGGTGGCCTCTTTGGGGTTGAAGACCTGGGTTCCGGTCACGTCGCCAGGGAGCATGTCGGGCGTGAACTGAATGCGGGAGAAGTCGAGATTGAGCGCCTCGGCGAGGGTGCGCACGACGAGCGTCTTGGCCAGCCCGGGCACGCCCTCGACCAGGACGTGGCCATCGGCGACCAAGCCGATCATCAGCCGGTGAACCATGTGGTCCTGTCCGACGAGGACTTTGCCGACTTCGCTCTTGAGTGCTTCGAACCGATCTTTGGTCTGAGAGACTTGCTCTTCGAAACTCGCCATGTCCTGACCCTCTCCTTAGTCGTGTCTACGCCCAGCTGGGCGTTTCGAGAGATGCTCCGCGGGCTCCGATAATCGAGTCGCGCGGGATGTGAGACGGCATCACAGGTTTGTGACGACGCGTAATAATCTAAGCAGTCCTTGGGCCTGGCGGCGGAACCGCGCCGCGAGGCCCTTGTGAACGCAGTGCCGAACTGGTTGTCCCCAGAGCGGTATTCCCCACTCGAACATTTTTAGAGGCTGTCGCGCACAGCGGCCTTGCGGGCCGTGTTGCGCGACGCGCAAGCCTAAGCGCGTGGAGCTTGGGTTCAAGTTTGGGGCGGGAGTTTTTTGGGTTGGGGGTGCGTAGGCGCGGGGGTTTGCTTTGTTTCTTGCGGGTGGAGGGGCCGAAGCTGCGGTCTGGACTTCGTGCCAAGGGTTGTCCTCGAGGTGCGCCAGGCCCCAGCCACCAAGCGTCCCTACGTGCGATCGAACTGGAGCCCAGCCTTCGAGATGGCACTTCGAACTCGAGCCACCACCTCTTCTGTGCCGATGCTCTGGTCGAGCCTGCGTGCCCACTCGAGAACGTAGTCCCGATCCAAGTCGACTACGGAGAGCAGTAACACGAGATCGTCGAAGTCTCGGTCGCGATCAGAAAACGCCTTCAAGACGGCGAGGTCTTCAGGGCTCGACAACCAAACCCTCGTCTGACCGAGTTGGCCCGATAGGCGTCGGTCGAGCAGTGCCTCACCCAGTGGCCCCGTCGCGTCGAAAATGTCTACAAACACCCCCGATTCTCGATGACGCGACCGAAAGACACCAAACTGCCGAAGCTCGTCGACCATGGCGGGGACCTCAAAGCCATCTGCCATCAGGGCGTGTTCGAGCTCGGGCAAGCGCTCATCCGGCAGCGCTGCCCAAAGGTCCACGTCTCGTGTCGAGCGAGGCCAGGCCCAGGTACTAACGGCGAGCCCGCCGACCAACGCGTAGCGCAGCTTCAACCCATCCAAGATCTCGATGACCAGCCGCAGTGCGGCTTCGAGATCACGAGTCACGACGAACCACTCTGGCAGGGCAGCGACGCGCCTTCGCTGGCAGATCATTAGGCGGCTCTGTTAGCCACTTTGCACCCACCGAGCGCGCCAAGGAGCGAGCGACACCACTCAACTCCAAGGCTTGCATCAGGCGCTCGCTCGGGGTGCAAGCCGATGCCGACACTCGAGCATCCCTATCGTCTCGGCGATTTCGCTCATTCAGCATTTGTCGATCGAAAGGCAGCTTCATAGGCGTCGAGTATAGGGCGTCGTGCCCATGGCGCAAAGGCAAACCCTCTCGTCGCAGGGCACAGCGTTCGCTGTGCCCTTTCTCGCATCCCCTATCCTAACGGTTGCCACTTCGGGCTTGCTACTTCACTTCGAAGACGAAGGGGTAAGAGACCGAAACCAGGGTGCCGTTCTTCGGCGCCGGGAAGCGCCAGTGCTCGATGGCGTTGGCGAGGCAGCGCTCGACGTTCTGGTTGTTCATGGTCGTCTCGAAGACCAAGGCCGTCGCGACGTTGCCGCTGCCGTCGATGGTCCACTTGACGACGATCTTGCCGTAGAGACTGGACTTCGTGGCGAGCTCCTTCTGGTAACAGGCCTTGATTTCAGAGTGGTGTTGATTGACGACCTTGCGGATGATGCGCTTGTCGAGGGAGCCGTTTACGTCGGGGCGTCCGTGGTTGAAGGTGGGGACCTTGGTCTCTTTCTCGCCGAGCTTGGGCTTTGCTTCGCCAAAGACTCGCCCTCCGTCTCCACCGCCGGGGCGACCCGAGTTGCTAAAACCGTCGAACCCGAAGCCGTTTCGGTTGTTTCCGCCGCCGCCGCGACCGGCGTCCTTCATGCCAAGGCCGTAGTTTCCGGGCGCGTTGCCGTAGGCGTTGCGGGCGTCGAAATCTCCCCAGGCGTCGACGGCGTCGTAGCCCACCGAGGTCATGCCGGTGCCGAGGAGCGACTCCATCTCGGCGGCTGCGGCGAGGACGCCAGAGCCGCGGGCGACCTCGGTGTCGTAGGCCCTGGCCAGGGCCATGTGGTCCTCGTCGCCCGCGATGGCGAAGCGGCCGCGCTCGGTCGTCTCGTCGGGGCGTCCGCTGTCGCCCTCTTCTTCGGCAGCGCGGGCGCCGTCCTCTTCCTCGGGCGCGTTCGAGGCCTGGGCTTCGGCTTCCTCCTCCTCTTCGAGCTCTTCCTCTTGCTGGTCCGGTGCGACGAGGGCCTCGGCGAACGCCGAGTTGTTGTTGAGCTGGTCGATGGCCATGAGGTCGATGCGGTCGGTGGTCATGGAGACCATGAACCAGAAGCCGCTGTGCAGCAGGAAAGAGACGCCGAACGTCAGGAGGGAGACCAACAGCCCAGCGCCGGCCGAGCCGCCCAGGGCCAAGAGTGGGAGGCTCATGGTCGGCCGCGAGACGTTGTGCACCAGGAAGGTGAGGCCGCCGACGACGAGCTTGGCGCGGGTGGTGCCCGTGAGGCGAACCGTCCAACCGCCCTCGCCGCGCTGAGCGAGCCCGCTGGTGATGGCCTCTTGCAGCGTGAGCTTCTCTTTGCCGCCGGTGGTCCGCGGGTCGACGAGGAGGAAGCCGTCCATGCCTTCGTTGAAGGTCAAGGTCCACTGGCTGTCTTCGCCGGTGACGAAGGGGCGCAAGTCGCCGATGCACGCGGCCTCGACGGCGTAGGTCGCCTCGGCGCTGGCGCCGATGCTGATGTGGCCGGCCTTCTCGTACTGGTCGACGTGGAAGAGGTTGTCCTTCCACATCATGGCGATCTCGAGGGTGCTGACGCCGCCGCGGTAGCACTCGGACAGAAAGCGGCGCTCGAAGGAGTCGCGCGGGGAGGTCTTGGGCGCGACGGGGGGCGCGGCGGGGATCGCGAGGGGCTGCGGCAAGCCGAAAGGTGCGGCCGTCGTCGGCTGAGGCAGACCGAAGGGCGCGATGGAGAACTGCGGTTTTGCGAATCCGAAGGGCGAGAAGGGAGGTTGGTTCGTACGGGTCGACATGGCCAGCTCCGGATGGACGTGAGGTGTCAGGACAGACGGGTGCCGCACCAATGACGAGTCATTGGTCGACGTGAATCGCTCTCGAGCTCCCCGCTGCAGTGTCGGGAGATTCGACAGAGGGCGGTCGAGAAAGTTCCCGCGGCGGGTGATTATTTTTTGCGCGCCGGAGGGTGAGGGTGTGGTCTGGCTCTTGGTTCTGTCACCCCGAGAGATTTCGGACAGGGTATGTCCATTTCGTCGCCCGACCAGAGCGAGACACAACCGTCCCCTTGCCACCACAGTCTCCCCTTGCTACTAGATTTCCCACACGAGCTCGCCCACGCCCATCGAGGACCTTGATGCCAACTAAAGGAAATGACCCAAACCACGTCGGTCTTGCCACGTCGCTCTACCAGTCCTTCGACGTCGACAAGTCGGGCCTTTGACGTCGACAAGTCGGGCCTTTGACGTCGACAAGTCGGACTCTCGAGGTCGACCAGCCGGGCTCTCGAGGTCGATTCACAGGTCGCCAGTGTCGATCCACCGGTCTTGGCAGATGAAACGACGTCGGATCAACCTACCTGGTCGACGGATCAACCTAAAAAGTCGACGGATCAACCTACCTGGTCGACGGATCAACCTAAAAAGTCGACGGATCAACCAATCATCACGCCGAATCAACCCAATAGACCGAAGGATCAACGATAGAGAGCCACGGATCAACCCATCAAGACCGCCTCTCGAGGCTTACTCAACGCCCACCTCGCCTGAGAGCGCAACGCCCACCTCGCCTGAGAGCG
>PFUG01000524.1:3022-7539 GCA_002789955.1 Deltaproteobacteria bacterium CG_4_9_14_3_um_filter_63_12 | reverse complement strand
AAGATGCCCCGCCAGGACCCAGAGCCCGCGTCTTCGCGCAACGACCCAAAGAAGGCGCCGCCCGCGTCGCTTTGGAGTCCCTCGAGTCGGCGCTTGGTCCTAGTGGTGCTGGCCTCGTTCATGCTGCTCGTGGTGCTGGTCGGAGCCGTGTTGGTCGTGCTGCTGTCCGGGATCTGGATGCGCAACCTCGAGGCGACGAGCGATGGCGACGAGGTCATCCGAATCCAACGCGGGCGACTGGCGGTGCCGCGAGATGCAGGAGCCCCTGACGCCGACTAGGGCACCGCGTTCAGTCGCCTGCTGGTGCCAGCGTGTCGCCAGTCGCCACCGACAGCTCAGAGCACGTTGACGTCCACGTCGAAGACCGCCTTGATGCTGAGCGTCGTCTCGAATTCCGGACGCGAGGAGTCCAACACCTCGACCGTGATTCCACCTTCTGGGGCGAGCAAGTAGCTCTTGAGGTCGTCGCGGACCACAGCGAACGAGACCGCACTCTGACCGACCGGAAAGGTGTCCTGCCGAGCGATCTCTTTTCGAGGCAGTCCCGCGGTCTCAGCGTAGAAGCTCACCTCGCCGAGGAAGGACAAATCGGCCCCCTCAGGCACCGTGGCAGTCATCACCAACGACTTGAGCCGAACGGAGTCCACATCGTCAACCGTGTACTTGTCGTTCCTGAAACCTTGCGCCTGGGTGATGTCGAAGTGGGTAAAGGACTCGGTCAGAGGGAGGTCTCCAAGGATGAGCTCCAGAGGGCTCGCGGCGGGCACGGTGGTCTCGCCGTCGACGCTGACATCAAAGTTGTCCACGTCCTCGCAACCCCACGCCAGGCTCGCGGTGAAGAGTAGGCAAAGGAGGCTGACGGCTGTGCGGGCTGAGGCGTGTCGTGAAGTGTTCATTGCGTTTTCCTGTGTGTCAGGGACGAGCGAGAGGGGTCATCTCCTCTGGGTCGAGGAGTCCGTCGTGATCGAGATCTTCGAAGAGGCTGACCGACCCTCGGACCCCGTTGAGGAACTCAGTCACAAGACTTGGGTTGGAGAGAAGATCGAGATTGAGGTCGAGGAGGCCAAGAACGGTGTCCAACAGGCCACTGGCGAACCAGAGGTCGAGTTCGAATCCGACGATGAGATCGGTGCGTGGAGCGCGCAGCTCGAACTGTCCGCTCTCTGCGGCCAACGAGAGCACCTCTTCGAGGGGCGCGGTGAGGAGGAAGGGGACGCCATCAATGCGAAGTCCTCTGACGAGGAAACTGTTGCCGGCGAGGAGGGCTGGGGCCTCGGCGGGCAAGTCTGAAACGACGGCGAAGCCGAACGCGAAGCTGCAGTATGCGCCCTCGAGCCTCTTGAAGGAGGGTAAGGGCGGGTAGCTCTGGCCCGTCAGGAGGTTGATCACGTAATGGTCTGGCAGATCGATGGTGGCGTCGCTGGCGCAGTCCCCTGCATCGGCGAGCCGTATGGCCTCGACCCCAATCCAGGCTTCATTGAGCGTAACGCCGCTGTCGAGCACGAGACCGCTGGGAGTATTTTGCTCATAAGAGGCAAAAGAGACTTGGACATCCGCGGATTTGAGCTCCGGGTTTCCAATGTCGGTCCCTGCGCAACGGGTCAGGAGGAGGGTCGCCACGACGCAAACTCCAGCCAGCGTTCGCAAGCCCTGCCACCGAGCTCGGAGTGCGCTTCGACCCTTCTGTTTTCTGATCCCCAGCGGCTGCAAACCGTTATTGAGCGTTCTTGTCAACATTTTCATTGTCGGGGTTGTGGGTGGAGAGGGGAAAGAGCTGGAAATTGAGTTGGTAAACGAGCGTAGGGGCCGGGTCGCGCTCGCAAAAATCCAGGAGGTTGACGCGAATCTCCCGCAACTTCTGTTTGAGCTCCTGAACTCTCTCGGGGGAGATGCAGACCGTCACGGCCCCGAGCTCTCTGAGGGTTCCGGCGACGCCCTCTATGGACTGCCCCGCCTTCTCGATCATCTCGTGATAGTAGTTGGTGACAGCGAGCTGTTGGACGCGGTGTCCGCTGGTCAAGGTCACATCTCGTCGCACCACGGCTCCGTCTGTTTTTCGCTCGAGAAATCCGAGCTCGTAGAGGGTGTCGAGGGCGTCTTTGGCCTCTTTGGGCTTGATGGGAGGGAGAAGCTGCTTGGCGACCCATTTCGGGTCGTCTTTGAAATCTTCTCTCGCCGCGAGCTCCCGGATCGCTGGCACATACCAATGAGCCGTATATCGGTACAATGCGGTGTCGAGTTGCCCAGCCTGCCGAAAGCGCCGGCTTGCCGCGAGGGCTTCGAAGGCGATGTTGCGCTCCTCGGCGTTGCGTCCTTGACAAAAGTCCACGAGGTTTTGAAAGAATCGAGACTCCTCCGCGGTGAGCTTCATCACCTTGGCGAACCTCCAGATACTGTCTGGCCCGAGGTTTCGCTGGCCCTTGATGACGAGCTGTAAGAAATTCGAGGTCGCGAACCCCGCCTTGCGGGCGAAGTAGCGGTAAGAGAACGCCGGCACATTGGCCTTGGCTGCCTCGTAGTAGGCTCGTAGGAAGTCACGGTAGTCCATGTACTCAAATATGTCCGGCTTCCACTCCGACATCTCTCGCGACCCTCTCCTGTGAGCTGAAGACGTGGCTGCCGTCCTCCTTTCGCTCTGCAGTTCTAACAGATGTGGCATAGCGAGTCATGTCAGGGCGTTCGTGTGGGGAAGTGCCGGCTGGGAGCCCCCGGCCGCCACGGGCGAGTGATTGGATGGGTGCTGCAAGAAAGAAGAAAGCAAAAGGGGAGTCCGGGGGACAAAGTCCCCCGGCGGGTCAGGGCTTCAGCCCTGCCTCCCTTATTTATTGGATGGCTTGGAACTCGACGCGTCGGTTCTTCGCTCGAGCCTCCTTGTCTTTGCCTGATTCCAGCGGACGAGTCTCTCCATAGCCCTCGTACTCGAGCCGGCTGCGCTGAATTCCTCCACGGTCCACAAGGTCGTTTACGACAGCCAACGCTCGTTGCTGGCTGAGCAGCAGGTTCTTGTCGTCGTCGCCCACGTCATCGGTGTGCCCCTCGACTCGGACCCGAGTCTTTGACTGCGCTTCGAGTGACTTCGCCAGCTCGTCCAGGACGGGGAGCGACTCGGGGAGGAGCTCGTCGGACCCTGTTCTGAACTGGATGCTGTACAGAATCACCGGCGCATCCTGTTCGAACACGTAGGCCGGTCTCTCATCAGGGCAGCCGTCCTCGTCGCGGAATCCGTTTGCGGTTTCGGCCAGCATGGCGCACTCGTCGATGCTGTCATTGAGGCCGTCCCCATCGTTGTCGAGGTCGGGGCAACCGTCGCTGTCCTCGTAACCATCCTGGTCCTCAGCTTGGTCTCGACAGGTGTCTGCGTCGTCGGCGATGCCGTCCCCATCGTTGTCACGCTCGGGGCAGCCGTCTTGGTCTTCGAAGCCGTCCTTGTCTTCGGCTTCGTCGGGGCAACGGTCGTTCACGTCGGCAGCACCATCGTCGTCGTTATCGGTGTCGGGACAGCCGTCGTCATCCCGAAATCCGTCCATGTCTTCGGCGAGTACCGGGCATCCGTCGGCGTCATCGACGATGCCGTCCTGGTCGCGGTCATTGCCTCCCAGGGTGTAGGCGAGGTCGGCGAAGAGACGGTACTGGCCCGTTCCAACGCGATCGCCGACGCCGGGACCTCCTCCGAGGGTCAGGTGGAATCCGGCCACTTCGGTGTCCATGGCGAGCAGGACCTCGCTCCCGAAGGCCGAATCCGCGGGCTCGAAAGCTCCTCTCGTCTCCGCCGTGACTCCGAGCCACCCGCCGTCAACCAAGGCGAGGCGGCTGGCGAGCGCAAAGGTGAGGCTGTCGTCCTGAGTGGTCCCCTCGAATTGAGCATGGTGTTGCAGGCGGTAGCCGAGGTTCCCAATGACCGTCACAGGACCCAGGGCGACATCGCTGATGACGACGAGCTCGCCTCCAACACCACCGCTGCCGACGAGCGCCGACGGTGTTCCCGTGGGGAGGAGAAGCTCTGCCTCGACCGCGAACCCGACCGGGCTGACCAATCGATCGAGGAGGCGGTATCGAAGCTGTAGACCGAGGTCTCCGAGCCCCGTCGCTGCGACCTCAGAGCTAAAGTTCGTGCCCACCGACTGGTCGAGAAGAACGGGCAGAGCGAGGCTCACGGCCAAACCGTCATAGAGGCCCAACGCGCCACGGAGTGCGAGGACATGCTGAGCGTCGACAATGGACAGGAGCGGGTCCCCATTGGAGTCGACGTATTGGGCCGGAGTGTCGCTGAAGAGGTAGCTGGCACCCACAGAGAAATGCCACGGCGCTGGCGTCGGGGAGCCGATGGCCGTCAAGCCTCCGGTGCCGATGCCATCCAGCGTGCTGGCGTGTGCGTCGATTCCCTCGGCGCGAGCGCTGTTGGCCATGAGCATGGGCGAGCCGACGAAGAACAAGGCGACAATGAGCTTGGTAAGGTGGGACCGCCTGTCCCGTCGTCGACTCAAACCGAGTCCGAGCAGAGAGAGTGCTCCCAAGAG
>PFUG01000524.1:319-3007 GCA_002789955.1 Deltaproteobacteria bacterium CG_4_9_14_3_um_filter_63_12 | reverse complement strand
CGGTGCTGAGCCGTTAGTGGTTGGGGAGCTGAGCTGGCACCCTCCGCCGGCCACCTGACCACCTCCGGGCCTTCTGTGTCCATCGAAGTCTTCGGCTCTCAGTGGGTCGGTCCCATCGCTGAGTTCGATGGGGTCCTCGACGCCGTCACCGTCGGTGTCGCTTAGGACAGGATCGGTCCCCAGCGCAGCCTCTTCGCTGTCCGCGAGGCCGTCGTCGTCATCGTCGTCGTCGCACGGGTCACCGAGGCCGTCGCCGTCGCTGTCGAGTTGTTGCTTGTTGGAGGCCGATGGACAGTTATCGAGCACGTCCAGAATGCTGTCGTCGTCGTCGTCGTCGTCGCACGCATCCCCGAGGTCGTCGCCATCGAGGTCGGTCTGGTCGGCGTTGGTCGTCGTCAGGCAGTTGTCGGTGTCATCGCCGATGTCGTCGCCATCCCGGTCGTCGTCGCAGCGATCGCCGAAGCCGTCTCCGTCGAGGTCGTCTTGGGTAGGATTGACGGTGTCAGGGCAGTTGTCCTGCTCATTGGGTACGCCGTCGCCTTCGAGGTCGATGTCGCAGAGGTCGCCGATGCGGTCTCCATCTTGGTCATCTTGCTCAGGGTTGGCGTCGAGGGGGCAGTTGTCCACGCCATCGAGCACGCCGTCGCCGTCGCGATCGCCATCGCAGAGGTCGCCCACTGCATCTTGGTCGACGTCGCTTTGGTCGGCGTTGGCGGTGTTCGGGCAGTTGTCGTCCGTGTCGTCGACGCCGTCGTTGTCATCGTCTTCGTCGCAGAGATCGCCCAGTCCGTCGCTGTCGACGTCGGCCTGATTGGCGTCCGGGGTGAGCGGGCACAAGTCCACGCGGTCGGGCACTCCGTCCCCGTCGTCGTCCATGTCGCACGCGTCGCCGAACCCATCGTCGTCGGTGTCGAGCTGTTCAGGGTCGTGGACTTTGGGGCAGAGGTCCGCATCGTCGAGGATGCCGTCGTCGTCGTCGTCGTCGTCACAGGGGTCGCCGACCCCGTCGCCGTCGAGGTCGCTCTGTGAGGCGTTGACGACAAGGGGGCAGTTGTCGCCCTCGTCGAGGATGCCATCGCCGTCGTCATCGATGTCGCAGGCATCGCCCTGCCCGTCGAAGTCGAGGTCGCCCTGGCTGGGGTTGGGGTCTTGGGGGCAGTTGTCCACACCATCGTCGACGCTGTCGGCGTCGCTGTCGATGTTGAGGTCGCACACGTCGCCTACGCTGTCGAGATCGACGTCGTCCTGTGTGGCGTTTGAGCTCCTGGGGCAGTTGTCCGACGTGTTGTCGACGCCGTCTCCGTCCACATCGAGATCGCACGAGTCGCCCTGCCCGTCTTGGTCGAGATCGGCCTGGCTGGCGTTGGGTTGCAGTGGGCAGTTGTCGGTGGAGTCGGTCACACCGTCGTTGTCTGCGTCGGCGTCGCAGACGTCGCCGATGCCGTCGCCATCGCTGTCGACCTGGTCGGAGTTGGAGAGGAGGGGGCAGTTGTCGGCGCCGTCGAGGACACCATCGTCGTCGTCGTCGTCGTCACACACGTCTCCGTCTCCGTCGCCGTCGCTGTCCACCTGCTGGCCATTGGCCGCTAACGGACAGTTGTCGTCCGCGTCGAGTGCGCCGTCGTTGTCGTCATCGTCGTCGCAGGCGTCCCCCCATAGGTCGCCGTCGTTGTTCGATTGGCCGGCGTTTGCGAGCAGCGAGCAGTTGTCCGCGACGTCGAGGAGTCCATCGTCATCGTCGTCTGGATCGCAGACATCGCCATGCCCATCGCTGTCGGTATCGAGCTGGTTGGCGTTCGCAGCCACAGGGCAGTTGTCCGTCAAGTCGTCCACGGTGTCGCCGTCGTCGTCGTCGTCGCAGAGGTCTCCGCGGCCGTCACCATCGAGGTCGAGCTGGTCAGGGTTGGCGAGGGCTGGGCAGTTGTCCGAGGGATCCGGGAAGCCGTCGCCATCGGTGTCGTTCGCGTCGCAAGCGTCTCCAAAGCCGTTGCCGTTGGCATCTTGTTGATCGGGATTGGGCACGGTCGGACAGTTGTCGTCGGTGTCGAGCACTGCGTCACCGTCGTCGTCGTCGTCGCAGAGGTCCCCTTGGGCGTCGGCGTCGGTGTCGATCTGCGCGGTGTTCGAGATGAGCGGGCAGTTGTCTGCGCTATCGAGGACGCCGTCGTCGTCGTCGTCGTCATCACAGACGTCCCCGATGGCGTCTCCATCGGTGTCCAATTGCGGAGTGTTCGCGAGCTTGGGGCAGTTGTCGTTGGCGTCGATGACGTTGTCGTTGTCGTCGTCGTTCTCGCAGGCATCACCGGCTCCGTCGTTGTCGGTATCGAGCTGGTCGCTGTTGACGGCAATCGGGCAGTTGTCGTTGCCGTCTAGCCAACCGTCATCGTCGTCGTCGTCGTCACAGAGGTCCCCTTGGGCGTCGCCGTCGGTGTCGAGTTGGTCGTTGTTGGAGACGCTGGGGCAGTTGTCGGAGCCGTTGGCGACCGAGTCGCCATCGAGGTCGTTGTCGCACACGTCGCCAAGTCCATCGTTGTCGAGGTCGAGTTGGTCTGGGTTCCAGACCGCGGGACAGTTGTCACTGACCAAACACACGCCATCGTTGTCCAAATCGCTGCCGGGCAGACACGCGGCCCAACTTACGACTGGCAACAGACCCACGAAGGCGAGTACGAAGAGGAAGACGAGCGG
>PFUG01000524.1:0-234 GCA_002789955.1 Deltaproteobacteria bacterium CG_4_9_14_3_um_filter_63_12 | reverse complement strand
TGAGGATGAGATTTCTTTTGCTGCTGGCCGTTGACCGCCAGACACGAATATCTATGTGGATGGCCGCCTAGAGAACTGAGTTGACCCTTGATGGGTGACGAATCGAGAAATGATGCTCACGGGTCGAGGGGGGTGAGGTGAATGTCGGCGTCGACGACGCCCTCGGCGGGCAGCGACGAGCCCTCCAAGCGGCGCAAGACGTTGCGAATGCAGTCGTTCAGGCCCAGGAGCTCA
>PFUG01000621.1 GCA_002789955.1 Deltaproteobacteria bacterium CG_4_9_14_3_um_filter_63_12 | reverse complement strand
CACAGGGTCGGGAGAAACGAGCAGCTCAGCAGGGAACCTGCACCACTCCACCGCCGAAGAGGCCGCCTCAATGCTCAAAGAATTCGACCCCAAATGGATCGCGTGGGAAGTCACTCGACGCTGCAACCTCAACTGCGTCCACTGCCGCTCGGCTTCCGGCCTGAACTCCTACGACACCGCCTTCGACACTGACGGCGCCAAGGCGTTCATCGACGACCTCGCCAGGTTTGCCAAGCCGGTCTTGGTTCTCTCCGGTGGAGAGCCGCTGTTGCGGCACGACCTCTTCGAGATCGCCGCGCACGGCACCGAGAAGGGCCTGCGCATGTGCATCGCCACCAACGGCACGCTGGTGACCGAGGAGATCTGCCTGAAGATGAAGGAGGCCGGCATCCGCATGGTCTCTCTCAGCCTCGATGGCTCGACCGCAGCGACCCACGACAACTTCCGCAATCAAGTCGGCGCCTTCGATGGCGTGATGCGCTCGGCCGAGCTCTTCAACAAGCACGGCATCCCCTTCCTGATCAACTCCAGCTTCACCAAGCGAAACCAGGACGACATTCCCGAGGTCATGCGCCTGGCCAAGAAGCTCGGCGCCAAGGCTTGGTACATGTTCATGATCGTGCCCACTGGGCGTGGTGAGCAGATCATGTCCGAGCTGGTCACCAAAGAGGACTACGAGGAGATCCTCAAGTGGCACTATGAGGTCGAGAAGGCCGAGGACAGCATGCTCATGCGTCCCACCTGTGCGCCGCACTACTACCGAGTCGTGCCACAGATGAACAAAGAGCATGAGCGCGACGACCGCCTCAAGCGCCGCTCGTTGCAGTTCTCCACCGGGGGAGCCAAGGGCTGCCTCGCCGGTCAGCTCATCTGCCTCGTCACCGCTGAAGGCGAGGTGTTTCCTTGCAGCTACTTCCCCAAGACCGCCGGGAACGTCATCGAGACCCCCTTCAAGGTGATCTGGGAAGACTCGGAGCTCTTCCACGAGCTGCGCGACTTCAAGAGCTACAAGGGGAAATGCGGTGCGTGCGAGTTCATTGAGGTCTGTGGCGGCTGCCGAGCTCGTGCTGACGCCATCTACGGCGACTATCTGGCCGAGGAGCCATTCTGTACGCACATTCCCAGGAACTACGTGGCTGCTGAACCCACGTAAGACACGGACTCCACGACGGGTTTTGGGATCGGGGCAGGCGCGGGCCTGCCCCTTCGTTTTTGGCGCCCCAGATTGGTTCGTTCGCTTTGGGACCTCGCGGGCTCACCAGCCGCAGGAGCGCCCCGCGTTCTGCTCGGTGAGGTAGGCTCGCAGCGGAGCGAAGTACTCCAGCATCGGCTCGGCCGACATCTGTCGCGTTCCGGTCATCGCCTCGAGGGCGTCCGGCCAGGGCTTGCTGGCGCCAAGCTCGAGCATGGCCTGCAGCCTGGCTCCGGCTTCCTTGCTGCCGTAGATGGAGCAAGTGTGGAGTGGGCCTTTGTATCCAGCGGCCTCACACATGGCCTTGTGGAACTGAAACTGCAGGATGGCCGCCAGGAAGTAGCGCATGTAGGGGGTGTTGGCGGGGATGTGGTACTTGGCGCCTGGGTCGAACGCGTTGGCCGGCCGCTCGCGGGGTGCGGCCACGCCTTGAAACTTCAGCCGCAAGTCCCACCAGTGTTGATTGTACTGGTCGGGCGTGACCTTGCCGGAGAAGACGTCCCAGCGCCACTGGTCGATCATGCGGCCGAAGGGCAAGAAGGCGATCTTGGCGAGGGCGTCTTGCATCTGCTTGTTGATGACCAGCTCGGGCGTCTCGGTGACCTCGTCCATGAGCCCAATCTGGTGCAGGTACGCGGGAGTGATCGAGAGGGCGAGGGCGTCGCCGATCCCCTCGTGGAAACCGTCGTTGGCGCCGGCCTGATAAAGGATCGGGAGGGTGTAGTAGTAGTGGTAGTAGTAGTCGTGGCCGAGCTCGTGGTGGATCGTGACGAGGTCTTCCATGTTGATCTTGATGCACATCTTGATGCGCAGGTCGTCCGAGTAGGTCACGTCCCAGGCGCTGGCGTGGCAAACGACCTCGCGAGCTTCGGGCTTAGAGAACATCGAGCGCTCCCAGAACGTGGCCGGAAGCGGGTCGAGGCCCAATGAGGTGAAGAACGCTTCGCCAGTCTTGACCATCTTGATGGGGTCGTAATTGGCGGCCACCAAAGCGGAGGTCATGTCGAGGCTGGGCTGGCCCGGGTTGGGCTCGAGCAGCGGGTAGAGGTTCTCCCAGCTCTGAGACCACATGTTGCCGAGGAGATGGGCGGGGATTGGGCCGTCGAGTGGGACCTTGTCCGCGCCGTACCTCTCAGCGAGTTT
This sequence comes from Deltaproteobacteria bacterium CG_4_9_14_3_um_filter_63_12, assembly GCA_002789955.1. Classification (GTDB taxonomy): domain Bacteria; phylum Myxococcota_A; class Bradymonadia; order UBA4248; family UM-FILTER-63-12; genus UM-FILTER-63-12. The sequence continues at coordinate 25,189 of PFUG01000621.1, read as the reverse complement.
GGCGCGTGTATAGCAGTGGAGCTCTTCGTAGAGGGGCTCGACCTCGCTCCAGAGGCGCTCCACCTCGGCCTCGAACTCGGCGGGCGGCATGTCATAGCCCGAACGCCACAGAGCTCCAGTGTCCTCGAAGCCAATCTCCTTGGCTCCTTCGTTGCTCAGCTCGACGAAGCGCTCGTACATGGGCTCGAGCGGCGGGGAGACCGTACGCCAGCCCTCCCAGGCGTCCAGGAGCTCGTCGTAATTTTGGCTCGTCGCCAGCACGTCCTCGAGCTGGCCGAGGTCGCGGCAGTCTTCGCCTTTGCAGTATTTTCCTTTGCCGTAGAGACCCGACATCTCGGTGCTCAGGTTCGCCAACTCGGCTCGTTTGGCGGCGTCATCGGGCGCAGGCAAAGTGCTGCCGAGTTTGATCAGGTCGAGCTGACGCCGAATGTCGGGAGTGAGCTCGAGCCCGTCGAAGGTCGCCGCCCTCTTGATGGCGATGCTGGTGTACTCCATCGAGGCTTCTTCTTTTTTGGACAATGCCGCGGCGGTCTCATCGTTAATGTTGGTGTAGTAGTCCCAGGCCGCGCTCTCGCTGCCAACCCAGACCTCGCGGAAGCTCGCGTTGGCCTCGTCGACGAAAGCGGCCGCCGCCGCGGGCGAAGGGAGCTCAGCGGTGGTGCCCTCGGGAGGCGTTTCTGGCGTTTGGCCATTGCCGCCGCAGGCGGCGAGCGAGAGAGAGAGCACAGCGAACAGAATGTGGGGACGCAACTTCATCCTGACAAAACTCCTATGTGGCGCAGCCTGGCTGCAAATCCTCATCGCCAATGGTCGGGCACGACACCCTCTTCTGGTCCGGCGAGCACAACCCCGCTGCGTCTACGACGCTCGTTGGGGTCGCTCAACTGCTTTTTTCCGGCTGCCGAGAACATGGCCCAACACGCCCCCTGGTGCAAGCAAAGGTTGTCAACGGTTTTGCGTGGAGAGCAAGTCTTTTTGGTTCTTGTCAGACGGAGTCCGAGACCTCGTCGCGCCCTTCTCGCGGCCGCCCAAAAGTGTTACGAGCACGCGCGCGGCCGGCCGCGTTGGCCGTGCTTCCCTTGCCGACCTCGACACGAAGCGACACTTCGCCCCGGGCGCGCAAATCCAAGAAGTTTCAAGGTGAAGGTGAAGGTGCGCGAAGCAAAGCCAACAGCCGGGTTCTTTGGCGAGCTGGGCGAGCTCTATCGCCAGTCGCTCAAGCCCAAGGATATCGTGTGGAATCTCTACGTGGCGCGGCCGCTGGCGGCGTTTTCGCTGCTCTTCCTCAGGCGCAGCCCAGTCACTCCCAACCAGCTGAGCTTCCTCGGCTTGTTCGTGTTTTTCGGGGTCGGGGCGACGCTCCTGACCTGGAGGGGCCCCTGGGGATTCTTCGTCGCCGCGCTGATCCTGCAACTGTCGTACGTCTTTGACTGCGCCGACGGTCAACTGGCACGTCTGAAGGGTCAAACCTCGTCGGTGGGCGCCTACCTCGATTTCCTCATCGACGAGGTCAAGGCCTTGCTCCTCGTGGGCAGCTGTGCCGCTCGGTTGTGGCTCGAGGGCGGCGACGTGCGCTGGCTCGAGGTCGGCATTGGAGGGGTCGCCCTGGTCTCCGTCGCGACCTCCCTCACAACCTTTGTGCGACGCGAAGAGTTCGCAGGACACGCCATCGAGCCAGGGACGGACACCGCAGGTCCCACCTTGCCGACGGGATTCGTCCGCCGAGCGGTCTGGTTGGTGATAAAGACGATGAAGCTGATCGTCCATTACCCGTCTTGGATCACCTTCGTGGCCATCGCTGGCCTGACCATCCCTGGGTTCGACCCAACCTTGGGCTTCCTCGTGCCGTTCCTCATCATCTACCTGCTCTACGCCGGGCGTACGGCGCTAGGGGTCTTCGTACGGCTGGCCAAACCCAGCTTCTACTCGCGTCCATGACGTCTTTGGATCCTCTGGATCATCGGCCTGGAGTGTTTCTATGTCCTTGTCACGCGCCATCATCATCGCCGCCGGAATGGGGCGGCGACTCGAACATCACACCGAAGAGCGGCCGAAGTGTCTGGTCGAGGTGGCGGGTAAGCCGATCCTGCACCACCAGCTCGAGGCCTACCGCGCCAACCACGTCGACGACTTCCACATCGTGCGCGGCTACCTCGCCGAGCGCATCGTCGTCCCGGGTGCGACGAGCTACCTCAACAGCGACTTTCGCCAGAACAACATCCTGTTCTCCTTGATGCACGCCGAGCCGGCCATGACGGGGCCGTTTCTGTGCTCCTACTCCGACATCGTGTTCGGCGAGGACGTCGTGGCCTCGGTGCTTGCCGGTCATGGCGACATCACCCTCGTGGTCGACGCGGATTGGGCGAGCGCCTACGAGGGCCGAAACGATCATCCGGTCGCGCAGGCCGAGCTCACTGAGATGGACGGTTCGAAGGTCCTGCGCGTCGGGAAGCAAGTCGGTCCAGAGAACGCGTTGGGCGAGTTCATTGGCTTAGCCCACTTCACCCAACGCGGCTGTGACGCACTCCTCGAGGCGTGGCATGACCTGAGTGAGAGGCTGTCGCCCGACGAGCCTTTCCATGCCGCCGCCACCTTCAGGCAGGCGTACCTCACCGACATGCTCCTGGAGCTCATCGACCGTGGCGTACACATCGACGCGGCGGTGATCCATGGCGGTTGGCGGGAGATCGACACCGTCGAAGATCTCGAACGGGTCAATCAGGCGTGGAGCCGCTGACGCGGACTCAGGTGCCCTCCCCTACTTGCGCCATGGCCTCTTCGATCACCTCGAGCCCGGCCCCCACTCGGGCGGCCTTATCGGCCAGAACTCGCTTCCAGAGCGTGGTTCCGGGCTGTCCCTTGAAGAGGTGCACGAAGTGGCTCGAGAGCCGGTGCAAGGGCACGCCTTTGGCGAGCCACTCCTCGAGGTAAGGAAGGAAGGCGCGAAGCGCCTCTTTGCGCGTGATCCCAGGGCCGCGCGGTGGCTCACCGCCAAGCTCGGGGCTGACAGACTCTCCAAGTGCAGTGAAGACCAGCGAATCCGCGTGGGCAAAGAGGTAGGGGTCGTCGTAAGCCGCGCGGCCGATCATGGCGCCGTCGACCTGCTCGAGGTGGTCGAGGGCCTGGGCGAGCGTGGTAATGCCGCCATTGATGTCGATGCACAGCTCGGGACGCTCAGCCTTGAGTCGATAGACCGCGTCGTAGCGAAGCGGGGGAACGGTGCGATTCTCTTTCGGACTGAGGCCGTCGAGCCAGGCCTTGCGGGCGTGGACAATGAAGCGTTGGCCGCCTGCGTCGGCCACTCGGTCGACGAAGCTGCTCATGAAGTCGTAGTCGTCGTGGTCATCGACGCCGATGCGGTGTTTGACTGTGACGGGGATGGACACGGCGGACGCCATGGCCGCGACGCAGCGGGCGACTCGTTCGGGATCGAGCATGAGTCGGGCACCGAAGTTCCCCTTCTGGACGCGTTCACTGGGGCATCCCACGTTGAGGTTGACCTCGTCGTAGCCCCAATCCGCTGCGATCTTGGCGGCCTCCGCGGCCGTCTCGGGGTCGTCGCCACCGAGCTGTAAGGCGATAGGGTGCTCGACGGGTGAGAACCCCAAGAGCTTCTCGCGATCCCCGTGGAGCACGGCGTTGATGGACCGCATCTCGGTGTAGAGCAAGGTCTTTCGGGTGAGCCCTCGGATAAACACTCGAAAGTGCCGATCGGTGCGTTTCATCATGGGAGCGACACTGAGGCGACCTGGCTTTTCGAAGCGCTCGTTCATGGACCCCAGGCTCAATCTCGAGAGTTCAGGACGGTCTGAACTTCATTGAGCAAGCCCATTCGTGTGTAGGGCTTGGGCAGAAATGCGAGCCGGTTGCCAGAGAGCTCAGAGAGCTCAGAGAGCTGGTCGGGATATCCAGACGTGAAGAGGACCCGGATCTTGGAGTTGATCTCCTGCAGCTTCGTAGCGACCTCTCGCCCCCCCATTCTGGGCATCACGAGGTCGGTGACCAGGAGATCGATGGGGGCCTCGTTTCGGCTGGCTTTGGAGAGTGCATGCTCGCCGTCGCGCGCCTCGAGGACCTCGTAGCCGTAATCCCGGAGCACTCGGGAGGACAGTCGTCGCAGCGCAGCCTCATCTTCCACGAGCAAAATGACCTCTCCCTTCCCTTTGATCTCTTTGGGTCGCTCTTCGACGAGCTCCTTCTGCTTGGTTTCTGTGGCCCAAGGCAGGAAGACGTCGAAGCGGGTCCCTTTGCCGACCTCGGACTCGACGGAAATGGCGCCCTGATTCTGTTTGACGATGCCGAAGACGGTGGAGAGCCCCATTCCGGTGCCGCGTCCGGACTCTCGGGTGGTGAAGAAGGGCTCGTAGATTCGGTGCAGAGTGTCGGAATCCATGCCGTGGCCGGTGTCGGCGACCGAGAGTCGTGCGTGGTGTCCTTCCTGCAGGCCAATCTCCGCGGCGCGTTTGGCGTCGAACCAGACGTTCGCGGTCTCGATCTCGACGCGGCCGCCGCTGGGCAAGGCGTCGCGGGCATTGACCACGAGATTGAGGACGATCTGTTCGATGTAGCCTGGGTCGATCCAGACGTCGTTGAGCTCGTCGTCGAGTTGGTATTTGACCTCGACGTCGGCGCCGATCAACCGACCGAGCAACTTCGAGAGCCCATCGACCGTCTTGTTCATATTGACGGCTTGTGGGCGCGTCATCTCGCGTCTGCTGAACGTCAACAACTGGCGCGTGAGGGTCGCAGCCCGGCTCGCCGCGATGCGGATCTCGTCGACGTCACGGCGCCTGGGATCGATCTCAGGAAGCTCGTAGAGCAGCGCGTCCGCGTAGGTGAGAATGACCGTGAGGATGTTGTTGAAGTCGTGTGCGATGCCGCCCGCAAGTTGCCCGATGGCTTCCATCTTCTGGCCGTGTCGGAGATCGGCCTCGAGCCTGCGGCGCTCGCTCATGTCGAGCACGACGCCGATCACCCCGACAATGGCGTTGTTCTCATCGAACATGGGTTGGTGGCGCAGCTCGAGAGAATACTCCCGATACTGGTAGTCGATGGAGAAGATCTCGCCGGCGAGGGCACGTCTCATGTAATCGACGAACACCAGATCGTCGGGCAGGAGAGCGAAGACCGACTGGCCCAGGAAATGGGCAGCGTCGAGCTTTTCCTTCTGTAGAATGCTGCCATCGAGGACCGAGAGGATCCCCTCTTTATCAACGGCCCAGACCCCGAGTGGAGCGTTGGAGAGTACGGTCTTGAGTCTGAGGGCCTCATCGAACAACACAGTGGTGTTCTCTGAGCTGGCGAGAAGACGCTTCAGGGATTCGAAGCTCGCGTCGTCTTTACAAAGCGAGCGCGCTTTCTCGAGCTGAGCGGTGTCGATCATCATTCCCCCCAGTTGACCTTCGGGAAGCCACGTCCGGGTCGGGCAAAGAAGAAGCCTTGCAGGTAGTTGCAGCCCAACTCGATCAACCGATCGCGCTCGTTGACGTTGTCTACCCCCTCGGCGACGACCACGACTCCCATCTCGTGACAGAGCGTGGAGATGGAGCTGATCAGGCGCTGATTGACCCCCAATTTATCGACGTCCCTGACAATCGATATGTCGAACTTGACGACGTCGGGCTCGAGCCGAGTGAAACTGGCGAGCCCAGAATATCCCGCTCCGAGATCGTCGATGGCGAGACGAAAGCCGAGGCTACGCAGCGAGGCGACTGCGCCGGCCAAATCAGAAACGGTGTGGAGCGAAGCACGTTCGGTGATTTCGAAGACCACGTCCTTCGCGAACGGAACCAAGGGGTTCTCGGTCGCGGAGAGGAGCTCGGGGTCGTTGAGGTCGAAGGGATGCAGGTTGACGAAAAACGTCACGTCTTTCGGGCCCGCCGCGATGCTGACCGCGGCGCTGTGACGAATTCGACGGCTCAGCGGGTGCAGCATGTTCAGCTGCTCCGCCGCCTTGAAGAGGCTCATTGGGTCGGGGAAGCTGCTGTCGTCGGTGCGGACCAACGCCTCGTAGCCAAACGTCGTCCGACTTTCCCAATGCACGATCGGCTGGAAGGCAATCCAGACCGAATCGAGCGCCGTCTCGAAGAGCTTCAACAACCGGTTTTCACCGGTCTCCACGACCATCTCGTCGGAGCTCTGGATCCTCTCGTCTCGTTGGCCGAGCGCGAACGCCACCGCGGAGCGCAGCTCCGTCGGCCGAATGGGCTTGACCAGATACCGACAGACGCCGAAGTGGATCGCGTCGATGGCGCTGTTGACCGAAGGATCGCCGGTCATCAGCACGACCGACATCTCCGAATCCAGCTTTCGCGCGGTCTTCAGCAACGCCAAACCGTCGACCTCGGGCATCCCGATGTCGGTGATCAGCACGTCGTAGCGCTGCTTCAGGAGTTTGAGCTCGGCCTCGGCCCCCCCGTGCGCGCAGGTCACCTGGTACCCGACAGCCTCGAGAAGCCGTTGACACGAGCGCACCACAGCGGGTTCGTCATCCACCAACAGGATTTGCGGTTGAACTGATCTCACCGATGTTCCCTCGAGTCGAGATCGTGCGCGAAAAGACCGCTTCGCCAGCGAGCATACTCCATTCACCCTGGCGTTGACGACACCTCACGAAGATCTTTTTCGCATCCAGATTTCGAAACGATAACGAGTCGTTCCTTCGAATGCCGGCAACCCGAGAAAGTGCAGGTCGTACAGAGACTCGAACTCGGGAAAGAACACGTCACAACCATGGTCCCCGCTGACTCTGGTCACGTGCAGCGTCTCACAGCCGTACTCCATAGCGGCCGCGTAAACGCTGTGCCCCCCGATGACAAAGACCCTTCCGAGATCGGGCTTGCGCGACAAAATCTCGACGCCCTCGTGAAGAGTTCTTGCGGTTTGGGTCCCGTTCGCCTCCCAACTCGCCGACCGGGTCAGGACGACGTTGTGACGTCCTTCGAGCGGTCGAAACCGCGGTGGGAGCGAGAGCCACGTCTTGCGTCCCATGATGACCGCGTGCGTCTCGCCGGCCTGCGAGCCGCGAGTCAGCGTTTTGAAGTGCTTCAGGTCCGCGGGAAGCCGCCAGGGGATGGTTCCGGCGCGGCCGATCCCCAGCCTTTCGTCGACGGCTACCACCGCTTCGAGAAGGATTGGATTCACACCGCCACCTCGAATCGAATGAAGGGGTGATGCTGGTAACCGATCAGCTCGATGTCTTCGAAAGCGATTTCGAAGAAAGGCTTGCGTGCGACCTCGAGCCGAGGGAGAGGCAGCGGCGAGCGCGCGAGCTGCTGCTGCAACCCTTCGACGTGGTTGAGATAGATGTGGGCGTCGCCGAGAGTGTGGACGAAGAGCCCTGGCTCGAGCTCACATTCCCGTGCGATCAGCGTCATTAGGAGCGCGTAGCTCGCAATGTTAAACGGGACTCCCAGCGCCAAATCTGCGGAGCGTTGGTAGAGTTGGCAGTCGAGCCGTCCATTGACGACGTAGAACTGGAAGAGAAGGTGACAAGGCGGCAACGCCATTCTGTCCAGGTCTGACACGTTCCACGCGCTGACGATGATTCGACGTGAATCGGGTTGCGCCTTGATGGTGTCGATGGCGTTCTGGAGCTGGTCGATCCCCTGACCTCCCCAGTTGCGCCATTGGTGCCCGTAGATCGGCCCGAGCTCTCCCTGCTCGTCGGCCCAAGCGTCCCAGATGGGGGTGTGCTCGGTGAGACCGTCGCGAATGTTCGTCGAGCCGGCCAAAAACCAGAGCAGCTCCCGAACCACCGCACGAAAGAGCACCTTCTTGGTCGTGAGGAGCGGGAATCCTTGCCGCAGATCGTATTTGGTCTGCGTGCCAAAGACCGACAACGTTCCAGTCCCTGTCCGGTCCCCTCGCCGGGTCCCGTTCTCCAAAACCTCACTCACTAGGTCTAGATACTGCCGCATGTTCCGAACCTTCCTTGCGCAAAGCCGCAGATTCACCTGGTGGGTGTTCTGTAAAGGCTGCACGATGATGACGCAAGCACCCGATGTCGCAAGACTTGGGCTCCTCGCCGCAAAATGATAATCATAGGCGTCCGCGCGACGATTCATCGCCCTGTCTCTCGTTGGGGAAGAGAGACGCGGAGCCCGGTGCTTCGGCCGCTTTTGTGCCAATAGGAAAGTAACTTCAAAGGCTGGCTGCGGGCCTGTGGTGGTCCTGCCAGACCCGCCTTGCCTGAAAAACTGTGCCATAGTGCTCGATGGCGGTGGCCCACTTCGTGCCCCAGGCCTAGCCCCCGCCTTCGTTCCCGAGATGAGACATGACGCGCCGCAAGTACTTGGTCCGCAGACAACGGCTCTTTCAGAGCTCTGGGTCAGTGCCGAAGGTCGAGTCCGCCACGCAGTCTTCTCTCGACCACATGAGCCGGCAGCTCGCTGTCGCTCGCAAACGCCTACTCGAGGCCAGAAGCCTGAGAGCCAACCTCGAGCTGCGTACGAGGTCGCTCGAACGTGAGCTCGATGCGCTCAGAGCGGCTCCGCCACAACCTCCCCTCAGCGCTCTAGAACCCACGGACAGCGCCCGGATCGAACTCCTCAAGGCCCGCCTGAAGGAGGCCTGGGCCGGCGTCGCGGACAAGATGCAAGCGGACCTCGAGGCCGTTCGAGACCAGCTAACACATGAAAGAGAACGCAGCGGGCAGCTTCAAGAGCAGGTCGATCTTTTCGAATTGGAGGCCAAGAGCCCAAGACCCGACCTCTCGAAAGAGGCGCTCGAGATCGCCCACTCCGAGAACGTTGCGCTCAAAGAAGAGCTGGCGCACGTCCGACAAAGGGGAATCATCGCCGAGAACGCCTTCGACGAGGTGAACAAAGCGCTCGACCTGGCCAAAGAGGAGCTTCAAGGGCTCCAGGCCGAACGACAGAATTCCGCCATCAACACCAGTTCGGCGGACGAGCTGGCTCGACTCGTCGAAGAACGAGACCGCTTGCGCATCTCCGTGAGCGAGCTGCGCATCGAGCACACCACCGCGCTCAAGTCCCTCGATCGGACCGAACGTGAGCTGCAGACTGCTCAACAAGAAAACGACGAACTCTCGGGACGCTACGAACAACAAGTCAGGAAACACGCGGTGCTCACCAAGCGGATGAGCGACGCCAAAGCCCCCAAGTCAGAAGGTGAAGAGCTGCAAGCCGCGCTCGTCGAGAAGGAGGCAGACTTGGAGCGGGCTCGGCGAGAGGTCGACCAGCTGCGAGCCCTCCTCGAAAGCTCCCTCGAAGAGAAATCGTCGCTGCAGCAGAAGCTCGAGACGCTCGAGTGGCAACTCCACGATGCCGACCAGCGAAGTCAGCGGAACATCCAAGTTCTCGGTGAGCTGGAAGCCCTCGAAGCGAAGCTCGAAGCCCTCCAAGACACCGCACTACGGCTCGCGGAGCGCGAGGCCCAACTGAACGAACTCGAAGGCGAGAAAGAGGCCCTCATCGCAGAGCTTGCTGCCCTCCAAGACACCGCCCGACAATTCGCGGTGCGCGACGCCCACCTGCAGGAGCTCCAAGGCGAAAAAGAAGCGCTCCAAGGCGAGAAAGAAGCCCTCGAAGCGAAGCTCGAAGCCCTCCAAGACATCGCACTGCGGCTCGCCGAGCGCGAGGCCCGACTGCAGGAGCTCCAAGGCGAGAAAGAAGCCCTCGAAGAGAAGCTCGAAGCCCTCCAAGACACCGCAACGCGGCTCGCCGAGCGCGAGGCCCGACTGCAAGAGCTCCAAGGCGAGAAAGAAACCCTCGAAGAGAAGCTCGAAGCCCTCCAAGACACCGCACTGCGGCTCGCCGAGCGCGAGGCTCGACTGCAGGAGCTCCAAGGCGAGAAAGAAACCCTCGAAGAGAAGCTCGATGCCATACAAGACGCCGCCCAGCAGCTCGCTGTGCGTGAAACCCGACTGCAGGAGCTCCAAGGCGAGAAAGAAACCCTCGAAGGGAAGCTCGATGCCATACAAGACGCCGCCCAGCAGCTCGCTATGCGTGAAACCCGAGTGCAGGAGCTCCAAGGCGAGAAAGAAGCCCTCGAAGAGAAGCTCGAGACCTTCGAGAAGAGCCGCGAGGAGGCCGCAAAACACAGCGAGGAGGCGCTCGACGTGTTGCGCGAATCACTGAGCGCCGCGAACGAGACCATCGCTGAGCTCGAAAACTCCACGAGCGGGCTCGACTTGGGCTGGTCTGTTGACCTTGAGCAGGTCGAGGAAAAGACGGGAGTTACGGACTCTGGGGCGCTCAGGGCGGTCAACCCGCTGGACGGCCGCATCGCCCAGCTCAAGGCTCAGAACAACCGCGTGGCACAGTTGGCGCCCAAACCGGGCAACAACCGAGACTCGGAACTGCTGCCATTCGAAGAGCGACTCGCCGAGCTGGAGAACGAGAACGCCGCTGCAAAGCTCAAGATCACCTCGCTCCAGTTGAAGTTGAGCTTGGTCGAGAAGAGCTCCGAGACGTTGCAGGCCGAGCACAAGACCGCTGAGAGCGAGGTGGCGAGGCTCACACAGAAGGTTCGCGACCTCGAGCGGGCCGAGCTGCGGGCCAATCAGGAGCTCAAGAGCTTAAAGCAGCGACACACCTCGCAAAAAGACGTCGTCAACTGGGTCGAACGGGTCAAGAGCCAGCCTCGAGACCCCAGCGCGATGAGCAACCCGAACACGATCCAGGCCTCGCAGACAAAGCGAGTCGCCGCTCCCCCCACGATAGAAGAGGCGCAAGGCATCTCGGCGCTGACGCCGAGACACTCGGTGCTCCCGCCGTCGCTCGCCGTGCTGCGCAAACGAGGGCTCGAGAAGACCACTGATAGGTATGACTCTCCGTATGTCGAGGCGCTGCATCGCGAGCTGGAGAGGAACCCAGAGGACACGAAAAGTCGCATGTTGCTCGTCGAGCACTTCGTCGAAGAGAAGAACTACGACATCGCTCTCAACCACCTCGAAGCGGTCGTGCCGCACATCAGCGACGCGCCGAATGTGTTGGACCAATGCATCCTGCATCTGGTGGTGATCATCGGCCAAGCCGACCCGGGCGATTCCCAACGGGCACGCGGGTTGCTGCAGTCACTCTCGCCGAAAGGCTGACAGAATCAGGGTTTCACGGTTTTGATGACGCCAAAGCGAGCGTTCACCTCGATCCAAGGGAAGACATGTCGATCCTTCGGGAGGTCGTAGATCGCCCGCTCTCGGTCGCGCTCGGTCGTGATGAACTCCGTCGTCTCAGCCAGTGGGGACCAGTGATGAAGGGTCTGCACCAGCGACCCCATATCGCAGCTCTCCAGCGCTCGTGAGTTCTCGTTGTCGACCCAAGTCGGATAGCCCACCGCTGTGTCCACGAGCACCTGCGTGTCGTGGGGCTCGCCCATGACCTGCCGATCGAAGACGTGACTCAAAAACTCGAGCGCCTCAGGCAGGATCTCCTCGGTGACGATGCCGCGGATGGTCGAGGTGGGAACGTTGGCGAGGAACTGTCCTTCTCGTCCGAGCTGCATCACGCCTTCGTAGGAGAGGGACTCGACGCTGCCCATGACGTGCGAGAAGATCCGGGAGTCCAAGGCCTGGCTGAGGGCCTTCTGGAAGGCTCGGATCGCCGTCGACGAGAAAACGGCCTGATAGAACTTGATGATGTGCTCGCCCTCGACCATGGCGTCGATGAACTTCTGGTTCCCGCAGGTCCCATGGGCCGAGCCATTGATGGCGCTGCAGATGAAGTTGCGGCTCTTCAGTCGGCTGATGACGGCCTGCTGTGCGGGCGTACCTTCTCGCAACATGGTCTCGGCGCGCAGGACGTTGGCGCAGCCTTGGCTGTAGCCGATCATGCCGAAGGGGCCCTCGACCTGGTCGATCGCCTCTTCGATGCGCAGCGCGTTGTACTCGAGGGTCTCGGCGGTGGCCGTGTCGGCGCGCACAGTGGTGATGCCGCGCTTCTCCCGCAGTCGCTCGAAAGTGCCGGCGAGCTCCACACCGGCAGCGCCGTCCGTGACGACGCCCATCGCGCTGACTATGGAGAAATCGTAGAGGCCCTCGGGTGGGTCGATTAGGAGGCGAACCAAGGGATCGTCGAGCAGCCGGCGCTGGTCTTCGGGGAAGTGGTAGAGCGTTTCGATGGTCGCTCGCAACAGCCCCTGCTCATCGGTGAAGTCGTCGTAGCCCGCGCGGGTCGTGAGCCAGTGGCGGCAACGAGCGGTGTTTTCTTGCAGGTTGCGGACGACCGACAGGACCACGAGCGCCTCGTGGTTGCGCGCCCAGAACGCCTTGAAGAAGACAAGGTGGAACGCCATCGGGTCCGCGTCCATGAGCGCGCGGCACGCCGCAAAGGCCTGCAAGTAGCCCGCTTTTGCCTCGCTGAGCGGCCCCTCGAGGGGGCCGTCGAAGCGACACTGGCGGCCGAGCTCGTCAGCGGCGAGGATGGCCTGTTGGGCTTTCGCGACGAGCTCCACCGCCGTCGACTCGCGAGGGAGTGTGGGCGCCGCGTGGCGATAGCGCTGCAGGTGATTCTTGCGGGCCAGGTAGACGTCTCCGCGCGACAGGATGTACTCCGCGGTCGAGGTGAGCGCCTTGTAGTAGCTCTCCTTTGCCCACCGGCCACCCGCCATGTAGTCGTCGCGGTTGGGAATCTCGATGTCGAGATGGTTGGAGAAGAACTGCGGCAGGTCGAAGGGCTCCTGGATGTGAATCTGACTTTGGTTGAGCAGAGACAGGAGCATCGAGGTCAGGATCCGCGGGCTGTTGAACGACATCTCCACCAAGACGCCGACGAAGAAATCGGGTTCGTGGCGCTTGATGATCTCCAGCAGCATGCGCTGGTTGATTTGGATCACTCGGTTCAACCCGCTGCTCGCCAGACCCGCTTGCAGCAAGACTGCGACATCCTCCGGCCCCAGGAGCCCACGCGGCGGGAAGGTCTGGTCTTTTGTTGCCATCGCCAAATCCGAGGCGATCACCTCGCCCAGGAAGAACGCGATGGCCGTCGCCTGAGGGGCGTAGCCCAAGCCCCCGAAACCGGCGGCGATGCTGCGCATTCTCTTCTTGAGTTCTTGGATTGTACGCAGGCGACGGAGCTCCGACGCGCTCCAGCGCTTCCCACCTGCGTCGATGAGCGCACCGAGCTGCTTCAGCCCAAGGTACGGGGCCAGCTCTGCGACCTTCCTCGAGAACCCATCAGGGAATGCCCCCGAACGTCCCACGACCCGAACCATCTCCGCGGCGGACGGCACGTCCCGCAGCATTTTTGCGTACTCGGGCCGCGACGCCAGCGGTGTGATCGCCTGGCGAGTCGGGGCGGAGACCGGATCTCCGGGGGCCAGCACGTGATCGAGCCACTTCAGGCCACGCACCACCTCCAGCTCGAAGCCGTGGTTGGGGTAGTACTCCTCGAGGATCGCTTCGACTGCACGGCGATCCAGTCCGCGCGCCTCGGTGACCCCTTGGACGATGGGGGCAATGCGCTCGACGAGCTCGTCGGTGCCCGTCAGGAGCAGTGAGACGACCTTCGCCATCTTCTCGCGAGGGATCAGGTCTGCGGGCTTGGTGACCCCCTCCGCCCGCACGATCTCCAGCCCCCGAACCACTGCGCGCCGTGCCTTCACGGCCCAGTCTGCGACCTCTTGGGATAACACCGCGAGGGTCCCGAGGAGGAAGTCCATCGCTTGATCGTCTTCGAGAATGGCGAGCCATTTCCGGGTCTCGACGCCGGGGTTGACCAGCGCGTTGAGAAAGGCCCCGTCGTACAAGGGATTTCCGCCGTCGTTTCGGCTCCCCTTGAAGCTGAGGTGTCCCGTTGGGCTGATCTGCGCCACCGCCTGCATCGCGCGCAGCTCGTCCACGAAGAGCTCGGCGTGATGGGCGCCGCGCGACAGTGTGGCCGAGCGTCCCTTCATGTCCCAGTTGACGCTCATCTCGAGCTTACCCAAGCCCGAGGTCGACAACCTGCCGTCCGTGACCTCGAGGTTCACGGTCGTGCCGCTGGGGAGCTGCAGGCAGAGGTCTGCGTGGCTCAGCGCGCATTTGGCAAGACTGAGCTTTGAGCGGGTCTTGTCGAAGCTCACGACGAAGCAGCCGTCGTCGTCCAGGTCGGCCTGGACGTTGGCGGAGAGCTCGAGGCTCGCCTCCAGCTCGGTGAGAAGGTGCCCGCCGGGAATGTTCAACTCGGGGATCGGGTCGAGCGGCACCTGACCCTCGACGGCAAGCTCCACTCGCCCTTGGGCAACGAGGTGTAGGGGCTCGTCGCTGCTCCAGCTCAACGTCCCCCCCATCTGTGCACCGACCTTCTTCGGCGTGAAAGAGCTGACCCCATCCTCGACGGTGCCGTCGTCCAGGATCTCGAGGGCAACGCCGTAATCCAGGGCGATCGTCTCGGGGACCCAAGTGCGACTCACCATGTCGAACCCAGCGGACAGGGTCCCGCTCAGCGTCAACGCGGAGACGTCTCCGGCCAGGTGCGTCTCTCCGCGTGCGAAGGCATGCGACAGCGAGGTCGCGAAGTGCGCCGCCGGAAACGAAGAGCCCGGACGGATCTCCACTTGCACCGAGGCGCGTGGGTTCTCGAGGTCGGCGGCCAGTACGGGCAGCGCGAAACGAAGGCGGTCCGGGTGCCCGTCGAGGGCGGCCGGCAGAATCAGGTCGAGCAGCTCGTCTTTCGGGAAGCGTGCTTTCGCCTCGATTTCGACGCGTTTGCCGTCCAACTCGAGCTTCAGCTGCTCGATGTGGATGGCCAACTCTCCCTCCTTCAACCTGCCTTTCACCGTACCACCGACCTCTAGGCGACCAGGCACTTCGAGGCGAGCAAGAAGCCGCCCACGATTGAAGGTCTCCGACTCGACTTCCAGCGTGGGCACACGTCCCGACAACTCGAAGGACAACTCGAACTTCGACAACAAGCGCGAGAGCTCCCGTGAGAGCAACTCGAGTGGGACCTTGGAGAACGAGATCGACGCCGACGCCAAGGGAGCGGCGCTGAGCAGTCTCGTCAAGTCGGCGTGCAGGGTAGGCAGGATGAAGCGGGGAACGGGGAGGCGGCGAAAGGGGAGGTGCAGATCGCCCACGACGCCGACCTCGCCATCGAAGCTGAAGGCGAGGTGCCATTCGCCCTGGCGCTTGACCGGTCTGGCCGCGAAACCCGTCAAGTGAACGTCGCCCGTGAGCTCGTCGAGCTGGTGTTTAGCGAGCTCCTTGGCGACCTTCAGCCACTCGGAGGGACTGGCGCCGGTGCGCTCGCGGGTGAGTTGATTCAGCTTCGAGGTCACGTGCTTGGGCGCCGCGCTGAGCCAGCGTAGCCCTGGCGTACTGGACAGCCGCTGTAGCGAGGTCTCGGCGAGCTTGCCGAAGAGTCGGTCTTTAAAGAGCTCCCGAATCTCATCGAGTGTGGAGAGGATGTTCGTGAAGACGATGGGCTTGTTGAACTGACCGGAGACCGAGCGAACCATGGGCCCCTCGGGGGAGGGTTCGACCTGGATGTTCAACTCGAGGCTGCAGCCGCCGTTGATCTCGACGACGCAGACCTCGCCTTGGGTCAAGGGGAGCCCATAGGTGCCGCTGTGCAGCCGAATGTGAACGTTGGCCGTGAGGCTCTCGATGGAGTCTGCAGAGAGCTGTTCGAGCAGGAGCTCTCCGGTGTCGGGCAGACTCAACGGACGAAAGCCGGTCTGAGCCTCGAAGTCGTGACTGTGACTGAGCTTCAGGCGAACGGACTGCGCCTTAGTGGACTCTTTCTGGTTGCTTCGGTCGGTCATGCCTCTCTCCTCACTGCGGACAGACCCCGCTCGCTTACCAGATGAGCCGCGGCGGTGGCAATCGCGCGTAGGGTGAGTGCATCAGAGAGGGGTCGGGTCGCGTATTGTGATATTCTTGCGCGGACAGGAACCGAAGCCGTCGTCGAAGGCGTCAGGCGAACGTGGCCCTGGGGCTCGCTCTCGTTGCGTCGCGTCATGGAGCGGCAGGGGCGGGATTGTACCGTCGAAGACAGCCCGCTGGGCGGGGTCCGCTTCGTGCTTCGCTTCCCCTCGCGGAGCCCGAGTCTCAGGGAAAGGGCAGAAGTTGACAAGACGCGACCCGACCCCGTCCAGTCGTTCGACTGGTCAAGGTCATGGCCGTTCGTGAGCCAGACGTGCAAGCCCCAACGGCGTCCAGGATGGCGCCACATCGTGCGATAGCGGCGGCTTGGCACAAAATTTCCGAATGCGCGGGGACAGCCCTTGACCAGGGCCGGGAATTCGAGTTCTATACAGGAACTCTCAGCTCACCCTCGGGCGAACGATGGCGCGAAGCGACGGCTCCTGCGCCGGTCTGGCAAGACCACGAGCGGCTCCGAGACAGGGTTATCCCGATGCTAACCACCTTGTTCGCCCCCATCTCTCTGCGTCCGCCGCTCACCTTCGTGGCGCTGCTCTTCGGGATGCTCGTTGGCTGCACCGAGACCACGCCACGCCTCGACCATGACGCCATCATCCTCGACGCCTCGCAGACCGAGGGGACGGAAGAGGGCCCTACTTGTGTGGTGGACAGCGCGCTCGGAGGGCTCGAGGTGGTCTGCAGCGATGGCTCGCGGGTGCCGCTCCCGCAGCCCGACGGCAGCGATGGGAACGCCTGCCATTCGAGCGTGGACCCGGCCGGCAACATCGTCATCACCTGTGACGATGGCACTGAGCTGGTCCTTGAACCTGGGGCCGACGGCACCTCCTGCGCCCTCGAAGTGACCGACGAGGCGATCCTCGTCTCGTGCGAAGATGGCGCTCAGGCCACGATTCTCAATGGGACACCAAGCCAGGACTCCTTGGCATCCGGAGACCTCGCTGGCGTCGTCTTGCTCAGTGGAGCCGCGGACCACGAGGGTTCGCGCGTGCGCATTCTGCCCGATGGACCCGAGCTCCTCAGCGCAGCAGACGGGAGCTTTCACTTTGTTGGGTTGCGAGCCGGCAACCACACTGTCGTGCTGAGTCACGATGGGTATGGCCAGGTCTTCCGACAGGTCGCCATCCTTCCCGGGACCTACGACTTGGGCGTCGTGACCCTCGAGTGGGGCAGTGAGCTCCCCGCAGAAAACGAGCCGCAAGTCGTCGGGCTGTCTCCCGACGGCAGGACCCTCCTGACACTCTCGCAACGCAGCGCGACCTCTTACGACGACCAGACGGGGACGCTCACGGCGTGGAATCTCAGCGACGAGTCCAGCACGGTGGTCGGTACTCACGCCCTGCAGAGCACGCTCCAGTTCACGTCGGACGGTCGATGGCTCAGCTACGTCGCTCGGCCCAATTCCCGTGAGATGATGCTCTTCGACGTCGAGGCGAAGACGTCAGAGTTGCTCGATGTGGCGCAAGACGTCATCGACGCGCCCGAGCTCTTCTTCTCGCCGGACGGGGCCTGGCTAGCCAACGAACACCAGAGCGGAGACCCGAGCTTGCGTGAGCTCTCGAGCGGTGTGGAGAGGCCCCTGCAGCGCACGCTCAGTTTTCCTGGGGCCTCGGCATCCCTGGTCTCACCTGGGTTCACCGCCGACTCGAAGTACATCGTCGCGCAGACCGAGCTGCTCAGCGTCAACGGCGGCCCGTCGATCGCGCCACCAGAGGGCTTCAAGTTCATCTCCGTCGAGCTCGACACCAACCCCTTCTCCCCTGTGGGGGGCGACACCCTGCTCTTTATCGTTCCCGCAGTCTCCGGCTCTTTGTCCAGCAAGTGCCTCGCGCTCTACGACGGAGAGACGGAAACCGTGAGCCTGCTCAATCCCATTGTGGAATACATTGCAGCGCTGCATGCGCCTTGGTCGAAAGACGGTCGCTACCTGTTCTTCGGCGATCGGAATGGTCAACTCAGGCGCTACGACAACGAAACGAACACCAACATCGTCGTCGCTTCCCTGGTCGGCGCCTTCGACATCACCCCCGATGGCCAACAAGTCGTCCTCCAAGACGTCGAAGTGTTTCTTGGGACCTACGAGGTCTCGGTCTGGGATGGAACCACCTCGACGCTGAGGACGATCGGCTCGTCGGAGCGCTACACTCCGGTCCTCATCACACGCGACGGCGCGTATGTCCTGTGGCTCTCGAGTCCGGCCATGGTCATCGACCGCACACTTCACATCGCGGAGGTGGCCACCCGTCAAGGAGTCGCCACCTTCGAGGACCCCCTCACCACCGTCGCGCTCTCTGCTGCCACTGATGGCTTCGTCTTCCAGCTCGACCCGGGTCCCTTCCCTTCCGGACTCGGACAGATCTTGCAATGGACACCCCGTGCGACCACGACGCTGGGCGAGCATGGCGATCTGCGCACCGCAGTGCGAACGGTGGACGGAGATCGGCTCTTCTTCATCGACGACGCCATCGAAGCCCCCAACCAAAGCAGCTACGACGACTTTCCCGCCGCGGGGTCACTGGTTCGCGTCGACCTCACGACCGCGAGTCGTGAGGTCGTCGACACCTTCGTCAACGCCCACCTCGTCATCAACGCAGCCCTCCTAGGTTGGAGTCGCACCCAGGCCGTGTACCCGCAACGTGAGGCGGCCTTCTATAAGGTGGCACCATGAGGGTGGCTACGGCAATGACACTCTGCTTGTGCGCCAGCCTCCTCGGCTGCGCAGGGGACGCTCCAGCGGTCGGCCACCAAGACGTGGCGGTCGACCTGGTCGAGTTCAGTCCGACACCGGTGGGCTGCAGCGTGAGTGAAGACGGTGGCCTGCGCGTGCTCTCCTGCAGCGACGGCACCGTCGTGAGCTGGTCGGCCGGGAACGAAGGGGCGGGCTGCACCGTGACCACCGCCACCGGGCTCGCCTTGCTCTGTGAGGACGGCTCTGGGGCTGTGCTGCCTGAGATCGTCGATGGCAGCACATGCACGGTCACGCAAGAAGCGGACGGCTCCGCGACACTGCGCTGCAGCGATGGGACCTCGCTCGCGCTCACACCAGGCGCCGACGAGCCCCCTTTGGCGGGCGGAGCCGTCGCCGGCTCGGCCTCGCGCTATGGCGACCTAGAGCGCGATGGAATCCGCGTCACCATCGTCGAAACAGATGAGACACTGCTCACCAACGCCGCGGGCGAGTTCGTCACCGCAGAGCTGCCGGTGGGCTACTACACGTTGCGTTTCGAATCCGACGGCTACGCTGCAGAGACTCTCAGAAATGTGGGCGTCCTCGGCGGCAACCGCCGGATCGAGGAGGTCGTCCTGCGTCGGGGAACGCGGATCTTGACCGAG
This sequence comes from Deltaproteobacteria bacterium CG_4_9_14_3_um_filter_63_12, assembly GCA_002789955.1. Taxonomy (GTDB): domain Bacteria; phylum Myxococcota_A; class Bradymonadia; order UBA4248; family UM-FILTER-63-12; genus UM-FILTER-63-12. The sequence continues at coordinate 6,033 of PFUG01000621.1, read as the reverse complement.
GGCAACCTCGAGCTCACGCACACGGCTCCGACTGGTGGCGTGTTCCTGTTCCAACGCTTCGTCGAAGACTACGGCCGCTCTCTCTTTTTCGAGGGCAACATGCCCTCGATCATCAGCACGAGCTCCAGCCAATACAGCACGCCCATGCTCTTCTGGCGCAACGACGACATCGCCGTCATCTTCGAGAACCCAATCGTCGCCTTCGAGCCCACCACTCGGCGCCTATGGAGCCTTGGGAACCACCTCAGCGACGCGCTCCTCGACCCCAGCGGCGAGTGGCTCCTCAACGGTGGGATTCGACGGGTGAGTGACGGCAGCCTCCACCCAGTCTCTGGAAGCTACCTCGACCTCGCCTTCTCCGCCGACAGCCTTACCCTCTACGGGCGGGAGAACGCGACCAACGTGCTCTATGCGATCGACTGCGCCAGCGGCGTGCGCACCAAGGTCATCTCCGAGCCTTTGTCCGTCTTCGTCCCATCGGCCACAGACCCCGATGTCGTGCTCGCTACCGCGCGAGTGGCGCTGCAGACCGAGCTCGTCGAATACGACCTGGGCACCAACACCCGGACACTCCTGCTCGACCACTCGGTCTCAGAGCTCGTTTCGCCCCGCACCGCAAACGCGTGGGTCTGGCAAGACGTCGATGCGCTCTACTTTCACGATCGCGCGACCCGAGCCACGCTCTTGCTCGGCAACAGCACCGGCAGCTCCATCGAGTCCCCAGGCGGAGACGAGCTGCTCATCCGAACCTCGACCCACGAGCTCTCCCACGTCGACCTCGCCAGCCAGACCACCACCGTGGTCAGCGTCGATTACGAGCGACGAGAACCCCTCGAAGACCTCTTCGTCAACGATGACCTGCTCATCTTCCGCGAGCTCTCGAGCCAACCGTCGACCCCTGATGGCACTCTGGTCGTCTACGAGCTCTCGACCCAGACCCGCGCCGTGCTCACCGAGCAGGCTTCGACGGATCGCTGGCAAGTCTCCCCATCGACCCAACGAATTGCCTTCCGCACCTTCCCTTCGGGCGAGGTCTTCGTGTTTGATCGAGCGACGGCACAGCTCACCCCAACAGGGCTCATCGCCGCACCAGAGCAGTGGCTTTTGGTCGGCGAGGAGCAGGTCGTTGCATTGGCGGCCGACAGCGAGGCTCGCCTTTGGAGTGCCAACTTGGTCGCTGGGACGAAGACCCTCCTCGACGACTCGGTGACCACCCTCGCCCATGACGGGCAGAGCCTCTACTACACGATCAGTCAGCCGACGCAGCCCTATGAGCGCCGCCGCGATGGCCTGTGGACACTGGGAGCCCTACCCTGATGGCCCGTCACCTCGTCATACTGCCGCTGCTCCTCGCCCTCGCCGCGTGTGGGGGGGAGCACACCCAGAGTTGGCCCGATAACGGGTGCGACACCTGTGTGGACGTCGAAGTCGAGGTGCCCGCGCAAGAGTGCACCGCTGCCCGCATCGCGGGCGGCTGGAGACTGCAATGTGATGACGGGACCGACCTCGAGGTCCGAGACGGCTCGGACGGACGGATTTGTTCCGTCGTCTCCAGCTCCCCATCCTCCTTCACCCTCGAGTGCGACGACGGCCTCTCTGCGACCATCGACTTCTTAGCCGACGGCATCGACTGCACCGTGACGACCGACACCGAGCTGCCTGAGCTCCGCTGCTCCGATGGCAGCGTGATGGTGGTCACACCGCCTTCCGATGGCGTCGACGTCGCCCAGCGCCGCATCGTCGGCATAGCGAAGGTCTCGACGGGCATCATACACAGCGGCATCGACGTCAAGGTTGACCGCACCACGTTCAGCGCCAGCACCGACCCGAGCGGCGCCTACGAAATCACTGGGCTTCCCGCAGGTGTCTTCGACCTGACCTTCTCCAGCCTCGGCTTCGAAACCGCCCATCTCTTTGGGGTGACCGTCATCGAGGGCACGACCCAGGCCGACGAAGTCGTGCTGCGGGCGGGCAACCAACACACCAAAGGGCTCGGTCAAGAGCTCCTCCACGTCTTCGACGATGGCGCGATCCTCTACGCGACGCGCACTCCTTTGGGGACGACGGTGCTCCATCTCGTGCCCCCCGTTGGCGACGAGGCGGTGCTCACCTCGACCATGAGCAGCATTGGCGTCCAGGTCAGCCCTGGCGATGGGAATCACGTCGTCTTCGTCGAGGACGTCCCTTGGCCGGGTGAAAACCGATTGCTGGTCTACGACCGCGCGGCGCAGTCCTTCACCCAAATCACGGTCGACGGCTATGTGAGCGCACTCGTGACCCTCCCAGGGCCCGTGCAGGGCAGCGACTCCATCCTCTTCGACGACTTCAGCGGCACTCAGCATCTGGACTTGGTCACCGGCAAGCGAACCCCGATCGCCAGCCCACACCTCTCCCAGTTCGTGTGCACCCAAGATGGCGCCCACCTGGTCTTCAACACCTCGACACAGCTCCAACACGCCGACCTCGTGACCCAAGAAGTGTTGCCCCTCGGCAGCATCAATCTGGAAGCCAAGCTCTCCCCCAACGGTCACACCGTCGTCTTCCAGGCCTCCAACGGCATGGTCGTCGCCGAGCTTCAGACCCACACTCAGACCCTCCTTCCGGGGGCCGCAAACGACTGGTGCCTCGCCGACAACGGCAGCGTCATGGCCTACGCAGTGCTCTCGACCACGGAGGCCTTCGTCTTCGACATTGCTCTGCGACAGAGCTACCCCCTCGGCCCCTATACCAGCTTCCAAGACGAGCTGTTCTGCGCCCATGACGGACGCACCGTCGTCATGCCCACCGACGGTGGGAGGCTCGCCGTGTGGTCCCGCACCAACCCAGGCACCGTCGAACGCGTCTTGGGCAGAACCCGACTGAGGTATGCGCCGCTGGGCAATATGGCCTTCTTCACCTTCTACGACCCCGTCACGTTCGCTGATAACGGCAAGCTTTTGGACCTCGACGACGGCCGCGAGCTCAGCCTCGACCTGCCTAGCTCGAGCTGGTGCAACTTCTCGCTCGACGAGTCCGCCTTGCTCTGCCGCTATGGCGTCAGTGATTTGGAGCGCTTCGACACCCAAAGCGGTGTGAAGACCACGGTCCCCTTCCTGATGGACCAGTCTGTGAGCGCCGATGCCCGCTTCATCGCCGGCATCAACTCCACGGGCAACGCCCAAGTCGGGCCTCTCCTGGTCGGCTCCTTCGACGACCAAGCGCTCCACGTCGTGGCCCAGCGGGTCGCCGACGACCAATACCAGCACAACGGCGTCAACGACTCCACCTGGAGCATGACCCCCAACGGCGAAGTCGTCGTCTTCATCGATGATCCAGTGGGGCGCGGCATCGGGGTGCGCTTCGGCAACCTTGGGGTGCACGTTCCGCGCACCAACACCACCCGCATGGTCGCCTCCAACGTCCGCGACGACGCTCTCATCGCCAACGGCCGCCTCTACTACGTGGTCGACACGGACTCCAGCAGCACGGCGAGCGACAGCGGCATCTTCTCCATCGACCTGGGACTTTAGTCTGGCTCGAGGTCGAGCGGGGTCGGGGTCGGGTCGAGACGTCTTCTCCCTCACACAGGGACCGAAGCCGTCGTCGGAGGCGTCGGGCGAACGGGTACGCCGAGGTGACCATCGTCTCGAGAACGCCTTCGTTGCCCTTGGTCCCGAGGCTGCAATCGTCGACATAGCACCGTTGCGCGACGAAGCGCACCAGCGCCACCGACTTGTGCGTATTGAGCGGGTCGAGGACGACAACCCAGCTCGCGTCGGGGTCCGTGTCGATTGTCCGCTCAATGGGTGCGGCGAAGTCGTCCTCCGTTCGAGTCGGCCCGATGGTCGGAACAATCGCCATGCCAGTCGCCACGTCGAAGTTGGCGATGAGGCACAGCGTGCTGTGGCGGGCGTACTCGAACTCTTTGCGTTCGGTCAGCCCGGGCCGTGTCGGCAGGGTCGGATGGAAGCGTTCGACGGCCTGGATGCTGGTCTTCTCGTCGGTGCTGATGACGTGAGCGCCCGCCTCGTGGAGACGCGACACATCCGCGTAGATCTCGCAGACCTTCCGCACGTCGGTCTCGTACTGCTCGGGGTCTTCCAGCTTGTCCTTGGAAGTCAGCCAATACTTACTTTTTTGTGGACGGAGATCCCCTCTTTGGGGACGCGGTCCACGTGTCTCGGGGGGATCGACTCGACGACGCCGCGTTTCATTGCCTCGTCGGCAAGCTCAGCTAGCGTCCAGTGGGTCACAGGTCGGCCGCTCTGCGGGTCGAACACGGACTTGCGTCTTCTTTGGAATTGGACGATGCTGTCGCCCCTCAGCTCTAAGGCGCCGCCGAGGCTCAGAGCCCTCGAGGTCAAGGCTCGCCCTACAGCCGAGAAACGAGACGGATTCCCCATGTGCGTGCATCGGAACTCCCTCGAGTGCGGTGAGAGCGCCCGAAGGCCCCGACGTCACCGACAACTTCGCCCGTGCACCGCGATGCACAACCCATATCCCAACGAGGAGGTCCTCCGTGATCGAAAGCTACCTGAAGCACGAGGCATCGAGAAAGCTCAAAGGCATCCCAGCGCTTCCCCTCACCCCGGAGCAAACGACCGAGCTCTGCGCGCTGCTCGAGGCTCAGCGCCTCGACGTCGAGGCTCCGCCTAAAGGGCGCGAGGAGATGCTGCTGCACCTCCTCGAGGAGCGCGTCTCGCCTGGCGTCGACCCTTCCGCCGAGGTCAAAGCGCAGTTCCTCGACGCGTTGGTCCGCGGCGAGAAGAGCAGCCCACTGATCACGAAGAAAGAGGCGCTGCGTCTGCTGGGCACCATGCTGGGCGGTTACAATGTCAAGACCCTGATCGACGCCCTATCCATGCCGGACTTGGCCGAAAACGCGGCCGACGCGCTCTGTCACCTCATCCTCGTCTACGACGCCTTCGACCGCGTCGCCGCGCTCGCCAAGACCAATGTTCAGGCCAAGCGAGTCCTGACCTCGTGGGCCGAGGCCGAGTGGTTCACTTCGCGCGCCGCGGTTCCCGAGATGCTCACCCTCAAGGTCTTCAAGGTCGACGGCGAGATCAATACGGACGACTTCAGCCCCGCATCGGACGCCTGGAGCCGACCCGACATCCCCCTGCATGCCCTCGCCATGCTGAAGAGCCGCCTACCCGGAGGGCTCGAGACCATCGCGCAGTGGCGAGAAGCCGGACATCAGGTGGCCTTCGTCGGCGACGTCGTGGGGACTGGCTCCTCGCGCAAGTCGGCCTGCAACAGCGTGCTCTGGCACATCGGCCAGGACATCCCTGCGGTCCCCAACAAGCGCCGCGACGGCGTCATCATCGGCGGTGTCATCGCCCCGATCTTCTTCAACACGGCCGAGGACTCGGGCGCGCTGCCGCTCACCATGGACGTCTCGAAGATGGCTCACGGCGACGTGATCACCCTCAATACCAAGAAGGGTGAGGCCACCAAAGCGGGCAAAGTCATCGCGACCTTCGCCATCAAGCCGACGACCTTGGCCGACGAGTTCCAGGCCGGCGGCCGCATCCCTCTGATTATCGGTCGCGTCTTGACCGACAGGGCCCGCAAAGCGTTGGGCATGGACCCGATCCGGATTTTCGCCGAGACCGCCAATCCGGTCCCGAAGGCTGGCCAGGGCTACTCGCTGGCGCAAAAGATGGTCGGGCAGGCTTGCGGCCTCGCCGGAGTCCTGCCAGGTTCGGCCTGCCAGCCCAAGATGACGACCGTTGGCTCCCAAGACACCACTGGGCCAATGACCGCAGACGAGCTCAAAGAGCTGGCCTGCCTGCGCTTCCAGAGCCCGCTGTACATGCAGTCCTTCTGCCACACGGCCGCCTACCCCAAAGCCGCCGACGTGAAGATGCACAACTCCCTGCCCGCCTTCACCTCGGTGCGCGGGGGCGTCGCGCTCAAGCCCGGTGACGGCGTGATCCACAGCTGGCTCAACCGCCTCCTCGTGCCCGACACCGTCGGCACCGGCGGCGACTCCCACACCCGCTTCCCGTTGGGCATCTCGTTCCCCGCTGGCTCGGGCCTGGTCGCCTT
>PFUG01000156.1 GCA_002789955.1 Deltaproteobacteria bacterium CG_4_9_14_3_um_filter_63_12 | reverse complement strand
GCGCCAAAATCAGCATCCCGTACCCTCAGATGGACGTCCACCTCAGCCAGAAATCGTAGCAGCTCCTGAAGTTCCTCGTTCGGCACCAAATGGAGGAATTGAGATTGAACAAGAACCTGAATCGCCGCACCCGTCCCCTTGTCCTCTTCGTCGCCCTCGGGCTGAGCCTTCTCGCCAGCGTGGTTTCCGCGCAAGAGATCGACGAGAAGGTCACGAACTACGTCCCCGCCGATGAGATCAAACAACGCCAAGAGGAACTCGGCAAAGGCCTCGACGGCACCCTTGCGGTCAGCGCCAACGTCCACCTCGCCCAGAACTCGAGCGTCGTCGGACAAGTGGACGGCTTCTCCATGCTCTTCGGCGCCAGCGTCGTCGGCGGCCTCGACTTCATCTACTACCGCCACGAGTTCCGCAACACGCTCACCATCAGTGAGTCGTGGGCGCGCACGCCCGTCATCGACGAGATGGTCAAGAACAGTGACTCGGTGAAGCTCGAGGACCTCTACAACTTCTTCCTCTTCGATTGGGCGGGCCCGTTCGCTCGCCTCGAGTTCAGCACCTCGCTGCTCCCCACCGAGGACGTCCAGTCCGAGCCGCAAACCTACAGCATCACGCACCATGACGGGAAGCTCGAGACCATCGCCAACACCCGCAGGCTCAAGCTCGCCGAGGCGTTCTCTCCGCTGACCATGAATCAGTCCATCGGCGCGTTCATCGAGCCCATTCAGAGTGAGGTGTTTTCGCTGTCCGTCCGTCTCGGCGTCGGGGCCCGTGAGACCCTCGCCAATGGTGTCTACGTCACCTCCGACAACAAGGACACCACGGAGATCGAGATCCTCGGCCTAGACGACGTCTACCAAGGCGGCGCCGAGCTCTTCCTCGGTGCGCAGGGCAAGTTCATGAAGAACCGCATCGGCTACGAGCTCGGTGGCTCTGTCATGATGCCTTTCCTCAACAACGACCCGGAAAACCGCAGCGCGGTCGACCTGACTCGCTACGGCGCCTACGGCACTTTGACCACCAGTGTCTTCGACTGGATGGCGCTCAACTACCAGGTCAAGCTCCTGCAGGATCCGCAGCTCCTCGACGAGCTGCAGGTCCAGAACGCGCTGCTCCTGTCCTTCCAGTACACCCTCGTCGAGCGCACGCCTCCGCCGGAGCCCGTGGCCGCGCCCGTCGACGAGCAGGTCAAGGACGCCGAGAAGAAGGCCGCTGACGCCGAGGCCAAGGCTGCCGCTGCCGAGCAGCGCGCCAAGGACGCGGAAGCCAAGGCGGCCGCAGCCGAGGCCGCGAAGAAAGAAGTCCCGGTCGAGGCGCCCGTCGAGGCTCCGGTCGAGGCGCCCGTCGAGGCTCCGGTCGAGGCGCCCGTCCAGTAATCTCGAACGATGGAGCGTTTCGGCAGTTGGGCAGACGTGTGTGGGCATGCTTGCGCGCCCACACACGTCAGACCGCGACCCCGCCCGCTCGCCAATCCGCAAGCCTTCGAGTAGGAGATGGGCGTCAAACCCCCTTCGAGGAGAAGCGCGATGACGATCCACGCGGTGATCATGGCCGGCGGCGCCGGCACTCGGTTCTGGCCAGCGAGTCGCTACAATCACCCCAAACAGCTTCTCGATCTCTGGGGCGAAACGTTGATCGCGCGCACGGTGCGTGGCCTAGCGCCCGTCATTGCCCCTTCGGAGCAGTGGATCATCACCGGCGCTCACCTCGCCGACAACATCGCTCGCGCCTGCCCGAACGTCTCCAAAGACCGCATCCTGTCGGAGCCCGTAGGCCGCAACACCGCTCCGTGCGTTGGGCTCGCCGCTGCGCTCTTGCAGAAGATTCACGGAGACACGGTCTTTGGCGTGTTTCCCGCCGACCACATCATCACCGACCTCGACGGCTGGGCGCGCTGCTTGAGCGCGGCCTACCGCGCAGCGGAGAGCGGCTCCATCGTGACGCTGGGCATCCGACCCTCGCGGCCGGAGACCGGTTATGGCTACATCCGCTATCAAGAGGTCGACGGCGCAGCGCCGCTCGACGCGCGCCCTGTCGAGCGCTTCGTCGAGAAGCCCGACGCCCAGACCGCTCAGACCTACCTCGATGCGGGCAACTACCTTTGGAACGGCGGCGTCTTCGTGGCGCGCACCTCCACCCTCTTGCGCGAGCTCGACCGCCAGATGCCCGAGCTCGGCCGCGGCGTGACCGCCCTCGTCGAGGCCTGGGGCACCGACGGTTGGGACGCCGCGCTGGCCACTCTCTACCCCAAGCTCCCCTCGATCAGCGTCGATTACGGCATCATGGAAGGCGCCGAGTCCGTCGTCGTCGTGCCGGCCTCGTTCGGCTGGAGCGATGTGGGCCATTGGGGCGCGCTGCACGAGAGCCTACCCGCCGATGCCGCCGGCAATCTCTCCGTGGGACGAGTGCTCCACCACGATTCGCGCTCGACTGTTGCGGTTCAGACCGGCGACGCCAAGAAACTCATCGTGACCCTCGGCCTCGACGACATCGTCATTGTCGACACCCCCGACGCCCTCTTGGTCTGCAAACGCGACAACGTACAGCGGGTTCGGGAGATCGTCGGGCGCCTCAAAGAGGTCGGAGCAGAGGAACTCTTGTAACCACTAGAGCCAGCAACTCCAGCTGGACTCCCCCTCTCCCGTTTCGAGGGAGGGGGTTGGGGCGGCCGATTGAGACCACTTCGCGGCGCTGCGCTAGGCCCGAATCGGTTTGAGAACCTCGGCCAGCTCGCGCGCCTCGAGGATGTTGTCCTCGATGGAGCAGTAGGTCCAGCCGCCATAACGGCCCGCACTATAGACCCCACGAGAACCCAGCAGGCGCCTCAGTCGGGTCACCTCGCGGGCGCTCGACTGCGTGATGTGCACATAGGCCGGGTTCATGGTGACGGTGTGGGAGCTGACCAGCTGGTGCTCGTCGACAATCCCGGCCGTCTTCAGGTCTTCGAGGGTGCGGACGAGGTTCTGCTCTACGTCGAGCTCGGCGCCCGTGGGGGCGCCGAGCTCGATGTAGAGGCTCATGCGGTCGCTGGCGAAGATGTTGTCGTAAAAACCCACCCGGTAGAAGACGTAGCGCTTCTCGGGGAAGTAGGCCCAGTGGACGTCGCGCCAGCCCTTGCGGTCGAAGCCCAAGTTGTAGACCAGCACCTTGTTCGAGTGGAACACACCTGGGTCGACCGGCAGGCCGCAGGCCCTCAGCAGCGCGTCGAAGGGCAGCGTCGAGACGAGGTGTTCGTAGCGAATCTGACGCTTCGAGGTCGTCGCGACCCTCGCCTCCAAGTCGATGGAGAGCAAGGCCTCGTCGGTGCAGATGGAGCCAGCCGGGGTCCCCGCCGCCAGCGCCTTGACGTACTCGAAGGCGCCGCCACGCGGATAGGTGAAGGTGGCGTTGTAGGAGCTGTTGTCGGCCTGCTTCATGTTGCGGACGATGTCTTCGAGGTCCGCATAGGGGAAGAACCGTCCCATGGCCTCGGCGTCCAGGGCGTTCAGAGCGCAGGCGTAGAGTTTTTCGTTGTAGGGCTTCAAGAAGCGGTCGGTGATGCCCTTGCCGAAGCGGGCGTAGACCATGTCCTCAAAGCTCTCGACCTGCCCGCTGCGCGCCTCGTCTTTGAAGAAGAGGTGGTAGAGGCAGTCGATGAAGTCTTCCTTCGGCAACTGGTGGATGTTCTTCTGAAAAGGGAAATCGATCAGGCTCTCGCCCAGGTAGATCTTGGAGCGCCGCGCGATGGTTTGGACTTCGCCGGGGGGCATCCGCGAGACGAGCATTTGCTCGATGTCTTTGTGGCGGAAGTGGAAGAAGTGCCCGGAGTAGTCCCAGACAAACCCGTCCTGCTTGACGGTCTTGCAGTAGCCCCCGATCTCGGTGTCGCGTTCGAGGACGATCAGGTCGTTGCTGTCGATGAAGTTGGCGAAGGCAAGGCCGGTGACTCCCGCGCCAGCGATGAGGGTTCGACACGATTCCACAGAAACCTCACGTCTCTTGGTCTTTGTTGGGCAACGCTTTCATGGGCCGGGTGAGCGTCGGCTTGAAGAGATTCTGACTCCACAGGGCGAGGCGACCGACCGGTTGGCTCTTCAGCTCGATCCCTCGCTCGGCTCCCGGCGTTGTGGCTGGACTCAGATCTTGGGCCAGGCTCAGGTCGATGTCGGCCAACAGTGACTTGGCCACCGGCCTCAAGAACGCCTTGGGGATGCAGACCGGATGCTCGATGCCGGCCGGAAACACGACCAGGCTGTTGGGCGGCGCGCCGACGAGCTCGGCCAAATGCGCCTCCTCGATGGGCGGCGCGAACCGCGAACCCAGGGGCATAAAGACGTTCGGGAAGACCGTGTAGAGCGGCACCCCGAAAGGCACCCACTCGATGCCCTTCGGGTTGTAGAGCAGCACGCCTTGGTCGGTGTAGGCCGCTTGATAGTCCGCCAGCGCCGTGCGCGGCATGTTGAAGACCACGCGCTTGAGCCACAGCAGCTCCTTGGGCTCCATCAGGAACATACCCACCACATTGTGCGCCACTGCCTCGGGGACCCGCACAATCGAGACTCGATACTCCAGCGCATCGTGCACGGCGTGTCCCTTGAAGACCTGGTCCGGGGCGCCGCTGAGCTGTTGGGTCTGCTCGATGAGTGGCGCCACAGAAGCCCGAAAGCGCTGCGCCTTCAGGCTGTCCGTGCTTACGAACTGCACGCCATCCGCCTCGATCCGGTCGACCCGGTCGCCGCTGCCGCAGAAAAAGGTCCAGTGTGTGTCGGAGAAAAATCGGCGGCAGTTCTCGACGGCAAAGGGATGCCCCCAGCCGCGCTCGACATAAACGCCTTTGGCCTGCTGGTGGTAGACCTCCATCCCCGGCATGTCCTCGAGCAAGCTGTAGAGGCGCTCGGGGAGCTCGGGGACATCGAAGAGGGTGACGAGCTCCTCGCGATCGAAGCGCCCCTTCGCCTCCCGATAGACCCGCGCCACGGACGCCTTGATGTGCCGTCGCATCAAGTAGCTCTGCACCGGTCCACGCAGCCCTATTGGCACCTTCAGCAGGCAATGCTGGCTGGCGGGGGGCTTTCGCCGCTCGAGCGAGAGGTCGAGCAAGAGCGACTCGAAGCTCAGCTCTCCAGTCAGGTTGGCGTTCAGATCGCCCCGCTTGCCGTAGAAGATCGGCCCGTCCGTCCACACGCCGAGCGCGCTGGCGTCGTAGCCGAAGGGGCTCTGGCGATCGCGATAGGGCACGAAATGCGGCCACGAGCCCGTGAAGGCCTCGCCGCGCAACAACCGCGCGATGCCGGCCGCGCTGTCCAACAGATAGGAACCGTACGCCGGGAGGTCGACCAGGAACTCGGGTCCCCGCTGGCGGCTCTGGATTTTGACCAACCGCAAGCTGGAAGAAATGTGGTCGAGGCTCTGCTCTTGGGTCAAGGCCTGAAAAAACGAGACCACTTGGGGCAGAATCGAGAACCGCAGCAGACCCCGCTCGCCGAGCACAAGGCCCCGTGCGTCCGACCGCAAGGTCGGCACGCGGAAGTACTGCTGGTTCAAGGTGACGCTTTCGATCATTATCCAGTCCTGCACAGAGGAAGGAACACCCTACATGAAAGCGAACCCAAGAGCAGCCCTGCGCATCCTCGTCGCCTGTGACGCCTTCAAGGGCTCCGCCTCTGCATCGCAGGTCAACCAGGCCATCGCCTTGGGGCTTGGGAGCACCCTGCCCGACGCGGTGGTGTGCTGCCTACCCCTGGCAGACGGCGGCGAGGGCACCCTGGACGTCCTCGCCGCAGCCCTGGGTCTGCCCGTGCGGACCTCGGAGGTCCACCCCCAAGACGGCGAGTGTCGGGAGGCGCGCTGGGCCTGCGACGGCACGCTCGCGCTCATCGAGAGCGCGCAGGTCTGCGGCTGGCAGGCTACCAACGACGTGATGCGCGCCAGCAGCGTCGGCGTGGGGGAGCTGATGAAAGAGGCCGTCGAGCGCGGCGCGCAAGAGCTCTGGATTGGCCTCGGCGGCAGCTCCAGCGTCGACGGTGGGGTGGGAATGTTACAAGCCCTCGGCGCAGAGCTCCTCGACGCCCAGGGGCGACCCATCGCGCCGGGCGGCGGCGGGCTCGCCGCCCTGCACCGCGTCGATTTGGCGGCGCCTCGGCGGCTCCTCGAGGGGGTCGAGTTGCGGGCGCTGTGCGACGTGAGGAGCCCGCTGCTCGGCGCCCACGGAGCCCGGATGTTCATGGCACAGAAGGGCGCAGACCCCGCTCAGAGCGACCTCCTAGAAGAGGGGCTACGCCGGCTGGCCGACCGGGCGGAGGACCCGCTGGCGCCCAGCCGTGGCCGCGCAGGCACGGGCGCCGCCGGTGGTTTGGGCTTCGGTCTGGCCTTGCTCGGCGCCGAGCTGGTCGACGGCGCCCACTGGGTGCTCGACGCCGTCGGCTTCGATGCACACCTGCAGGACATCGACCTCGTCATTACCGGGGAAGGCCGCATCGACGCGCAGACCTCACAGGGCAAGCTCATCGACGTCGTGCTCTCGCGCGCAAAGGCCGCTGGCGTTCCAGTGTTCGCCCTGTGTGGTGAGCTCGAGTCGAGCGTCGAGACCAAGAGCCTCGAAGCGATGGGCTTGGCCGCGGCCTTCTCCATTGCGCCAGGGCCCCAATCGCTGGAGGCCGCTCGCCAAAAGACTCTGGAGCAGCTCGAGCGGACCGCGGCTGCGGTGGGAGGGGTGCTCAACGTGAGTTGGTGCAGTTCCTGAGCTGTCGTGCAGCCGTAGGCTGCCTGCCATCAAGACCTCGACAGCAGGCGATAAAGTCGTCGACTGCAGGCGATGATGTCCTCGACTGCAGGCGATAAAGTCGTCGACTGCATGCGATGATGTCCTCGACTTCATCCCATCAAGTCACCGACTGCATGCCATCGATACCGTGACTGCATGCCATCGATGCCGTGACTGCATGCCATCGATGCCGTGACTGCATGCCATCGATGCCGTGACTGCATGCCATCAAGTCACCGACTGCATGCCATCGATGCCGTGACTGCATGCCATCAAGTCACCGACTGCATGCCATCGATGCGGTGACTGCATGCCATCGATACCGTGACTTCATCCCATCAAGTCACCGACCGCATGCCATCGATGCCGTGACTGCATGCCATCGGGAGTCGGACTGTGTGTGAGCAAGAACCAACTCCGATCGACGGGAGGGCCCGTTTCGACAGATCATCGGCTGCCCCCTCACGAGACTGGACACAGAGGCATCCGCAAACCCTATGAATGAACCCAACATCGCCTACTTTCACGGCTTCGCTTCCTCGCCTGGCTCCCGCAAAGGCGAGGTGCTGCACCAGATGTTCAGCGACCTAGGGCGGCTCTTGTTTCCATAGCTCACGTAGACGCCGGCGACACCCGCTGGGCACCTCGAGAGACGTAACTCGATCGCTGCCGAGTAAGTTCGACGACCCATTCGACGGCCCGGCGGACGTTGTCCCTGGTGCTGGCGAAGACGCGCGCAGTCTCGGTCCACGACAGGCGCCGGGCCCAGGTCGCCAGGAAGCTC
>PFUG01000134.1 GCA_002789955.1 Deltaproteobacteria bacterium CG_4_9_14_3_um_filter_63_12 | reverse complement strand
TCATGCAGTTGAAAGAGGAGTCACTGTCGCTGCCCACTGGTGTAGACGGGGCAGTCCAAGCAGTGACTGACTTCCTCTACAAAGAGGAGGTCGACCTTTGTCTGCACGAGATTGCAAAGGTCCAGAGTCGCTTGACCGCGGTAAAAGATATCATCGATATCACGGCGAAGATGGCGGCGACACAAAGGCTGGCCACCGCGCTGAAGAAGACATCAGACGAGCTCGCCGCGCTGGAAAAGATATCCCAGAGCCGTCGCAATCGGCTCAGGGATTTCGGTGAGCAGCTCGACCGCTTTGCATCGATGGCCCTTTATGAGGAGACGTTGCAGCGTGAGCACGCCGAAGCGGATATGTCGGATTCTAAGTCCGGCAACCCGAATTTTCTTGAAGGAGGTCGTTCGAGAGCTGTGGATAGTGGCGAAGAGCGATATGCTGCGGTGTTGACAGTGACCGCAGCCCTCGATGAGGCCTATCAAATTGGTGAGATGGCCGCGACGCGACCAATCGCAAACATGGAAGACTGGTCAAGGTTCAGCAAGGCCGCCCGCCGGCCCGTTCCACCCTTTAACAAGGTCGAGTCTTTACGGGTCCCGCGGGAAGAGAAAGCTCCACTCTCCGAAGTGCTTCACTTCCTTGGCGACTTCGACCGTCAGTGGAGAGTGTTTGGACCCAAAGTGGCGCCCCTCAGTCAGAAGCTATCGGCGGTCCTCGCGACACTCACGAGAGGTTGAACATGAAGTATCGACAAGCACTTGTGCTGTTCTGGGGCCTCGGATGCATCACGCTTTGGGGGTGTCAGGACAAACCCAAGGCTTCAAGTGAAGTCGAAGCTCGAGTTGCTGAAGCGGACGAAGCGAACCAGGCTTCGGGTGAAACGAGAGAGACAGGGCTTTCTGCAGATGTATCGGATTTGCTGTCCGACGAGCAGGCGGACATCATCCCGCCGCCGCCTGAAATGTTTGGCTTCGAATGCACTGAGGGCACTGAATACCACAATGGGAGGGGACTGAGAGGTGGGCTGAGTTGGTTTGAGTATTGGTGTGAACAACCCGATGGAAAGAAGCATGGTGCCGCAATGAGAGTGTCGGAAGACTACCTTCTCGATAGTCTCTTGGTCACTTTTCGATCGGGGGTGCGTCACGGGCCTTACAAAGAGTGGAATTCCAAGGGAAAACTCACGCGCGAAGGAAACTTTGTCGAGGGCAAATACGAAGGGATTTGGCTCTGGTACTACTACAATGGGAGGATCAGGCATCGATGCACCTTCGAACAAGGAGTGGCCGATGCCACCTCGATGAAAGATGACTTTTGTGCTCACTGGTTCGACCCAGACCCTAGCGAAGACTTCGAGCCTCCCCCGCTCGATTGCCCAGATGGCACCACCTTCCAAGAAGTCGGGCGCCACCGAGGTGTCTTCAGCGGGGCTCACATCACCAGCACGGCCTGCGTCGTGACCGACGGTGGAGAATCTTCGCCTGAGGGTGACGTCAACAAATCCGGCCCCATCAAAGAAGGACCTGCCGCCGACTACACCCGGCGCGGCGTGAAGACCTATGAGGGGCGCTACGAGAAGAACCGACCGATCGGCCGGGAGACGCGCTGGTACCCGAGCGATCAGTTGCTCAGTGAGGGGGGGTGGCTCGGCGAGGGGCGTCGCCACGGCGAGTGGACCTTTTGGTGGGAGAATGGAGAGATCATCGCGACGTGTACTTTTGAAAAGGGCGCGCTGGTCAAGTTCGAGGGGGACAAGAAGACTTGTATGGATGCCCTTCAGAAGGAGGTTCCTGTGCCCATCTACTGAATTCGCGAAGACTCCGCCACGACGTTTACTCGTGCCACTGCGTTGGGAGAGCAGCCGAGGACGCAACCCGAGCAAGCCGCAAACATTTGGATTCTATTGCCCGCGCGGGCAGAGAATGCCTTTAGACCATCGACACTTGTCATTCGAACATGTCTTGTGGCACTCATAACGACCTGCCACCCCCTCGGACAGGATGAGCCAGATGACAGATCTCAGCCAGCAGGACGAACAAATCACAGCCCTCGACGATACAGCAGCGCACGATGAAACAAAGCGCAGAGAAGACGACGAAATCTACGTTGCACTGCGCGGCCGCATGCACCCGTTGGTTCTCATCCGAGCCCTGGTTTCGACGCGACGACGACGACGTATCCTCGTCGGCGTGGCGCTTGCAATGCTCTGCGCCGGTGCGGTTCTCTATTGGTACAGGTCGCTCGCCCCGCAGGTGGTGCAAGACCAAAGGGAAGCGGCAGTGGACTGTTTGAACGAAGCCTACCACTCTTTCGTCGCTCCGACTTCGGCGTGCGTCCCTACGGGTATGGCGCTTTGGCTCGCCGAGCATGCGGGGGGGCAGGAGAGCGAAATCGCGCAGATACGCTCTGACATCAACTACAGCATCGCCGAAGGACAATTGCACGTCGCCGTGGTGAAAGGGGAGCTGGAGTCTGCGGAGAGAATCGCGGCATCACTCATTGAGTTGAGCCGCGTCGAGCCCACACCGGACATGTTCTTTTCATCGTTTGGGGCGCTCTCTCATGCTGGATTGCTCGACTTTCTCTCGCGGCAACTCGAGCAGGTGCAACGTTGGAGTGAGCTGAAACTCGTGTTCGATGCGGCTTTGGCCCAAGCGGATCTGGAAGTGGCCCTCGCTGCTGCGCGCGTGACGGCTACGCCAGATAAGTACGATTATGAAGACCTCCTGAAGTTCGGGGCGCTCCTTTGCATGGCCGGGCAGAAGGAGGCTGGCGTGCAGCGCTTACGCGAAGCAGAGAAGCTGTATTCAAGTACCTTCAAAGCCGAGCCTTATGACGATGCGCGACTCGCCATGGTGGCCTGCGGAGGGCTCCCAGAAGGCGAGGAATCGGCATTATCGATGGCGCTGGAGGGGAGCTACCATCGCGATGAGGTGCTCTCTATCCTCGGCGGCCAGGGCGACCTTGAGGCGCTGACGAGCATTGACCGATATGCCCTCAAGAACCGTCACAGGACGGCGATGCTGATCGACGACGTACCGATGCTCAAGAAGCGCACGCTCGGCGGGCAATTGGCGATTGTTGCCGAGAATTGCAGGTCATATCAAACGAATCCAAGGGTACGACCCGATCTTCGATCCTGCTTTCTCCCAACTTTTGCGCTCACCGAACACGAGACTCTTCTCACTTCGCCTGAGACTCACATCCCCGCCGCAGCGCGACTTGTTGAGTATGCTGCCACTCTCCCTCCCATCACCGAGGAACTCGTTCCGAAGTGGCCTGACACCCAGTGCGTTGGGGATATCGATGCCTACGAGTACATAGATGACTTGGCAAAGATGGACGCCTTTGCGCTGCGACAGCTAGCAGTCTTCGAGCTCCTCTGGCGGGGACAAGTGGAAGCCGCTGCGCCACTTCTCGACGCGCTCTCGACCACAACCCCAGAGGACCTCTCTTCTTGCCTAGCCACTGCGAACCTTCTCGCAGGACGGGCCAAAGAGGCGTTTGCACTCCTCAAGCTTAAACAAGAAGAGGTCCTGACGACCTCCGGAGAGCTCGCAGGGCTTGGAATTACGCTCCTCACCGTCATCGCGCAGGCCGAGGCTGGTGATCCAGCGGGCGCATACGAAAGGCTCGACCCAGTCTATCGGGCCGTCGCCGAGGTGCCTGAGGTGATCGCTCAGCAAGAGCAAATGGACATCCAGATGCCATCAGTCGTCAGGATATTCGTCGCTGCCGCTTGGGTACGAGCCTCGTTGGCCGTTCGAACGGGCCGAGCAGTCGATACGCTCGGACTCCCACCACCGCCGGTGAGAATCCTCAAAGCAGTCAATGGACTTCAAGTGCTCGCATGGTTTGTTCCCCTCTGTGGGATGGACCCAGAGAGCCGAGCTCGAGCGTTGTTCTTTGATAGCGCTGATTTGAGCGGCGCGCCGTTCGAAGTCCTTCCGGAGGTCCTCCACGTGGCAGGCACTTGCATGGACACTGGAGGCCGCCTCGAGCCCTTGCTCGACGCAGCGAGCTTCTCTTTACCACTGGAAGGCCTCCGCGCTTACTGGATGGCGCAGGCAAAGGCGGCCCATTGGCGAGGTGACGAGTCCGCTGCACAACGCTGGAACAGCGGCGCGGCGACGTTCCTCGACCGTATCGACAGTCCATCCAAAGCGTACCTCGCCCAGGTCGTTGGCCTTTGACGTGAACGTCGTCGAACGCCATGATGAGTACCTCGAAGCACGCCAGGCGTGGGGCTTTGATGAGATCATCCGCTACCGGCGAGGCCTGCTCATGCTCTTCCACGGCAAACCGGGCACCGGCAAGACTGTCTACCTCGAGGAGTTGGGCGAGTTCATTCTCGTCGCACCACACCTGAAGCAGGCCACCGAGACCGCTTTGGACTTCGACGACGATGACGTCGAATGTGACGTTTTGAAGCGGCTGCACGAGGCGGCCCCTTCCGAGAGCATTCTGCACTTGGAGATCGAGACGAGCGGGATGGCTTGTGGCCCGGTGGAGTCGACACTGTATATCGGGTTCGACTTTGCGCCGCCTGTGAGTTAGCGGTGCTCGTCGATGCGCTTCGTGACGCTGGACTGTCGCCCAGGCAGCAGGAAGTGCACGAGATTGGCGTACCTCATAGGCTCGCCGATGAACATCGCGGAGAAGATTTGCTGGAGAATGGTGCCCATGGTGCCTCTCGGGGTGGTGACGGGGGTGGCCCGTGATGTTTGGTTGAACCGTAACACATCAAATTGCCACCTTTTGTCCGACACTGAGACCCTTCCCCTTGGCTCTGGCGATCAGCCTCCGTCTTGGCGGAGAAATTGGGGCTTGCCTGTGGGGGACCGATACTGTCCACCATTAGAGAAGGCTAATGCGGCTCCCTGTGCGGTTTGCTACTGTCGCAGGTTGGGGTGACAGCGGTCTCCTGCTCGGTGCCCCTTCGACTTTCAGGACCTCCCATGGCCTCGTTCAGCGCGCCTTCATACAGACGCTCAGCCCCTACGAGCGACTCCTGCGCCTCGTCAGGGATGGAGACGTCGACGCCATGGCTGACCTCACCAGCGAGGCGCGTCGCCGAGGTGACATCGAAGGGATCGTCTGTGTGATGGCCCGCAAAGAGCCCAGCATCCGGGCGTTCTCTGAGCTCGTTTGGCTCCTTGAACATTGGCAAGGAGGTGGCCTGAAGCTGGCCATCGACGAAGCCGAACGTGCGCTCTCTCTGTGGCCCGACGGTGCGCGTCTGGCACCGTGCCGATGGGCGGATACGCTGGTGAAGAACCCCAGATGGCTCCCCTCCTAGTGGTCGAGGCTCGCCCGAGCCCTTGCCTTGTCAGGGAAACGCGCTCCGCTTGATGTCCTCTGGCGCATTGTCGGTGAACCAGAAGAACATCGCAGGCGATTTCGACATTCTCTATTGACAATCCCCGTCCTGCCTATAGAGTGGTGCTTCATCAGTCTGATATTTTGGTCGAGGATTCACTGACGCGGGTTGAGATGTAGCTTTCTGTCGGGTCGGCCTCAACAACCGTCTATCGTGGTCGTGGGAATGGAACGTGTCGAAACCGTGGCGAGGACGATCGCCTCGGAGTACCTCGCCAGGGTGGGGCCATCGCCGCGTGGAGAAGCCTTTCGACTCGTCCAGCCTGCAAAAACTTGCTGGTGAGCTGGTCGTGGCGCACCGGGCGCCCAAGCGACATTCCCATTCGACGTGAGGAGGTTGAGGCGATGGAAGAAAAGGCGACGACCAACGCCCGGGTCTCGTTGCGGGACGACGGCATCGTGGTGGTGCGCCCGAGCGGCGGCCCGGACACGCTGGCGACTGCGCGGGAGAACCTGGCCGCCATCGCCAGCTTCAGGCGCGGCGACGAGCAGGTGGCGCTCCTGATCGACTTCCGAGGCATGAAGGCGCAATCCCGGGAGGTGCGCCTCTTCTATTCAGGCGAGGAGACGGCGCGGGTCGTTTGCGCGGTGGCGATGATCATCTCCAGCCCGCTCAGCCGCGTCATTGCCAACGTCTTCCTCGGGATGGGCAAGCCGCGGTACCCGACGCACATGGTGAGCGACGAGGAGGCCGGGATCCGGTGTCTGACGCAGTACCTGCCCGAGGAGGGTCGGTGAGCAGCGAGCCTGGCCAACCCGGCCTCGACGGGCGGCTCGACGGCCTCGTGGAGGTCATCCTCGCGCTCTGCCGGCTCGAATTCGGAGCGCGCGCCGAGGTTGGCGACGAGGGGGACACGGTCGACGCGCTGGCCGCGGGGCTCAACATGCTGGGCGAGGAGCTGGCCGCCTCGACGTTTACTGCCTCGGAGCTCGAGCGCCAGGTCGCCGAGCGCACGGCCGAGCTCGCCCGGCGCCAGGGTCTGCTCGAGACGCTGCTCAAAGAGGTACACCACCGGGTGAAGAACAACCTTCAGGTGGTGTCGAGCCTGCTCCGGCTCTACTCCGAGGAGGCCGGCGATCACGTCGTGCGGGACGCCTTCCGCCAGACGGGCGACCGTGTCCGCGCCATGTCGATCGTCCACGAGCTGCTCTACCGCACCGAGAACGTCGGTCTCGTCAGCCTGCCCGCCTACCTGCACGAGCTCATTGCCGAGCTCAAGCGGGGGTACCCCGAAACCAGCCGGATCTCCGTCGAGCTGGACGCCGCCGACCTCTCCACCCCCATCGAGCACGCAGTGCCGCTCGGCCTGATCGTCAACGAGCTGGTGTCGAACGCCTTCAAGCACGCCTTCCCGGGCGGTCGTGTTGGCAGGGTCCGCGTCTCGCTGCGCGGTCCCGCCGCGGGAGTGGCGCCTCCCGTCGCGGAGCTCGTCGTCTCCGACGACGGCGTCGGTGAGCCGGCCCAGGAGGCTCCCGCGCAGGGTCGGCTCCCGCGCATGGGTCGCGAGCTCGTCCGCAGCCTCGCCCGACAGCTCAGGGGCGCCGTCGTCATCGAAAAGGTGTCCGGGACGACGGTCCGCGTCACCATGCAGATCGAGGGAGGTGCAGCATGACCACGGAGCCGCGGGTGCCGAGGATCCTCATCGTCGAGGACGAGGGCGTGACCGCAATGGACCTCGAGCGCACGGTCGTCCGACTCGGCTATCAGGTGGCCGAAACGTGTGCGACCGGCGAGGAGGCCGTCCGGCTCGCCGCAGAGCTCTCGCCCGACCTGGTGTTGATGGACATCCGCCTCGCCGGGGCCCTCGACGGCATCGAGGCGGCGGCGCGGCTGCGCGAGCAGGCGGACATCCCCGTCGTGTTCCTGACCGCCCAGGGCGACCAGCAGACGTTGGCGCGCGCTCGCGCGGCGGCACCCTACGCCTACGTGCTCAAGCCCTTCGACGAGCGGGAGTTGAAGATCTCCATCGACATATCGCTCTACCGCCACGACACGGAGTCGAGGCTCAAGCGCAGCAACGAGCTGCTCGAGGATCGGGTCGCCCGGCGCACCGAGGAGCTCGCGCGGAAGACCCGGGAGCTCGAGCTCGCC
Organism: Deltaproteobacteria bacterium CG_4_9_14_3_um_filter_63_12; assembly: GCA_002789955.1. Taxonomy (GTDB): domain Bacteria; phylum Myxococcota_A; class Bradymonadia; order UBA4248; family UM-FILTER-63-12; genus UM-FILTER-63-12. Next base: position 9 of record PFUG01000134.1, on the reverse strand, counting down.
ACCCGGGTG
>PFUG01000127.1 GCA_002789955.1 Deltaproteobacteria bacterium CG_4_9_14_3_um_filter_63_12 | reverse complement strand
TTCTGTGCACACTTCCCCGAACCAGCCACTGCACAGGCTTCCTCTGGAGATCTCAAATCGAACCTGCATTGAGCACCCAGGCAGTGTTGCAGCTGGGATCGGGACCTGCTTCTTGGGCCTTGGTGCACTTCTTAGTTTGGGAGGTGGCGAGGGGGGCGCCTTTGGGGGCGCGCTCGCATTGATTGGCATTGGCCCGGCCATCTGGGGCTTCGCTGTCTACACGGAATCCACGAACAACGCCGAACCGACAGAAGCGACCGGGTTGAACACCGCGCCCGTGGTCCTCACCGACGGCGAGCAGACCTACTACGGTGCAGGGGTGGCATGGAGTTGGTGATGTCGTCGACTAGCCCAAACCCTATCCGACAGGTTTTCAGCTCTTCCGAGCCCGGTTTCGCTGACCGCGGGGATGCGCGGCGTCGGTGTGCGTGGCGGCGATGGCCTTGGAGGGGTGCGGTGATGATGAGGATGGTACCAAGCTCGTGTGTGAGACCCTAAAGCCCTGTGGCCTCGATCCAAATCCCCCTGACGTCGCGAGTTCAAATCTCGTCTCCCGCTTGCGAAGGAAGCCCAGTCATTGACTGGGCTTTTTTCGTTTCTTGGGTCGGGCTAGAAGGCCTGGAAAGACAAAGTTTTCGAACCGCCCAATTACTTCATTGAGACACCAGGGGATAATGCCCCCTGGTGTCTTGTTGGGCTTGCTTACGGCGCGGGACATTCCGTCGGGCAGACCTCTCCCTCTTCGAGACGGCGGAACACGACTTTGCGGTCAGCCGGCAGGGCGCTGTTCTGGTCCGCCGAACAACGAGAACCAAAGCCCGTTGTAGGCACCTGTGATTTGGCAAGGCCCTGCTCGGTCATGTAGCTCTGCACCGACGCAGCGCGCTCACGACTCAAGTTGTCGTTGTAATCATCAGTACCCTCAGCCGAGGTGTTTCCCATGATGCAGACGCGACAAGCCGAGTCTTGCGCGATGGCGGCGGCGACTGCGTCGAGGACGGGATCCATAGGCTTCTTTTGACCGGTCTCGGCCGGAAGCTCGGCGCTGTCGAACTTGAACTGAACCAGAACCACCAAGGGCTTACCACTGCAGGGGTCGATGGGGCAGCCCCACGATTCTGCGGGACCACTCTGGCCTGGGCAGCGATCGATCTTGTCGCAGACGCCGTCCTGGTCGAGGTCCGAGCAGACGTTTGCGTCGGGCTCGGCTTGGACCTGAACCTCTTTGATGACCTGGACTTCCTTGATGACCTCGATTCTCTCTGGAACACACTCTGGGCACACGACCACCTCCTCCTTCTCGTAGGGGGGGCCGAAGGAGAAGTCCAAACCGGCGGTGAGAAACTGGGCGTCGTTCGGGTCTTGGTTCACGAGGTTGTCCCCTTGAAAGATCTGACCGTAGCGCAGCACCGGACCGAGCGACATCCAAGACGCGACCTGGAAGCCATAGCCGATCCCAGCATCGAAGCCGAAGCGATCGAGCTCGCCGGTCCAGACATAGCCTAGGTTGAGGTCCATGAACAGCCCCCCCAAGGGGTCTGGCTCGGGTTGGAGCTCGGCGAGGGGAAAGAGCCGTACACCAGTGGACAGGAAGTGCGCTAGCCCGGTATCGTTGAATCCCTCACCGGCTGGGGTCACCAACATGGCGTAGGACCATTGCAGTGCGACGTAGCGTCCCAGGGCGATGCCCGGGCGAAGCGCGATGTAGAAACCTGGAGTGAAGCGGTCCGACTGCGGACTGTCCATCCAGAAGGCGGCGGCAGGCTCGGCGTGGAAGGTGAACTCTTGCGCAACCGCGGGCCTCTCGGTGGAGAGGACGGCCAAGAAGAGGGCCAGCCCAGTGGCGATGGTGAGCGCGGGCCGACGAATTCTCTTCAAATTTTCTGCTGCTGACGTTTTCATGAGACTCTCCTTAAGGGGTGCGCTTCAAGCGCACCCCTAAATTAATGGAATGTATTGCCGTCGTGCCTTAAGGCGTTGGCAACGTGATCGTGTCGGACAAGAGGGTAATCTGGCCGACCGTGCAGAGCAGTCTGCCCACCACGATGGAGTTGGTCCCCACCGAGTTGGATTCGCCAGCGAGGACGCTACCGGCGAAGCTCACGTTCGAGCCCAGCGTCGACGACGCGAAGACCGCCCAAAAGACGTTCTTGGCTTTGGCGCCGTTGACCAAGACGACCTTAGCGTCGTTGTTGACCGTGAGTGAAGAGCCAATCTGGAAGATCCAGACCGCGTTGGCGTCTCCCTGACCATCAAGGGTGACGGTCCCGCCAACAGCGACGCTCATGGTCGAGTCCGAAGTGTAGACGCCAGGGGCCAAGGTCATGCCCGAGAGGTCATTGACGGTGGTGCCAACGGGCCGTGAGGTCGCGTCGACGTAGGCTGCGGTAAGGTCAATTTTCGCCTGAGCAGCGACGCCTCCAGCGTCGTTGATGTACAGCGTTCCGTTGATGACCGGGTTGGTTATCGTGCAAGGCGAACCGTCGCCCAGACAGGTTCCGGTGGGGGTCAAGCCAACGTCTCCGTTGAGGGTGGTCGTGCCACCGGAGTTGGAGTTGGTGAGACCAGAACCAGCCACTGCCACGAAGGTGGACAGCGAACCGAGGTTGACCGGCAACATGCCGGTGAGAATGTCGCCGGTGTTGAAGCTCCAGACGTAATCCAGGAGCATCGGGTTGCCGGCTAGGTCCTTAGCGTCAATGGTCACGGTGGCGGTGTAGGTGGTCGCCGACATGAGGTCACTCGAGGGTTCGAAGGTGCCAATCATGGTCAGCGCGTCGTAGATCACGGTGCCGGTCACCTCCGTGCCGCCAGGACCGGTCAAACCGAAGGTCGCGGTGGTGACCGACAGCGGATCCATGTCCTCGCTGAAGGTGGCACTCACTGTGGTGTTGATGGGGACATCGATGGCTCCATCAAGGGGATTGACGAGGATGATAATGGGGTTGGTCAGGTCGAGCGCTAGCCCGGTCGTGAAGGTCCACACGTAATCCGCGCCCAGAGGGTTGCCTGCCAGGTCGGTGGCCCCCGTGGTGATGGTGGCGGTGTACAGAGTGCTGGCGAGCAGTGGGCTGGTCGGCACGAAGACACCGTTGAGGCCTGTCTGAGTGATGACGCCAGTGACCGGCACGAGGCCGTTCATGAGCAGGAAGGTCGTCGTGTTCACCGAGGCAGCGTCCATGGCCTCACTGAAGGTCACGGTGAGGTCCGTGACCAAGGGCACGTCGATGTCCAAGTCGGCGGGGATGGTGGAGATGACTGTGGGCTTCGTAGCGTCGGTCGCGGCGCCAGTCTTGAAGTTCCAGACGTAGTTTTGCGTCAGCGAGTTGCCCGCCAGGTCTTTGGCGGCGGTGGTGAGCGTCGCGGAGTAAGTGGTGTTGGGCGCCAGGTCGGCAGTCGGCTTGAGGGTCGCCGTCACCCCGGTGTAGGTCACGACACCTAGGACGTACACGTCCAATTGCTGCACAGTGAAGTTCACCACGGTGATGGTGGTGGGGTCCATGATCTCGCTGAAGACGGCGGCGATGTTCGCGCTAACGGCCACGCCGGTGTCATCATCGGCGGGAGTGGTGAAGGTGACGATGGGACGTTTGGTGTCCGCCATCGCGCCGGTCGTGAACGTCCAGGTGAAGTCCGCAGCCAGTGGGTTGCCGACAAGGTCTGTGGCGCCAGTGGTGATGGTGGCGGTGTATTGAGTGTTGGCGTTGAGGCCGCCCGCTGGAGTGAAGGTCGCAATGACACCGACATAGTTGAGTGTGCCAACCACCGGCGTCACCCCATCGAGCACGGTGAAGGTGGTTGGGGAGAGCGTCAGCGGGTTCATCGTCTCGTTGAAGATGGCGCTGATGGTGGTGTTGGTGGACGAATTCGTCGCGCCGTCGAGGGGGTTGGTCGAGATGACCGTTGGCGAGACGTTGTCAATGCTCGCGCCGGTGGTGAAGCTCCAGACAAACGGGCTGACCATGGCGTTGCCGGCTAGATCCTTGACTCCGGTCGTAATGGTCGCGGTGTAGAGCGTGTTCGGCTCAGTGCCAGCGGTGGCGGTGAAGATCGCGGTGACTCCGACGAAGACAACGGTGCCAGGAACTGGTGTCGTGCCATCAAGCACGGTGAATGTGGTCGTCGAGATCGTCATTGGGTCCATCGCCTCACTGAAGGTGGCGCTGATGGCGGCGTTGAATGGCACATTGATGGCGCCAGCGCTCGGAGTGGTGAAGATCACCTGGGGTGGAGTCGTGTCCAGAACCTCGTTCGTGGTGAAGGTCCAGACGTAGGGGGCAGCCAATGCATTGGCGGATAGGTCCTTCACGCCGGTCTTGATTGTGGCCGTATAGAGGGTGTTCGGAACGGTTCCGTTGGTGGCGGTGAAGATGGCGGTAACGCCAACGAGGACCACAGTACCGGCGACTGGGGTCGTGCCATCGAGTACGGTGAACGTGGCTGCGGACATCGTCGTCGGGTCGATCGCCTCACTGAAGGTGGCGCTGACAGCGGCGTTGAACGGCACGTTGACGGCGCCAGTGCTCGGCGTGGTGAAGATCACCCCAGGAGGCGTCGTGTCGGCGTCCTCGTTCGTGGTGAAGGTCCAGATGTAGGGAGCGGCCAGGGCATTTCCGGCCAGGTCCTTCACGCCGGTCTTGATTGTGGCGGTGTAAAGGGTGTTCGGAACGGTTCCGTTGGTGGCGGTGAAGATCGCGGTAACGCCAGCGAAGACCACATTACCAGCGACTGGGGTCGTGCCATCGAGCACCGTGAAGGTGGTCGTGGAGATCGTCGCCGGATCCATCGCTTCACTGAAGGTGGCGCTGACGGCGGCGTTGAACGGCACATCGATGGCGCCGGTGGCGGGTGTGGTGAAGATCACCTCGGGAGCGAGGTCGTCCAGGACCGAACCTGTAGTGAAGGTCCAGGTGTAGGGATTGGCCATCGCATTCCCGGCCAAGTCCTCTACTTCGGACGCGATCGTCGCGGTGTATAGGGTGTCAGGATTTGTCCCCATGGTGGCGGTGAAGATCGCGGTGGTGCCCACGTAGACGACGGTGCCTGGGACGGGAGTCGTCCCGTCGAGCACGGTGAACGTGGCGGCCGAGATCGTCATCTGGTTCATCGGCTCGCTGAAAGTGGCGCTGATGGCCGCGTTAAAGGCGACATTCGGAGCGTTGTTGGCGGGCGTCGTGAAGCTGACCTGGGGGGCGTTGTCATCGCTTGCGTCAATGGTTGTGAAGCTCCACAGGTAGTCTGCCGCCATCGAGTTGCCGGCAAGGTCTCTGGCGCCGGTCGTCACAGTCGCCATATACGTGATGCCTGCTTCGAGGTTCTCAGTGGGTGTGAAGGTTGCGGTGACGCCAAAATAGGTCACATCGCCGGAGACCGGGGTGGTTCCGTTGAACACCAACAGGGTGGAGGCTGAGAGCGACGTGGGCAGCATTGGCTCACTAAAGGTCACGCTGATGGCCGTGTTGACCTCGACGGCGATGGCGTTGTTCGAGGGCGTTGTGGCGGACACTTCTGGCGCGGTGGTGTCGATTGCCGCGCCGGTAGTGAAGCTCCACACGTAGTCTGCGGCCAGCGGGTTGCCCGCCAGGTCGGTGACTGCTTGGGTGATGGTCGCCTCGTAGGTGGTTCCTGCAATGAGGTCTTCAAGGGGAATGAAGGTCGCTGTAACCCCGAGGTAAGTGATCGTACCGCGGACGCTCTCGTTCCCAGTCGTTACCGAGAAGGTTGTGCTGGAGAGCGTTCTAGAGTCCATGTCCTCGCTGAAGGTGACGCTGGCGGCTGTGTTGAGCTCGACATCGGTGGCGTTGTTCACGGGAATCGTCGAGCTGATGGTAGGCGCTACGGTGTCGGACGTGGGCCATCCGACCACCGGATCGCCGCATGCCGAGAGGAGATACGTGAGCAAGAAGAACAAGATCCCAGCCCTAAGACTTTTCATTACATACACCTTCCTAGTTGGAACTCGGGTTCGTGGTCCGGTAACTAGCCGGAGAAAGCATCGGATGCAGTCGCCCCACTTCCGAGTTCTGATGAGTTGAGTGAGACCGCGCTTCTCTCTGTCCAAAGCAATCTTCGCGCCAACACAAAAAGCAATTATTTTCAAGTATTTGAACACATCATCGACGCGCCACCCGAGTTCTGTCAGTCAAAATGATGCATACCCTATCAATCCGATTGAGGGAGACGGTCAGAGGAGTCAAACCAAACGGATTGGCTCGTTAGGAGTCGTCAGGAAACAACCTGCCCATTTGAGCATCGCCAGAGGCGTGATGGCAGCGTCGGTCTGCTCCGACGATGCTGGGCATCGCCTGCATCGACCTCGCCCTCCCACCTCTGACTTCGCCCAAATGCGCATTTTGTTCCCGGACGACTCCTTAACTCGCAGCGTTTGCCTCAGCGCCGAACCCCTTCAGGCGGAACGAACCTGTTACGGGATAGGGATTTGCGGAGTCTGAACGGCAAACTCCATCGAGTGCGAGGCACGACCTTCAATGTAATGGTGGTGCACTTTGGACAGGGTTTGGCTGCCTTCTCGGCCGCCGCGCACCACTCTCCTGTAGCGTTGGCCAATATCCTCTTGCTCCTGTGGGCATGAACGCCGAGGGCGCGCATCATGCGCAGAGCATCTCGAGCCGCCGACCCACGCTGAAGACGGAGGGCATCGACCGGTCAATCAAAATGAATAGGCCGCCAATCATTCCGATGTCACCAGCCCGGAAGCCTCGCTTCTGTCGCCGACCAAAGAACGGGCAGCCGCCAATGGCGTCAACCTTCCCGAGGCGAACACCCCGGCTGGAGCGGCGCGGTTCGTGCAATGTCATTCCATGGCGGCACCACTTGGAGCACCAGGTCGTGTGCGAGGGGCCAACACATTGAGCCTCAGCATGGGCGACGTCGTCGCTGCCTGCTTGGGGAGAACACACAAGAGGGACACCATGTGTCAAAAGGAGAACAAGAATATGAGAATATCTGATGAGAACCTTAAAGGACGTACCGTCATCGCGGCTGATGGACAGGTGATCGGTGGAATCGCCGCCCTCTTCATCGACACCGACACGTGGAGAGTAGAGTCGCTCCAGGTCAAGCTCGGCAAGGAGATCGCCGACGAGCTCGGCGCCAATCGAAGCCTGTTCCATGCAGGCTCAATCGAGGTTGCTGTTGCTCTGGTTCAATCTATCGCCGATGCCGTGATCCTCACCATTCCGCTCGAGGGGCTGCGAGAGGTCCTACCCGCTGAAGAAATCCCCCACCTTCCCGCTCTGTAGCGCAAACGTGGCTCTGAAGAGTCGGCAGGCCGTAGATGGAACCAGCGTGTCCAGGCGGCCTGCCAGATGTTGTTGCGCGCTTCCTGCGCGCAACCCTTCGGGTTTGCACGACTCTCCGCCATCCGTGG
>PFUG01000337.1:2862-10306 GCA_002789955.1 Deltaproteobacteria bacterium CG_4_9_14_3_um_filter_63_12 | reverse complement strand
GCACACCTCGCCAGCATCGCCCCGCCCCGGCGACCCGCAAGCCCCCGGAAAACAGGCCAGAAACACAAAACCCCCGCCAGCATCGCCGACGGGGGCCCTGTAAAGCAAAACGCCCAGACCGACTGGCCTGGGCGTTCAGAAGCTCCGAAGGTAGGATTCGAACCTACGACCTAGTGGTTAACAGCCACCCGCTCTAACCGACTGAGCTACTTCGGAATATCACCGCTCACGCAGCAACGTCACGGGTTCTAATCCGCCAACTAACCCTTGTCAACAAAAAGTTCACCCGCAAACTCAAACCACCACTCACCTTCCACACTCCCATACCCCTTCACCCACAGACCTTCGCAGGCTATCCTCTCCCAAACCCTCCCACCCAAGGTGGCCACAATGCGCGCCCTCTTCACGCTCCTCGCTCTCCTCGCCGCCTGCTCCGTTCCACCACCTCTAAATGCCGAGAATCCCGTGCGAAACCTCGAGCCCAACACCGCCCTCGACTTCGTCCAAGGCCCCAAGCTCGACGACGCCACCGCGCTCCTCGCCGCACTCGAGCTGGCCAAGGCCGACAAGCTCTCCGTCCGCATTCCCGTCGCCATTCACGTCGCCGCTGGCGACCTCGGCATCGAAAGCGCGGCTCTCGACTGCGCCGAGAACCCCCTCGCCCTCACCCTCGACGACTCCACCCTCGGAGTCTCGCTCCTCGACCGGGTCCGCCACCTCTGCCCCCACGAAGAAGCTCCCTGCCACGTCCGGGTCGAAGGCAAATGGGGCCCAGCCTTCTCTTTCGGTGAACCCTCTGACGCCCTCGTGCTCACCGTTCGTGACGTGCTCCCCGCCGAACCCGGGGAGACCCACCTCCTGGTCGAAAAAAAACCCTGAATCCGATTGGGCGCGCCGGACGTTTTCCGACAAGCCCCCCTCAGTTGAACTCACAAAGCGCCAACACCCCTGCACCATCGTTGTTTCCGGGGTGGCAGTCGGCGATCTCGTCGGCCGGATCGACCAGCACGAAGACGTTGACGTTCGGAGAAACCGTCGCCTGGCACGACACCACCTCACACTCGCCGGGCAACAACAGCTTCGTCGTCTGCGTCGTGCACAGCGGTACAGAGCCCGGATCCCCAGGCTCGGCCGTAGGATCCGCGTGCTCCTCGAACTCCACACTGACGCCGTCGACCGCCGGGTTCGTGCCCCGGTTGCAGACCTGCGCCGAGATGATCGTCGTGCCGCCCTCGCCCTGGCAGAGATCGGCGATGTTGGAGAGGACCGCCGTGAGATCGGCCAGCTGCAGCACGCCGAGGCTGCCCTGGGTGTTCTGGCGGAAGTTGTTGAGGCCAGGTTGCGTCCAGTTCGTCAGCACCTGGCTCGTGCGCGGGATGCGGGCGTCGTCCGTGACGTTCGTCACGTGGTAGGCGTGCTGATTCCAGATGGGCCTCGACGGCGCCCAACGATCCTCGGCGTCGCGCAAAATAATGAACCCGCCGTTGGACACCGCGTCGCCGCTGTTGGCGAAGAGCGGGTCCGGCGAGGGGCAGCCGCCGCGCGGCGAGCGCACGACCACGATCTCGGTGGCAAAGTCGCCGTCCACGTCGGCGATGACCGGCAGCTCGAAGCCCGTGCCGTTCGACGCCGGCGCGCTGTAGACCACCTCGCCCGTAGGGCCGTTGTAGACGCGCACATAGCACTCGTCGCCGTAAACGGCCTCGGCGGCGCCGTTGCCGTCGAAGTCGAAGACGCTCGAGCCGGTGCCGCTCGACGAGCGATCTTGTGAAAGCTGCGCCCACAGAATGCCATCAGGCAGCCCCACCATGTCCGGCGCGCGGTCGCAGCGGCCGCCCGGGCGCTCCACCGGACTCGCGCCGACCAAGGCGCTGTCGCAGTCCGGATCGTAGACCGTATAGTACTGGTTCGCCGCCGCCGCGAACTCCACCTGGCCGTCGCCATCGAAGTCGCTCGCCGTGGGCGCGCCGCCGTGCCCGCCAGCCGTCTCAGGCGCGGTGAAGTAGAGCGGCAGAGGCCCCCAGACGATGGTCCCGTCGAGGGTCTGGACCCGAATCGTCCCGCTGGTGTTGGGGTTGTAGGCGAGGGTCTGCGCGGAGACCGCGATGACCTCTGGGGCGTGGTTCGGGAGGGTCGCCGGCTCGGAGTACTGCCCGAGGTCGGCGAGGGCCACGTGCCCTGGCAGCAGCTCGCCGTGCCAGGTGAACCCTGGCTCGTTGACCCAGTCACTGCCGGACCACTCGGCGAGTCGGTCGGCCATCACGAGCTCGGGCGCCGGGTCGCCATCGACGTTGGCGATGGCGTTGAGCCGGTTGTGCGTGATGTAGTCAAAGTTCTCGAAGGTCGACAGCAGGCACCCCGCCGCGTCGAAGACCATGCTGTCGATGAGGATCTCCGGGCTGCCGTCGTCGTTGAGGTCCCACAAGCCCGGACCGTAATTGGCCAAATTGCTCGCGAACTCCACGACCGTGTCCGTCGTGCAGTCGCGCCCATACCACAGGCGCTCGAGCCGCGGCTGCACCCCCGAGCTGCCGATGCGGAAGGCGTAGAGCTGAAGCGGCGCCGCGTTGCTCGTCGTCGAGGTGCGATGAAGACCGACGATCTCGGGGTGACCGCCGTTCTGGACGTCGTTGTTCAAGTCGCCCACCGCCCACTGCGTGCCGTAGGCCGGTCGGTTCGCCTCGTCCGCCTCGTCGTCGCCACCGGCCCGCAGCTGCTCCTCACAGGTGCGCCCGTCGAAGACCCGCAGCGTTCCGGTCCGCACGCCACCGACGTCTTCCCAAGTCGTGACGACGATCGACGGTTGCAGGCGCCCAAGATCGAGATCCAAGTTCAGGTCGGCGACGATGGGTGCCGTGTAGATGCCGATCGAACCCTCGGTCGCGTCGCCAACAGGCGGGCCGCTCCACTCGCACTGCGTCACGGGCACGACCCCCGCCAAAGGCGCGCTGCGGACACACGCCACATCGTTCTGCATCGTGTCCGGCACTCCATACGGCAAGCACTCGCCGTTCGGGTCGCAATACGAGTCGCCCGGACAATCGTCGTTGTTGGCGCAGGTCCCCAAATCGGGGACGCAGGTGTCGAAGCGACACGAGAAGCCACGCGCACAAGGGAGCCCGTTCACGCAGATGGGCTCACAGCTCCCGAAGCGGCAGAGCTCGTCGCCGGTACAGCAGAGCGTCCCACAGACCGACTCACCCGCCGCACAGAGCGAGTCGAGCTCGGCGTCCGCAGCGGTGTCGGCCGTGTCCAAAACTTGGGTGTCGGCGGTGTCTGCGGTGTCGTTATCCACGCTGTCGCCCGCGCTGTCCGTGGCGTCCGCGTCGGTCGTCGTCACGTCCACGTCGCCACCGACCCCATCCGCCACGTCGAGGAGCGAGGTGTCTCCTTGGGGGTTGACGGTCGAGCTGGCGTCGTCACAGGCGCTGTTCGCGGCGGCGAGGAGGAGACAGAGCAAGAAAATGAATGCGCGCATGACGACCTCCAAGGCGAGCGAGCGCTCGAGTCCAACAATGTGCCCTCGAGGATACCCAGATTGGTCGCGTAATGCAGCCCCCTTGTCTGCGGCAGGGAAGGGCCCTTCCTGGGGCTTGTCGAGCGGGCTCCGGAGTTGCGCGTCCCGGGCCGCAGTGCGCCGCGCATTTCTTCGCGCGTCGTTTTGCAGATTCGCACGTACTCTTTGCGAAGGGACATGGACCTCTCCTGCGTCCGAGTGATAAGTGCCCTTCGTTCTGGGTCTTCGAATCGACCCCAAAGCCAGAGAAGAAAAGTCTTGCCAAGCCTCCCCGACGTTCTCCCCAGCAAGCCCGGACCCTCGAAGCGTGAGTTCGTCGCCCTCGTGGCCCTGATGATCTCCGTCGTGGCCATGTCCATCGACACCATGCTGCCAGCTCTCGGCCAGCTCGGCCGCGACCTGGGCGTCGAGCACGCCAACGACACTCAGCTCGTCATCACCGTGCTTTTCCTCGGGCTGGCGGCGGCGCAGCTCGTGTTCGGGCCGGTCTCCGACAACATCGGCCGCCGCAAGGCCATCTTCCTTGGCCTCGCCCTCTTCATCGTCGGCAGCGCCCTCGCCGTCGTCGCCACCAGCTTCACCGTGATGCTCGTCGCCCGCTTCCTGCAGGGCGTCGGCGCGGCCGGCCCGCGCATCGTCGCGGTGGCCATGGTGCGCGACCGCTTCGGGGGACGGGCCATGGCGCAAGTCATGTCGCTCATCATGACGGTGTTCATCCTAGTCCCCGCGCTCGCCCCCGCCATCGGACAGGGGCTGCTGTTGGTGGCGCATTGGCGCTTCATCTTCGTTCTGCTGCTGGTTCAGGCCGTCGTCATTTGGGTCTGGTTCGGGCTCCGTCAGCCCGAGACCCTCGCTCCCGCCTCTCGGTTGCCGTTCTCTCTGCGCCGCGTCGCTCGCGCCATGGGCGAGACCGTGCGCACGCGAGTGTCCATCGGCTACACCATCGCTTCGGGCCTCGTCTTCGGCGCGTTCCTCGGCTACCTCAACTCCGCGCAGCAGATCTTTCAGGACCAGTACGACGTCGGCTCGGCCTTTCCCTTCTATTTCGGAGTTCTAGCCTTGGCCGTCGGCGGCGCGACGGTGCTCAACTCGCGTCTGGTCATGCGCTTTGGCATGCAGCGCCTGGCCCGCGCCGGCGTGACCTCCGCCGCCGCACTGTCCGTGGGGTTCGTCGGGCTGAGCTTCGCGCACGCAGGCAACCCGCCACTGTGGATGCTCATGGCCTATCTCGGCGTCGACTTCTTCTGCATCGGCATCCTCTTCGGCAACTTCAACGCCATGGCCATGGAGCCCTTGGGCCATATCGCCGGCACGGCCGCCGCCGTGATCAGCTCGCTGGCCACGCTCATCTCGTTGACCCTCGGGGCGCTCATCGGTCGCGCCTTCGACGGCACGGTGATGCCCTTGGCGTATGGCTTTGCCGGACTCTTGGTGACCTCGGCGGGCGTCATGCTCTGGACGGAGAGCGGCGCGACGCAGCGGCCCAACCACGGAGAGGAGACGCCAGCCCCAGAGTCTGTCCGGTCTTGAGTCGTGGACTGGTCTTCGCTCCATCTAGGGCTTATCGGGCCGCCGTCCGAAGCGCGAGCCGCGTGGCCCGCGTCGGTCGCCGGACGCCCAGGCCCCCGCGCTGCCATGCCCGATGCAGTCTATCTATTTGGAGTGCTCGCCGCGCCCCACCAGCTGATGTTCGAGAACGTCGTCACCAACGTGCCCGCGCCCGTGATGGGGTTGATCTCGATGACCTGACCGGCCGAGTTCAGGCCGTACATCTTGCCCCACGCGACGGTCAGCCCGTAGAGGTTGGCGAAGCCGACGTCGCCCAGGGCCGTGCCCTGTCCGCTGGTGGTCTCGACCAAGACCAACGTGTCGTTTTGACCCGCGGCTTTCGAGGTCATGTAGAGGCTGTCGTTCTTGTTCATGACGCAGTCGCCGCTGGCGAAGAAGCCGCTGCCCAGGGGGCCGACGAGGTTGGCTTGGCCGGTGGCGAGGTTCATGGTGTACATCGAGTCGCCGGCGAGCACGTAGGCGACGCCGTCGGTGCTGATGGCCAGGCCGCTGGGCTCCAGGACGTTGGGCGAGGAGCCGATGGTGGACCAGACGTGCAGCCAGTCGTCGAACTGGTAGAGCACGGTCCCGGCGTCCGGGTAGTCCTTGGCGACGCCGTACAGGATGCCGTCCGGTGAGGTGTCAATGTCGGTGAGCCACTGCATGTCGCCGGTTTCGTTGGGGTCGCGCACGATGGGCAGCGGGTCGGAGACGACTTTCTTGATGGGGTCGATCTGGTAGAGCAGCTGCCCGGTGTTCGCGTAGAACGTGCAGTTGAGTCCCTCGTTGAGGTTGCCGTCGCAGTTGTTGTCGATGTCGTCGCAGAACTCACGGCGGTCGGGGGCGCGGTTGAAGTTGTTGTCGTCGCAGTCGTTGCCGCCACACTCGAGGGACCAAGCGCCGTCCATGTCCTTGTCGCAGTCGTTGTCGGTGTCGAGCACCTCGACGACCTCGGGGGCGGTGTCCTCGACGACCTCTTCGGCGACCTCCTCGTCGAGGACGTCGGGCTCGCTCACCTCGAGCTCGTCTGCGTCCGTGGTGTCGGCAACCACGAAGACGCAATCCCCGTAGAGGTCGTCGAAGACCTTCCCTTCCGGGCAAGAAGTGTCGGCGGTGTTGCCCTTCGGGGCGTCGTCGCAGCCAAAGAAGAGGGCGCTCGTGAGTAGAAGGAGCCAAAGACGCCAGTTGCCTGCGGTCATCAAGTTCTCGCTGAAGGGGATGTCAGGCCGTGAGCCCGTCAAGGCCCGTATCGGTCGGGTTTCACCGCCTTTGGCAGTGCTGGACACGGGCTTCCTCTATTACCGGTCCTGGCCTCTGGGTTCAAGCCCGAGTTCACGAACCGCGAAACTAGGGCGTTTGGGGGGGCAACTCCCGCTTGCGCATCAGGCCTTCCTGCGCGGTGGTCGCGACGAGATTGCCCGCTTGGTCAAAGAAGCGGCCGCGCACCAGACCTCGACCGCCGCAGGCCGAGGGGCTCTCCATGACGTGCAGCAACCACTCATCCATGCGAAACGCACGGTGGAAATACATAGCGTGATCGAGGCTCGCCACCTGCATCCCAGGCTGCAGCCACGACAAGCCGTGGGGCTGCATGGCGGTGGGCAGCAGCTTGAAGTCCGAGGTGTAGGCGAGCAGAGAGCGGTGCAGGGCGGGATCGTCGGGCAGGGGGCCGGCGGTGCGGTACCAGACGCGCCGATAAGGCGGCCGAAGGTCCGGGTTGAGCGGATCGATGGGGCACACCGGTCGCATCTCGATGGGGCGCTCGCCCAACGCCCAAGGGCGCAGCTTCTCGGGGATCTGGTCGGCGATCCGCCGGTCCAGCTCCTGCTCGTTGACGAGCTCGTCGGGGCCGGGCGTTTCCGGCATCTCGTCCTGATGTTCGAAGCCCGGCTCCTCGATCTGGAACGACGCCGCCATGTTGAAGATGGCGCGGCCTTTCTGGATGGCCACCACGCGGCGAGTGTTGAAGCTGCTGCCGTCGCGAATGCGCTCGACGTCGTAGATGATGGGACAGCAAACGTCGCCTTGGCGCAGGAAGTAGCCGTGTAGGGAGTGCACGACGCGTTCGGTTGGCACGGTCTGCGTCGCAGCGGACAGGGCCTGCCCAAGGACCTGGCCGCCGAACACCGCACCCCAACCCAGGTCTTGGCTGCGGCCTCGGAAGAGGTTGACCTCCAGGCGTTCGAGAGAGAGCAAGTCGATGAGCTCGGTCAGTACCTGTGTCAAACGGACCTCCTCAGTCTGCTATGAAAATCGCCGGGTTCGAGCGGTATGTAGCGGATATTGCTTCGACCTTTCACCACGAAGGACACGAAGGACACGAAGGAGAGGAAGGAGAAACCAGCCTCTTCGTGCTCTTCGTGCTCTTCGTGGTGAATT
>PFUG01000337.1:1378-2826 GCA_002789955.1 Deltaproteobacteria bacterium CG_4_9_14_3_um_filter_63_12 | reverse complement strand
AAGCCGACCATCAACAGACGGTGGTCCGAAGGTTTTCTCACCTCTTGGATGACGCGCAGCGTCTGAGGTGGCTGCTATGAAAATCGCTGGGTTCTGGCGGTATGTCGCGGATATTGCTTCGACCTTTCACCACGAAGGACACGAAGGACACGAAGAAGAGCAAGGAAAAATAAGCCTCTTCGTGGTCTTCGTGGTGAATTTCAAGCCGACTACCAAGAGGCGTATTGACGCACAGCGTCTCAGGTGACCTTCGAGCTCGTGTCGGAGGTCTCCAAACCGAGGCGCCCCGCAGCCTTCTGCATCATGGGGACGGACAGCCCCGAGGCCATGGATACCCCGCGTCCGAACCAACGGCCGACCATCTGTGCTCGTCTCTTCAGCGGGGCCGGATTCTTTGGCAGCGCCAGCTCCAACCCCGCGATCCGCATCACCCGCACGAAAGACAGCAAGAAGCTGGGCACCCGCGTGTCTTGGCAAGCCAGGAAGCGCATCGTCCGCGCACACTCCGTCGGGCTGGTGCGCCACAACGTGTAGATCGCGTGCCGCATCGCCGCCATCTCGTCGCTGCGGTCGGTGAAGACCTCGTAGAGCGCCATGGCCAGCAACTCCGGCACGCGAATGTTACGGAGCCGCCGCCGCCGGAAGCCGTCGTGGTCTTTGCTGCGAGACAGTTCGATGGCGTCGGCGAAGCCCAACGTCATGCCGGCTGCCGTCAGTGGATGGTAGTAGCCCACCGAGTCGCCCACCAAGGACGCGCCCTCGCGCCCATAAAATCGCCGGCGCTGCACTCGGATCGCCGCCCAGCTCATGGACTTCGCCTCGATCGCCGCGATGAAGCAGGTGCGCAGCGACTCGCAGAGGTGCGGGCCGTACTCCGAGATCAAGTCTGCATCCGAGAGCCGACCGACGCTCTGCGGGAGGTCGACGCAGATGCGCACCTTGTCCGGCGCGATGCGATACGCCAGCACCGAGCCAGGAGCGCCAAGAAAGACGTGCCCGAACCCTTCGTATGGGAGCTTCACGCCCTCCAAAACCAGCCCCGCCATCCGCGACACCGCGACGTGCTCGGCCTGGCCGCCGCTCGCCGCCCGCACCACGGAGCTCCGCCCATCGGCGCCGACCACGCGCCCGGCACGGACGCGCTCGCGGTCGCCGCTCTCCTTGTCCGTCATCTCCAAGCTGCCAGCGCCGAGGCTCAGGGCCTCGAGGTCGAGGCTCGTGAAGCGCGCCCCGGTCCGGTAGGTGACGTGCGGATGACGCACGGCAGCCGCGCGGAGCTGCTCGACCAGCACGTGGTGCTCGCAGGCCAGCCCGTAGCTGCCGTCGGAGTAGGGCAGGACGATCGGCTCGCTGCCGTCGTCGGGGAAGACCACGAAGCCGCGCCCGCGCTGCGCGCTCGCGGGCTCCTCGATGCCCAACGCCCGCATCGCCTCGACCGCCGGCGGGTG
>PFUG01000337.1:0-1347 GCA_002789955.1 Deltaproteobacteria bacterium CG_4_9_14_3_um_filter_63_12 | reverse complement strand
CCGCCGTGTCGTAGTGTATTCGTGTTCCTGCCATGGTCTCATCCGCCTCTCTTGAGCCGCGTCTCGGTCCCGCGGCGAGCAGGGGCACGCTAATAGCCGGACTCTCGCCGCGCAGCAAGCAGAAGTGGTCAACCTCTTCCCTCAGACTTCCCGAGCGACTCGGCACCTCGCGGTCTCGCGGCGAGCCAACTGCATCCCGACGCGCGATGAAACGTCCGGTAGAACCGCCGACAGGAATCCGCTAAGCTGCCTCTCACAACGCTTACACGCTCCCTCGAGCGAGCAGGAGACGACATGAGAGTGATGCATTGGGTCTGGATCGCCGTGGGCGCCATGCTGTTCGGCGCCTCGTCCATCGCCTGTCAGTCCGAGTGCGACTGCACCAAAGACTGCAAAGCCAGCGCTGAGAACGCTGGCGCCAACGCCACTCCTGCGACAGGCGAGCCCAAGCGGGTCGTGCTGCACAAGTACGACGACGGCAAGCGCGTCTTCATGGGTGGGGATGGCTCGGTCGTCACCGTCGACAAAAAGGGCGACCTCGAGGTCGTCGACGTCAACGGAGACCGCGTCATCATCGACGTGAGAGGCGAGATCAAGCGCGCCGATCGGCAGCTCGTGGTCGTCGCCAACGACGGGACAGAGACCATCGTTTCCGGCCTCAAGAACACCGACGAGTCGGTTGTTGTCACCGAGGTCGCCCTCGTCGACGACGACGGCGGCGAGGCCGACCGGCACGGCCGCACGACGATCTGCCACCGTGAGTCGGGCGCGAAGAACGCCTACCGCATCGACATCAACGACTCCGAGCGCGCTTCGCACCTAGCCCACGGCGACTACGAGGGCGAGTGCGACTACGAAACGGTTCACGACGATGACGACGGCGACCACGACGGTGACCACGAAGGCGACGATGACGGCGGCGGCAAAGTCACGCTCTGCCATCGCCCGCCAGGCAACACAGCCAACGCCCACACCATCAGCGTCGGCGCGTCGGCGCAGACCGCCCACTTGAACCATGGCGACACCCTCGGCGCGTGCAACGGCAACGGCGACGATGACAAAGAACACGGCAAGGCCGATGACGACGACGACGGCGACCGACACGGCAAGGCTGGCGACGACGACGACGAAGACGACGGCGACCGACACGGCAAGGACGACGACGACGACGACGACGACCGCGGCAAAGCCGACGACGACGGTGGGACCACGACGTCCGGCGGTGGCGTGCTGAGGACCACGACCTCCAGTGAGGACGGGAAGAGAAAAGACAAGGACAAGGACAAGGACAAAGGCAAGAAGGGAAACGGAAAGGGCAAGAAGCACTAAGCCGTTAGTTAGTTAGTG